>VGFC01000400.1 GCA_016869045.1 Armatimonadota bacterium
TCCACTGCCAGTCGCCCGAGAGCATGAGGGTGGACCAGAGCTTCCCCGTCTCCATCGAGGTGCAGCTCCTCGGCGGAAACGGCACCGACCCGCGCTCGACCGCCAACCTCTGCACCCCCGGCACCAATGTCGTGATGGACGGGAAACTGTTCACGCCGCACTGCACGGGTTCGTCCTCCAAGACCTATCACGGCGACCAGTGGGTGACCGTCGAGATCGAGGTCCACGGCAACGGCGTCATCAAGCACCTCATCGACGGCCAGGTCGTGCTCCAGTACGAGCAGTCGCAACTCGATGAGAACGACGGGGATGCGAAGAAGCTGATCGAGGCGGCCGGCGGCGACAAGATGCTGCGCGGAGGCTACATCTCCCTGCAGTCCGAGAGCCATCCCGTCGAGTTCCGCAAGGTCGAGATCCGGGAGCTGGACGAGTAGCCCGCGCCGATCCCCCACAGTGGGAGGGGCTTTAGCCCCGATTGCGGCGCGAGGAGAAGCGCCCCGGCTCGCGAGAAGGCCGGGGCGCTGGGGGTTCCCGGGTGAGCATGCCTACCTTTCCCACCAGCCCGAGCCCGTGCGCCAAGCCCTGGGCCGCTGACGAGGGGGCGGAAGAAGGGGGGCCAGGGCATGCTTGGCTAGGTCCGACCCGGAGACGCCGGGGAACGGGAGACCCACGGCGACTACAGGGCGTCCTTCGTTTCGCGGGCGAACCATTCCTCGGCGGCGGACGTTCTGTGGTTAGAGAGCCCGCTGGAGGAAGGTGGTTGCGACCAACCGACGAACAGTCGGAGTCGCCGCGCCTTATTGTGCGTGCCGCGTAGCTAGGACGCGGGGGAGGAGACGACAGATGCCGACCAAGATCAACCTCGTCGTTCCGCCGGACTCGCCGACGGTGTTTGCCAACCATGCGTTCACCCAGATGACGCCGACGGAGATCATTATCAGGTTCTGCCTGATCGACCCAGAACGAGGTGGGGTGCATGCCGTTGGAGACGAGTCGCAATCACTATCCGAGGTGGAGGCTCCGGCAGCGGTGAGCGTTTTCCTCCCTGTGCGAGTGGCCGGCGGACTGGTGGGGGCCGTGGAGAAGCAACTGGAGGCGTGGAGGGAACAGCAGAAGCAGCAGAAGAAGGAAGCCTCCGATGGTGAGTGACTCCATCCCGGACTTCAGTGTGCCTACCCAGGGCCGCCCGAGCACTACCGTAAGCCGGCGCAACTTCCCCGCTGGATGGAACTGGTTCGTTTGGGACCGGCCCGATGAGCCTGAGCCGGAGGTGGAGTTCGTATCGCATCGGCAGACGGTCGCTCGACCGACGTTCACCAGGAGACTCCGCCAGTCAGAGCAGACTGCGGCGCTACAATCTGAGGTTGAGACCCTAAGATCGGAGACCTGGGTGCTCACCGCACTTCTGAAGGAGACGCAGGAGGACGTCGTTGGACTCGAAGCATCGCTAGAGCTGCGGGCCGCTCTGATGGCGTCGATTGCAGGCCACCTCATGCCGGTAGAGATCAGCGAGGTGGTTGACGGAGATACGCGTTTATGCGCCACTGCTCCGCTTCTACTCTCTGTAGAATCCCATGATGGGATGGTGTCCTTCGAACACCCTAGCCTCGGTATCGTATCGCACAGCGGGGAGTCATACGATGATGCGGAGCAGCGCATCGCTCCGCAGTTGGCATGGCTGTGGCGAACCTATGCGATGGCGCAGGATGACGAACTCTCCGCCGACGCGATGGAGTTGAAGCAGGCGCTCTTGAGCATATTCAGGGAGTCATAGCCGATGTGGGCGCGGTCAGGGAAGGAGATCAGAGCTAGGCTTGAGTCGAAGGGTTTTCGTGTGGATAACAACGCACACCGCAAGCTCATACTGTACGTCAACGACAAGCGAACATCCGTCTGGACCGAGGTGAGCCACGACGGCAAGACGGTGTACACGCGTGATCTTCTTCTGCTCGTGAAGAGGGAACTCAAGCTCCACACAATGCAGCAGGTGCGAGACCTGGTAGACTGCCCGATGACCTACGAGGGGTACGTATCGCTTCTCAGAGAGGGCGGTATCATTGCCTAGCGGGGCGTAGCACGATGCACTGGAGGATGGGCCTCTCTAGCGTGAACGGCGACACCCAAGCCGCGAGGTCCAGGAACGCCCCAAGGACCGTCGTAGGCGCTAGCGGGGCGTGAGCAGTAGACCCCTCGTATGCGCCCTCCCCACGTTCGCGGGGAGGGGGCCTCGTCGCCCCCTCCCCTTCTCGCACGGCCTCTCGTCGTTTGTGATGGTTGAGTTGGTCATGTTGGTCAGGTTGCAGCGGAGGAGCTACTAGACCAACTTGACCATGTCAACCAACGTTCCTCTCTGACTCCACGTTGAGCGCCCACAGCCATCGCGTCTGGACTCCCGGTTGACGGTGGGCGACGCAGAGATCGGCTCTCGCTCTGCGGAGGGTGTGTTCACTGATCCCCTCCTCCTTCGCTCCTTCCTTGATCTCATTCGCCGGCCGTGGCCCGTCCGCCAGCGCGCGACGGAGGAAGGCTTTGGCTTCGTCGAGGCGGCTGGTTTGGTGGTGGTCGTCGGGTGGGGGCCCGAAGGTGAGGCCGGCGTCGGTGATGGTGAAGCCGAAGGGCTCGGGGAGGGGGCCGAGGTTGGCCTTGCCGCAGGAGACGCGGCGGCCTTCGCTCGACCGGTCGGGTTGATCGACGCCCATGATGCAGGCGGCGACCTGCGCGAGCACGCTGCTGCCCCGCAGGCGGTCGAAGTCGAAGCTCTCCGAGTAGTCGGTGAGCCCGGTGTCATCGACACCACCCTCCTCGTCACCACCGACCTCCCTGGAGAGGAGCGTATCCAGGTCCCGCTGTACGCGGACGTTCGCGCGACCCCTTGACCCTCCCCGACCGGTGCCCCGCTCTGCGCTCTCTATCGGCCCCCACGGAGTGGTCCAACGAGTGTGACGCATGTCGCGTCTTGAGCTGAAGGAACTTGCCGGGCACTGAACGAACCATCGGTGGGGTTCTACAGAACAACATGCCAGCCTGAGGTACGGCACGCCGGGAGGGGGATGCCATGCCGCCGAACAGGTTGAACCTGTTTGCATTGCGCCGTCAGAGACTTCCCCGAACTCCGCCGCCCGAACCCACGCTCTCCCGACTCGCCACGTCGCCCGAACCCGTCACCGTGTCTCGCCGCGAGCTGCTCGGCATCGCCGGTGCGGCGGCTGTCGCCTTGCCGCCGGGCGGGAAGCAGCTCGGGTCGGGGGCGCGCGGACCGTTCCGGTTCGCTGCGAGAGGCGAGCGTCTCGTGTTCAGCCTCGGCGGGCAGGAGCGCTGGGTTATCGACGCGCGCCGGTTCGCGGGCGAGCCGAAGCTCCGCTACACGCAGGGCGACGGCCGCATCGCGATCGGGCTGGCCGGCGCCAAGTACCCGGGCACGGATGTGCCCGCGGACTTCGTCTGCGTGATTCGGCGGAGCCTGGTGGGCTGGCGGATGAGGATCAAGCACGCCTTTGGCGGCCTGGAGGCTGAAGTGCCGTTCGAGGCATGGCTGGCCGGCGCGGAGCCCGCCCGGGGCGAGGTGAGGGCTCCCGGCGCGTTGTGTAGCGTCGGGGCGAGCGGGAGGATCGAGGCGGCAGCGGGTGAGGCGAGCTTCTGCCCGGACTGGACGCTGCGGCTGGAGGGCGAGGGCGTTGCGTCGGTCACCGGGCTCGACGCGCGGCTGCGCGGCGATGCGCTGACCATCGCCCTGCTTGCGTCACAGGCCGATAGCCTGATGGCCGAGCCGCCGGCGCAGCGGACGCTGCTGAGCCTGGAGCGCGGCGACGAGGAGTGGCCTCTCCCCTCTCTCCCTACGCCCGAAGGCACACGGATCGCCGCGGCAGGCAGCGCGTTCGACGTGGTGGCGCTGGAGACGGGCGAGCGCGACGGCGCGTTGGCGCAGGCCCTGGTGGCGAGGGCGAACGGCGATGAGCCGAGGCTGCGGTTCGCGCCCGGCGGCGATCTCCAGGGCGTGGACGGGCAAACGGCCGCCCTGCCGCTGAGCAACCCGCGGTATGGGGTGGCGTTCGACCCCGAAGGCGACGACGCGGCACTGATGGCTGACTTTGTTCGCGAGCCGACTTGGCTGAGCGGCGGCGGATGCACGCTGCAGGTCGGCGGCGGGCCGGATGTGGACCCCTTCGAGATCACGCGCCGCAACGGTACGGCTACCTCGGTTCGGTGCGAGCCGGCGCTGCTGAGCTTCGCGGCGCCGCTTCCGGGAGCGGTCGTCGGCCCGGCGATCCCGAGCGCCCCGGTCCGCGTGTCGTTTGTGGCAGATGGCGACCTTGTGGCGCAGCGGCCACCCATACGCCGGCCACCCGTCGTCCGCCCGAAGCCGGAGGAGGAGAAGCCCCCGGCCGAGCAGCCGAGGCCCCCCGTTCAGCCGCGCCGTCCCGTGGAGCCCAAGCCCCCGGCGGACGTTCAGCCCGAGAAGCCCCCGACGGGAACGGTCCTCACGCGGCCGGACCGTACGATCGCGGACCTGGCCTTGCTGCCCTTCACGGTGCCCGTCCTTCGCAAGGACGACCTGCTGTACCTGACGTTCCAGTTCATCAACCTGAGGCTGGAGACGGGCGCCGGCAAGGCGGCGCAGCTCGTGCGCGCCAAGCCGAATGACACGGCCTACATCGTCGTGCACTTCCCACCGCAGCACATCGGCGAGCGGGCCTTCCTCGAGGAGAGCAACGACGAGCCTACGCCACCTCCCGTGCCGAGCCGCATGTCCGGGCCGAGCCGCCTCGTCTTCGAGGTGCCCAAGGACACGACCGCCATTCCGTACACGCTGCCCGCGCTCTTGGACTGGTCGAACTTCAACCTGTCCGTGGCGCCGACCGCGCTGCCGCCGCCCCTGCCCGTGACGCTCAGGCCGCAGGGGCGTCGGACTCCCGCCAAGGTCATCCCACGCCTGACGCCCGGCGACCTGTCCCCCGCCGAGGGCCCGCCGGGCGGCCCGGCATCCATCTCGCCGCTGCGCCTGCGGGTCGACGCCCAGCGGCTGGCCGGCGAGTTCGCGCCGCGCATGGAGCTGGCCGCGCCGACGATCACGGCCAGCGCCGTGCGGCTGTTGGTGCCAGGCAAGCCCCAACCGACCGAGACCGCGATCGAGCTGCCGTACCGGCTGATCCTCTCGCCGAACGCCTCGGCGGGCTGGTTGCACTCGCTGAGCCGCGTGTCGCGCAACAAGCGGGTCGAGCTGTGGCACACGCGCCTGGGGGTGAAGTCCCAGGACGGGACGATCCGCGAGGACCAGTACGCCTACGGCTGGGATGACGACCAGTTCCGCGTGCTGCAGGTCTCCGAGCCCACCGGCATCTACGACAAGCTCCACACCCTCCGCGCGATCTGGTCGCCGGACTACAACCCCGACTACGACAAGCGCGGCCCCTACTCGGATGCGGAACTCCTCGCGCCGGCTGGCTTCCTGATGTCGATGAACGCGCGGGACCGCTGCCAGCTCGTCTGGCTGATGGCGGACTACCGTCTGAAGGAGTGCCAGGTCCGCGTCGCCGACACCAGGAAGCTGATGCTCAGCTCCCTGGGCGCCTGGCTCGACACGCGCTACGGCTACGACCCGCTGGCGCTGGGCCACGGGCTCTCCCTGGAGGAGTGGCAGCACATTGCCACGATGGGCCGCGACCAGTACGTCAAGGTCGTGGAGATGGGCTACCTCTTCCCCTTCGGCCAGCGCGCGGCGCTGGTGAAGGTGACGGAGCGCAAGTTCGAGGTCTCGGGCAACAGCAGCATCGCGTATCTCCGCCAGCGCTACTACATCATCGTGCGCGAGCCGGAGAAGACCTACGCGGCGCCCGGCCAGAGGAACGACGGTCGGCGCATGCCCTTCCGCAAGGTCACGCTGCTCACGCGCATGACGCCCACGCTGACGATGACCCCCGACGTGGCGGTGCCGGGCGTGGGCGGCGCCACGCAGGACTGCTTCTGGGCGCGCGTGCAGGGCGAGGACTTCCAGTGGAGCTTCATCGCGGAGGACTGGGACGGCGAGCGCCACCAGTTCACCGCGCCCCTCATCTTCGCGGGCGCCGCGAACGAGCTGTGCTTCCGCCGCGAGTTCATGGACAAGGTCTGCACCCACTACAACGCGACGACGCCCGCCGAGCGCACGAAGCGGCCGACCTTCGGTCAGAAGATCGCCTTCGCGGACAACGAGGGCGCGAAGGCGGGCGATACGGCGCTCGAGTCGGAGACGGTGACTTTCGGCGCCGAGACCGACGACCCCGCCGCAGGCCTCACGTTCGAGACGCTGCGGCTGGCCAACCAGCCCTGCTTCTACCCGACGGTCGCGGGCGCCGAGGTGCGCGTCCCGGCCGCTGTCGTCGTGACGGGGCAGAACGCCGCGGTGCCGATCAAGATCGCCGAGGTCTACGTCCAGAACGCCTGGCAGAACGTCACCAACAAGGGCAGCGTGTTCGCCGAGATGGTGGACAAGTCTCCGCTGAACTTCCCCGGGGATAAGGGCGGCGGGCTGGCGCTCCCCAACCTCAACCTCGGCGGGCTGTCGCGGCAGTTCGGTCCCGTCGGCGACGACCTCGCCAACTTCTCCGGCGGCAACTTCGACCCGGCCCAGTACTTCAAGGGCGCCGCCTCGAAGCTGTTCGGCTGCATCGACCTGTGGGAGATCATCAGCGGTGTCTTCGGCGATGCGGAGGTGCCCGGCCTCACGATCGATGTCGACAAGGATGCCGACGGCCTCCCGAAGCTGATCCGCGCGAAGTACGACTGGACACCTCAGGTCAAGGACTTCGACCCGCTCTTCAAGGCGAATAACAGC
>VGFC01000401.1 GCA_016869045.1 Armatimonadota bacterium
TGCCGGAGGACCTGAACCTGCGGGTCGCCCTACACGCCGGCCCGGTATGGTCCTACACCAATCCGGTGACGGGGAAGTCGGACTACATCGGGACCCATGTGACTCGCGCCGCGCGACTGGAGCCCAGCACGCCCCCGGGTCACGTGTACGCCACGTACGGCTTCGCCTCCATCGCCGCGGCCGAGGGGGTGGAGGAGTTCACCTGTGAGTACGTGGGAGAGACGCCGCTGGCCAAGTCGGCCGGGATGTGCCCGACGTACCACCTGAGAAGGCGGCGGGGGAGGTGACGGGCAGGCGCCCCGCGAACTACGGGCCGACTGTTGCGCATGAGCCGTCAGCACCACGGGCGGTGGGAAGATGTCCCAGGTCTTCGTGAGCTATGCTGAGGAAGACGGGCACCTGGTGGGCGAACTCGCCGGGGGTCTGGAGACCCACGGCTACGGCACGTGGTACTACCAGCGTGATTGCCGGGTGCCCGGCCAGCGCTGGTGGCGGCGGGTGCTGCAGGCGATCGAGGAGTCGGAGGTCGTGCTGCTGCTGATCTCCCGCGCGTCGCTGCAGTCCGCCCAGGTGGACCGGGAAGTGGACTGGGCGATCGCCGCGGGCAAGCCCCTCATCCCGGTGCTCCACAACATCACCCGCCCGGAGGTCATGTCGGGCTCCCCGGGCCGGGAGTGGCTCGCGGCGATCGGCACCGCCGTAGACATCTCGACATCCGAAGGGATCGAGAGCGTCCGCCAGAAGCTGGCGGCGGGGCTGGCGGCGAACGACATCAAGCCGGCGGGAGCACCGGGAGCTGCGCCGCGGCCGGTCGAGGCGGCGGCAGCGCCGGTCGAGGCCCCGCCGGAGATCCATACGGGGCTGGCCCTCCCGAGCGGATGCTCGTGGTATGAGGAGCCGGCCGAGGGCTGCCCGGTCGATGATCCCCTGGCGTATGCGCAGTGGGTGAGCAAGCGGGGGCCGGTGTCGATCATCAACGAGCAGAGCGGGATCGAACTGGCATGGGTCCCGGGCGGCACCTTCATGATGGGCTCCGTCCGCGGGCGCGACGATGAGAGGCCGGTGAGGCGGGTGACGATCGAGGGGTTCTGGATCGGCCGGCTGCCGGTCACCGTTCGGCAGTATCAACTGGTCATGGGGTCCGTGCCGCCTCGCTTCAACGACCAGGGCCCCCAGCACCCGGTGGCCGCGGTGACCTGGGACGAGGCGAAGGAGTTCTGCAAGCGTACCCACCTCGCACTCCCCCCCGAGCAGTACTGGGAGTACGCCGGCCGGGGCCGAGAAGGGCACGTGTATCCCTGGGGCAACGCGTGGGACGCGGGCCTGTGCCAGTGCAAGGAGAACCTGCACGGCCAGGAGCGCACGCTGCCTTGTGGCACGCTGCCGCGCAACGCGAGCTGGTGCGGGGCGCTGGACATGGCCGGGAACGTGTGGGAGTGGTGCCAGGACGCCTACCAGGCTGACTCGTCGGCGCCGCCGCCGGCCGCCGCCGCTCGCCGGTCGCTGCGTGGGGGTGGCTGGGGGTCCGGCGACTTTGAGTGCCGGTGCTCGTGTCGGCTCGCCGCCGCGCCCGCCAACCGCAGCCCAATGATCGGGTTCCGCGTCGCACGACCCCGAACGCGCAAGGAGGTGTGACGGAACTCACACGGCACAAAGCGCCGGTCGGCAGGATTCGCGTCGCTCAGGCACGAAGTAGACCTTCGAAGTTGCGTGGCTATCATCCGATACAGGTGGCACGGTGCGGTGAGAGCGGCCAATCACGATCCACCCTAGGGCGCTGGCGACGCCGCCAGCGCAGGCCCGCCGGATAGGCAGACGACTGCCGAAACGACAAGCGGGAAGCAGTGAGTTCGATGGGACTCTTCTCTGCGCTGGCGAAGGCCATCCGGACGGACGTGTCGGCGGCGTGCCAGTTCGTGCGTCGCCAGGCGTTTGCCGCCCTCCTCCTCACGCTTCTCGTGACCTACGCGGCGTGCCGCCTCTCCCCCCTCCTCTCCCCGCTCGAGTTCTCGATGCTGGACCGGCTGATCCGCCAACGGGGGCCGGTTGCGCCCGACCCCGACATCGTGCTCGTCGGGGTGCAACGCTCGCAGATCGAGGGCTACCAGGAGACGAAGCCAGCTGAGTGCGTGTGCGACAGCATCTCGCGGGTAGACCTTGCGAGACTCATCACCCGCATTCGGAGCGCCGGGGCCCGCACGGTTGCCCTGGACATGTACGTCACCAACTCGTGCCCCGTCAAGGGACACGATGCTGCGCTGAAGGCGGCTCTTGGCGGGGGCCGCTGCGACGTGATCGTGGCCATCGAGACCAACCCGACGCCGGAGACGATGTACTACCGGCCGCCCGCCCTGTCGGTTGTCGGCGAGCCGGAGCCAATCCTGGCCTCGCCGGTCATGTACAACCCCCACGGTGGTATCCGAAGCGTCGGTCTCGTGCAAACAGGGCAACTGTCGCAGGAGGAGCAGAAGGACCTCGAACCACTCGAGAGCCCCACCAAGGTCTTCCCGGCGCTGGGGGCGGCGGCCTATGCCAGCATGGTTGGCCAGTCCTGCGAGATCCCCGACACCATCCAGGATGACCTGGTCACCTGTGTGGGCGCTCACTTCCCTGTGTGGCCGAGGGAGACCCTCTACCTGCTGAGCCCTCTTCCGCTCAGGGAGCCCCCTGCCGGGAGCAGCGCACACGCCCTGCTCGTCAACTGGGTCGGGCCGCCGGGCACGTTCCCGATGTACGCCGTCTCTGCAGTGCTGGGCGAGGCCGACCCAAAGCGCCTGGCGGAGTGGTTCGGGGGGAAGGCCGTAATCATCGGGTCGGCCATCGAGCGCAAGTCCGTGCCGGTCAACCGCAGACCGCGAGCGGCAGCCCCTCCGTTCGTGGACCAGGCGGGGGACTCGACGATGAGCGGCATGGAGATTCACGCGAACGTGCTGGACACGATGCTGCGGGGGCGGTTTGTGCGCCCGGTGTCCCATCCGGTGACTTGGCTGGTAATGCTGGTCACCGTGTTCCTCACGATCGTGGTCTTCCGCAGCGCCGGCACGCCGGGAACACTCATCTTCCTGGCGCTAGAGGTGGGCGGCCTGCTGGTCGCGGCGCGGATCCTGGTCGTCCACAACCTGTGGCTGTTCACGGTCATCCCCATCCTCTCGCTTGTCTCGTCAGGTGCGGTCTGCGCGGTCTGGGGCTACACCAAGGCGACGCGCCAGGAGGTCGAGCTACGCCGCCAGTTGCGGGCGATTGACGGGGCCACCGCCACTACCGTCCACGACCTGAAGCAGCCCTTAGCGGCCATCAACGCGCTGGCCGCGACGCTTCGCCAGCTACAGGAGAAGGGACGGCTGTCGGACGCGCCCGAGATCATTAGGCGGATCGAGAATCAGGTGGGTGCGGCTCTGGGCGGCATCAACGACCTCCTGCTGGCCGACCCCGACCGCCCCATTCGTCTGAACCGACAACCGTTCGATGTGGCGGCGCTGGCTCGCGACCTGGGCCTCGCATTGGGGCTCACCAGCAGCGTCCACGAGGTCGTGGTCTACCCGCGGGAGGGCGAGGTCATCATCGAAGGCGATCCGCCACTGATCGGTCGGGTCCTCAGCAACCTGATCGAGAACGCGATCAAGTATTCGCCGGCCGGCGGACGAGTGACGGTGGAGGTGGCCCCCTTCCCGCAGGTCACCGTCGTCCGGGTGACCGACCAGGGCATGGGCATCCCGCCCGACCGACTGGACGCGGTCTTCGAGCGGTACGAGCGGGCGGTGCCGGACGGGAGCGACATCCCCGGAACGGGGGTCGGGCTCTACTCGGCCAGGCGCCTTGTGGAGGCCCACGGCGGACGCGTCACGGCCAAGAGCGAACTCGGGACGGGATCGGTGTTTACGGTCACGCTCCCCGCCAAGGTCCCGGAAAGCGCACACCGCGTTGTGAGGTGAGGACCATGAGAGGCTACCGCTTACTGACGCTGACTGTGCTGGTCGCGGCGGGCGCGGCCGTCTGGTGCCAACCGTTGCGGCGAGCGGTGTTGGTGAATGTCAAGGGAACCGTCAAGGTTCAGCGGAGCGGCCAAGGGACGTGGAACCCGGTTGCCACTCCGCCGGACCATGACCTGTACCCCAAGGACCAGGTTCAGACGTATCAGCGTTCGTCCGCGACGATCCTCATCGACGGGAACCCGGTGACTCTGGGCGCCAACACCAGGGTCGGGGTGCCCGAGCCGCGCGCGACCGGCGCCCCTCGCGGAAGGTCGCGGATCAGGGCGCTCACCGGGAAGCTGTTGATCTGGATCATCGGCAAGCGGGACATCGAGGTCGGCACGGCCGGAGCGGTCGCTGCGGCCTCCGGCACCAAGTTCGTGCTGGAGATCGGTGCGGATGAGGTCACGACGCTCACCGTGCTCGAGGGGGAGGTCTCCTTCTACAACGACCTGGGTCGGGTCGCGGTCGGCGCGAACGAACAGAGCCGAGCCAGCGCGACGATGGCGCCGACGCGGCCGATGGCGGTCGATCCGTCCGAATACCTGCAGTGGGAGGCATCCCTGGAGGGCGTGCGGACGGGCTTCGAGTATCGCCACTACCCGGCGGAGTCGCGCGAACGGCTGAAGGGGATGGCGGAGGAGGCCCGCAAGCAAGCCGACGCCAAACCGAACGACCCGGAGGCCCAGACCCGCGCGGGTGATTCGCTCCACGACCTCGGCGATCTCTCTGCCGCGCAGGCCTACTACGGCAAGGCTCTCGACGTGGCCCCGGACAACGCGTCGGCGCGCGTGTCGCTGGGCTACAGCCTGCTAGAGGACGGGCAGGCAGCCGAGGCGGAGGCTGCGTTCCAGCAGGCGGCAGAGGCGTCGCCGAACACCGCCGCGCCCTAGGTCGGGTTGGCGGCGGCGCGTCTGGCGATGGGACTGGGCACGGAGGGCGCAAGCGACGCGCTCAAGCGCGCGCTGGTGATCGAGCCGCAGAACGCTCTCGCCCAGGCGGTCGCGGGGCTGGCCGCGATGCGGGCGGGGAATGCGGCCGCTGCGCGGGACAGCCTCGGGAAGGCGCTGGCAACTGACGCGAAGCTGTTCCAGGCCCACGCGTTCCTGTCGGCCGTTGAGCTGGCCGAGTCAAAGGGCGAAGCGGCAGTCACGGCGGCACGGAAGGCAGTGGAGTTGGCGCCGGCTTCGGCGCTGGCGCACGCGAGCCTCGCCACCGCGGCCTTCCTCACGGGGGATGCAGCGACGGCGAGGGCGGAATGCGCGCTTGCTCTGGAGGCCAACCCGAACTCCGTGGCGGCCCACCTCGTGCAGTCGGACATCCTGGTGGCCGAGGGCGAGTTGAGCCAGGCGGCCGACGAGGCGGGGCTGGCGTTGGCGCTGGACCCGAACTGTGCGCCGGCGTCTGCGGCGCTCGGGATGATCGCGCTGGCGCAGAACGACCTGACCACCGCCGACCGCTGCTTCAGCCGCGCCGTTGAGCTGAGCCCGACGTACGTGGCCGCGCGCACGGGGATGGGCGTCACCTACGCCCGCGAGGGGAAGCTGGCCAAGGCCCTCGAGATGCAGAAGGCCGCAATCGCGCTCGATTCGGGCTCGGCAGCTACGCACAACAACCTCGGGGCCATCCACTTGGCGGAGGGACGGTTGGAGCAAGCGGAGACCGAGTTCAGTCGGGCCATCGATCTGCAGCCGGACTGGGCCATGCCGCACGCCAACCTGGCGATGGCCTACCTGGACCAGAACCGCTTCGCGGACGCCGTCCGGGAGGGCGAACAGGCGGTCCGCCTGGGCGACAACTCCGCGCGGGCCTACACCACGCTGGGACGGGTGTACCTCGAACAGAACCGCACGAACAAGGCCTGGGCGGCGTTACGCAAGGCCGTCGATCTTGACCGCACCTACGCGCTCGCGCACTTCGAGCTGGCCGAAGTGTACCTGCGGCTGGGTCGGGCAAGGGATGCGCGGCGCGAGCAGCTGGAGGCAATCGCTCTACAGCCGTCGGCGGCGCTGGAAAGCCGTGAGTACGCCCGCACCGAGGCGCGAGTCGAGGTTGGCTCCTTTGACGCCCGGCTGCGCACCGACGGGCGCGCGGACGACGGCCGCACGAGCTACTTCCTGAGCGGCGAGCACGAGGTCAACGACTGGGGCCGCGCACACAGCTCCTGGGAGCGGACGAGCACGCAAGGTATCCTGGGGCGCCAGCCCTCCGCCGACCGCGCGGCAGCGCTGCTGTTCGCGACCGAGAACGAGACGCGCGACCGGCCGGGGGCCGCGCTGGTGGGCGGCTTGCCGGAGGACCCCGACTATGAGAGTACCTTCAGCGCCTGGGAAGGGCACGCGCTCGCGCGGATCGGCAGCTATGACCGCACGCGGGTCACCCTCAAGCTGACCATGCGCGACTCGGAGCTGCAGGACACCAACCCCGACAGCTTGCTGCCCGACCCGAAGCCTTTCCCCCGGATGAACATCCGCTTCTCGGGCCCGTTGGCGGAAGTGCGCCTGGACCGGCAGTTCTCCGATCGCGACCGTCTGACCGCGGGAATGGCCGGCTCACTGGAGAAGCGCAAGGTGTCGGGGATCGTCGGCACGCCGAACCCCGCTCCCGACCCGCCGACGTGGACGCCCTTCGCAAACGAGGAGCAGCAGAACGCGGCGACGCTCTATCTGGAGCATGAGCACCGCTTCGGCGCCCACACCACGATGATGCTGGGCGGACGGATCGCGGCGACCAATGCCACCACGACCGTGGTGCGGCCGAAGGCGTGGGTGCATCAGGACATTGGCAACAGCGGAACGCTCATCCTGCTCACGCGGCCGGTGCTGCGGGACGAGGTGTC
>VGFC01000402.1 GCA_016869045.1 Armatimonadota bacterium
GGAACTTCGGCTTAGAGCGTGTATGAAAAGGGTGGGCGGGCGCCATGAATGGCGCCCCTACACAATTGGGCGCGATGAATCGCGCCCCTACGCCACAAACGACCGTACATCGCCGTCATGTAGGGGCGCGATTCATCGCGCCCGCGCGTAGGGGCGTGATTCATCACGCCCCATGCCGTGCTTCTCAGACACCCCCTTACACTCGAAACCTCCCCCCTTGTGAGGGCGTCTAAGGGAGTACGATGAGACGCTTCTCGACCCTCCGCCGCCGAGCTTGCTCGTTACTGCTTCTCGCCTCCCTGCCGCTGGCCTGGACGCAGCCCGCGCTCGCCAAGACGTACACGCCTCAGCAGGAGGCGAAGGCCGGGGCGGAGGCGTCACAGGAGATCCTGGCCAAGACGCCCGAGTGGACCAACGACGAGCAGCGCGCGCGCTGCCAGACCATCGTCGATGCCCTCGCGCTGCACACGGAGCGGCCGGAGATCAAGTACACGGTCCGCCTGCTGGACACCGACGACGTGAACGCGTTCAGCCTGCCCGGCGGAACGGTCTTCGTGACGCGCGGCCTCCTACAGCCCTCGGCCAACGCCGACCTCTCCCAGCTCGTTGTGCAGTCGGACCACGAGCTGGCCGGCGTGCTCTCCCACGAGATCGCGCACAACGCCCACTACGACGGTCTGCGCCAGGCCGAGCGGGGCGCCGACCTGATGAAGGGCGGGATTGCCGCCGCGCTCTTGACGCTGCTGCTCGGTGGCGGGGTGGTCGGGGCCGCCGAGGTGATGAAGGTCGGGATGGTGTTCGAACAGGGCATCCTGAACCAGTATTCCATCGAGTACGAGACCGAGGCCGACCGCGCGGCGGTGGACTACCTCGCACAGACCGACTACAACCCCAACGGGCTGCTGACATTCATCGAGCGGCTGGCGGCCCGGGATCGCTCGAGGCTGCAGCAGGAGCTCGGCGCGCTGCAGACGCACCCCTACTCCGCCGAACGCGTGACCGCCCTCAAGCAGGCGATCTCGGCTCACGGTATTGAGATCAATCCACGGGCGGTGACCACCTGGAGCCGTGCCGAAGCCCTCGACGCGATCGTGCACGGCAAGTCGGCCGCGGTCGTGATGCTGTGGGAGCAGACGGTGTACACGTTCTACGCGGCCGCGCCCACCGGCGAAACCCCGGCGCAGCGGGCGCAGGCCACCGTCCAGGGGCTGAACGACGCGCTGAGCAAGGGGTTGAGCCAGGCCGACATTCGCGTCGGGCAGGGCGAGGGCGATCCGTGCGTAACCGCGATGGGGGAGCCCCTCCTGACCGTGCTGCCCGGCGACGTGGAGGAGGGCTCCACGGCCAGGCAGACTGCTGAGGGCGCGGCGAGTCGGCTCCGGGCCGCGCTGCGCGGCGACGAGCTGGGCCGCACGTTCAGGATCGGGGGGTAGCCGCGAGGCTCAGTAGGCGTGGTGTTCCTGGTAGAACGACAGCGCGTTCCCGTCCAGGAACTTGGCCATGTCGAGGACCTTCCCCGTACCGACCGCGACCGAGCTCATCGGGTCGGAGGCCACGGACACGGGAATCCCCGTCTCCCGGCTCAGCAGGTCATCCAGCCCCACCAGTAGCGCCCCTCCGCCGGTAAGGGTGATCCCTCGCTCGATGATGTCCGCGGCCAGTTCCGGCGGCGTCTGCTCCAGGATCTGCTTCACCGAGGCGACGATCTGGTAGATCCCCTCCTGCATCGCCTCGCGCACCTCGATGGAGCTGACCTTCACCACCTTCGGCAGACCCGAGAGGATGTCTCGTCCCTTGACATCCATCTCCTGCTCGGGGTCGATGGGCACCGCGGAGCCGATCTCGATCTTGATCGTCTCAGCCGTCGGCTCGCCGACGTCGAGGTTGTAGGTCCGCCGGACGTGCCGCACGATCGCCTCGTCCAGCTTGTTCCCCCCGACCCGCAGCGAGTCGCTGATGACGATGCCGCCCAGGCTGATGACCGCGATGTCGGTCGTGCCGCCGCCGACGTCCACCACCATGTTGCCGCCGGGAAGGTCGATCGGCAGTCCGGCCCCGATCGCGGCGGCCATCGGCTCCTCGATCGGGATCGCCTTCCGGCACCCCGCCGCCCGGGCCGCGTCCAGAGCGGCGCGCTTCTCGACGTTGGTCGCCCCGGAGGGGATGCAGACGACTACCGTCGGCTTGAAGACCTTGCCCCACTTCCCGCACGCCTTCTGGATCAGGTAGTGGAGCATCTCCCGCGTGATCGAGTAGTCGGCGATGACTCCGTCGCGCAGGGGCCGCTTGGCCACGATGCTCCCGGGCGTCCGGCCGAGCATCAGCCGAGCCTCCTCGCCGACGGCCATCACCCGCTTCGTCCGCGCGTCCACGGCCACGACCGATGGTTCGCGGAGGATGATTCCGCGACCACGCGCGTAGACGACGATGTTCGCGGTCCCCAGATCGATCCCGAGGTCATCTACAAAGCGCCACATGCGGAATGCCTTCCGATCTTCGCCTGCTCAGTCCACGCTATGGTTCGCCGTCTCGGGGGGAAGGACCTGTCTGGGATCAGGGGTTCGCGGATCACACCCGCTTGCGGGCCACCTCGAGCCGGTTCACGGCCCGCACCAGCGCCGCGCGCGCCCGCTCTCCATCGACGTGCTTCCGGGCCTCGGGGTCGCCCAGTTCAGCCAGTCGCCCTCTTGCTCGCTCTGCGGCCGACTCGGCCCGTGCCAGGTCGATCTCCTCCGCAAGCTCCGCAGCGTCCGCCAGGATCGTCGCCACATTCCCCGAGACCGCCAGGAAGCCTCCCGAGACCGCCAGCGCATCCTGTTTCCCGCCCGGCTCTGCAAGGGTCAGCTCGCCGACCTTCAACTCGGCCGCCAACGGCGCATGGCGCGCCCAGACGCCCAGATAGCCGTCGTAGGCCGGCGCCACCAGCGAGACGACCTCCTTCTCGAGGACGACTCGCTCCGGCGTAGCGATCTGAACCGTGAAGGTGTTGGCCATGTCGCCCTGCTACTCGCCCCGCAGCTTCCTGGCCTTCTCTAGCGCGCCCTCAATGGTGCCCACGAGGTGGAACGCCGCCTCAGGCAGCGTGTCGTGCTTCCCGGCGAGGATCTCCTCGAAACTGCGAAGCGTGTCCTCGACCCCGACAAACTGCCCGGGGAGGTTCGTGAAGACCTCGGCCACGAAGAAGGGCTGGCTCAGGAACATCTGCAGCCGCCGCGCCCGCGCGACCACTTGGCGATCCTCCTCGGAGAGCTCGTCCATGCCGAGGATCGCGATGATGTCCCGCAGGTCGCGGTAGCGCTGCAGAATCCGCTGCACCTCGCGCGCGATTCCGTAGTGGCGGTCGCCCACCACGGCCGGATCGAGCAGCGTCGAGGTGGACGCCAGCGGATCGACCGCCGGATAGACGGCCTGCTCGAACAACTCGCGCGACAGGTGAACCGCGGCGTCCAGGTGCGCGAACGTGGTGGCCGGCGCCGGATCGGTGTAATCGTCGGCCGGCACGTAGACCGCCTGGATCGACGTGACGGAGCCTCGTTCCGTCGAGGCGATCCGCTCCTGCAGCTCACCCATCTCGGTCGCCAGCGTCGGCTGGTAGCCTACGGCCGAGGGCATCCGGCCGAGAAGGGCAGACACCTCCGAGCCCGCCTGCGTGAAGCGGAAGATGTTGTCGATGAAGAGGAGCACATCCTGGCCCTCCTCATCGCGGAAGTACTCGGCCATCGTCAGCGCGCTCAGCCCCACCCGCAGACGCGCGCCCGGCGGCTCGTTCATCTGCCCGAACACCAGCACGGTCTGCTTCAGGACGCCTGACTCCTGCATCTCGAGGTACAGGTCATTCCCCTCGCGGGTGCGCTCCCCGACCCCGCCGAACACCGACACCCCCGCGTGCTCCTCGGCGACGTTGCGGATCAGCTCCTGAATGAGCACCGTCTTCCCGACGCCCGCGCCGCCGAACAGGCCGATCTTGCCGCCCTTGGGGAAGGGGCAGAGGAGGTCCACCACCTTCAGGCCGGTCAGGAACTGCTCGCGCGCCACCGACTGCTCGCTGAAGGGTGGCGGGGGCCGCCGGATGGGCCATCGATCTCCCGTCACCGCGGGTAGGTTGTCGATCGGCTCGCCGAGCAGGTTGAACAGCCGGCCTAGCGACTGCCGGCCGACGGGCACCGTGATCGGCTGTCCGGTATCCAGAGCCGGGTCGCCGCGCACCAGGCCGTCGGTCGAGGCCATCGCGACACACCTCACGAGGTTGTCGCCGAGGTGCTGAGCCGCCTCGACCACCAGGCCGACCCGACGGCTCCCGCCATCCACCTTGATCTCAATCGCATTGTAGAGTTCCGGGAGCTGGTCCGCGGGGAACTCGATGTCCACAACCGGCCCGGTTACCTGGGCCACCTTGCCTTGCGCCATGCCACGCGTCTCCTGTCTCGGGTTTCGGGTCTCGGGTCCCCTTGTAGCCTCGCCGCGCCTCGCTGTGCCGTTGGCCTCCAACATGAGACCGGAGACCCGAGACCTGAGACCTGTTGCCTACCGCAACGCCTCGGCGCCGCTCACCACGTCCAGCAGCTCCTCGGTGATCTCCTGCTGACGGAGGCGGTTGGCCTGCATGCGGAGTCGATCCGTCACCTTCTCGGCGTTGTCCGTCGCCGCCGCCATCGCGCGCATCCGCGCGGCATGCTCCGAGGCGGAGGCCTCCAGCAGCATCTGGTACACCTGTGCATCGACGTACCGCGGCAGGAGGTGAGCGAAGAGCTCCTCGGCGGGCGGCTCGAAGATGTACTCGCTGGGCGGCGCGCCGTCCTCGTCCTCCGGCGCCGCGCTCACCACCGGAAGCAGCCGCACCACGGTCGGCTTGTCGCGGGCCGTGCTGATGAACTGCGCGTAGCACACGTGGACCTCATCCACCTCGCCGCTCTCGTACCAGCCTCTCAGCTCCCGGGCGATGCGCTGCGCATCCGCGGCGAGTGTACGGTCCTCTCTCGTGAGCTGGCGCTCGATGGTGAGCCCGGCGCGCTCCAGCGGCCCCTGGGCCTTGCGCCCCGTCAGCCGGATGGCGACGGGGTCGGTCTGCGCTCGGATGAAGCGCTCCGCCTCGCGGGTGACCTGCGCGTTGTAGCCGCCGCACAACCCCTTCTCGCCGGCGATCACGAACACGCCCACCCGCTCGGTCTCCCGTGGCGTCAGCAGCGGGTGGTCGATCTCCGGCGCCGTGGCCGAGACCTCGCGCACGATCTCCTGCATCCGCTGCCAGTACGTTCGGCCCTCCGTCGCCCGCTGCTGCACGCGGCGCAGCTTGGCGGCCGCGACCATCTGCATGGCCCGCGTGATCTGGTGGATCTTGCCCACCAGACGTATCTGCCGTCGAAGCTGCCTCAGCGTCTTCCCCATGGGGTCACATCTTTAAATTTCAATCTTCCCTGACATAGACACAACTCCGCTACTCCTGCGCCACACCCTCAACCCCATGGGGTCACGTCTTTAAACTTCAATCTTCCCCGACAAACACACAGCTAAGCTACTTCTTAGCCACATCCTCAGGGCTCGCCTCCCGGGCTGTCCTCCGCTGCCCGGTGGGCTTGGAAGTCCTTGAGCGCCGCCAGCAGCTGCTCCTCGTCCTCGTCGGTCAGCTCTTGCGCCTTGTCGAGGCGAGCGATCAGATCCGGGTAGCGCTCGCGACAGAAGACGATCAGGTGGGCTTCGAATGGCCCCACCTCCTCCAGTTCGAGCGCGTCGAGGAAGCCCTGCTGGCCTGCGAAGATGACCAACTCCTGGTCGGTCAGGTTCATCGGCGCGTACTGCTTCTGCTTCAGAAGCTCGACCATCCGGCTCCCGCGGCGCAGGATCTGTCGGGTGGTATCATCCAGGTCCGAGGCGAACTGCGCGAAGGCCTCGTACTCGCGGTAGGCCGCCAGGTCCAGCTTGAGCTGCTTCTGCACGCGCTTCATGGCCTTGGTCTGCGCCGCGCTGCCGACGCGGGAGACGCTCAGGCCGACGTTGATGGCAGGGCGCGTACCGGCGTAGAACAGCTCCGGTTCCAGGTAGATCTGCCCGTCGGTGATCGAGATGACGTTCGTCGGGATGTAGGCCGAGAAGTCGCCCTCCTGCGTCTCGACGATCGGGAGCGCGGTGAGCGAGCCCGACCCCAGCTCGGCGGATAGCTTCGCGGCCCGCTCCAGCAGGCGGCTGTGCAGGTTGAAGATGTCGCCGGGGAACGCCTCGCGACCGGGCGGGCGGCGCAGCAGCAGCGACACCTGCCGATAGGCGGCGGCGTGCTTGCTCAGATCATCGTAGATCACCAGCACGTGCTCGCCGCGGTTCCGGTAGTACTCGCCCATCGCGCAGCCCGCGTAGGGGGCGATGTACTGCACTGCGGCCGGGTCGCTCGCGCACGCGGCCACGATGGTCGTATGGTGCAGCGCGTCGTGCGCCTCGAGCGTCGCGGCGATCCGCCTGACGGTGGACAGCTTCTGCCCGACCGCCACGTAGATGCACTTCACGCCCTTGCCGCGCTGGTTGATGATGGCGTCCACGGCGATGGCGGTCTTGCCGGTCTGCCGGTCGCCGATGATCAGCTCGCGCTGCCCGCGGCCGATGGGGAACATGGAGTCGATGGCCTTCAGCCCCGTCTGCATCGGCTCGCAGACCGGCTGGCGCTCGATGACGCCGGGCGCCTGGCCCTCCAGCGGCATGAACTCGCTGCTGACGACAGGCCCTCGCCCATCGAGGGGCTCGGCCAGCGGCGTAACCACCCGGCCCAACAGGGCATCACCGACCTTCGT
>VGFC01000403.1 GCA_016869045.1 Armatimonadota bacterium
TCATGCGGATCGCGCGGAAGCACAAGCTGAAGGTCGTCGAGGATTGCGCGCAGAGCTGCGGAGGGAAGGTCAAGGGGAAGTACGTCGGCACGATCGGCGACCTGGGTTGCTTCAGCATCTCCGCGTACAAGATCGTCGGCGGCGGCGAGGGCGGCCTGATCCTCACCGACGACCTGCGGCTGTACGAGCGCTGCCAGGGGATCGCGGAGTGCGGAGGCCTGTGGCGGCCGGACCGCTTCGCACCGCCGAGGTACAAAGGCGAGCTGTTCAGCGGCACCAACTACCGGATGCCTGAGCTGGAGGCGGCGATCGACATCGTGCAGCTGAAGCGGATGCCCGGCACGGTGAAGCGCTTCCACAATGTGAAGATGCGAATCCTGAAGCAGCTCAAGACCTTCCGCGAGATCAGGCCGCAGACGCTGAACGACCCGGACGGCGAGGTCGGCTACGCGCTGAGGTTCTTCCCGGAGACGATCGAGCTGGGCGAGAAGATCGTGGAGGCCCTGCGGGCCGAAGGCATCGGCTGCGGGATGCGCGGGGACCACGGCGCGCCGGACTGGCACGTCTACCACAGCATGTTCCCCATCACCACGAAGACCGGAGCGACCAGCGAGGGCTGCCCGTACACGTGCCCGCTCTACACGGGGGACGGCGGGGCGGTCGAGTACCGGCGCGGCGACTGCCCGGTGGCCGACGACCTGTTCGACCGGAACATCAGCGTCGGCCTGAACCAGTGGTTCACCGCGCAGGATTGCCGGAACATCGCGAAGGGCGTCAACAAGGTGCTGGGCGCGTTCTGCACAGAGGACCCGAGGGCGAAGGCGTGGGTATAACGGCAAAGGCCAAGAAAGGGGAAGATCCGAAGATTCGAAGAACGGCAAAGAAGGCAACGGCGATGACGACGCGGGAGCGCATGTTGCGCGTGACGCGGCATGAGGAGCCGGACCGGGTGCCGGTTCACGATGGGCCGTGGGGGAGCACCGTGGCCCGCTGGCATCGGGAGGGCCTGCCCGAGGGCGTCTCGCCGGCGAGGTTCTTCGGCTGGGACCACTTCGTCAGCTTCGGGCACGACAACAGCCCGCGCTTCCCCGTGCAGAAGGTTGAGGAGACGGAGCAGTGGGTCATCACCACGACCGCCTGGGGCGCGACGCTGAAGAACTGGAAGGACCACGGCGGGGTGCCCGAGTTCCTGGACCTCAGGATCAAGGACCGCGATTCGTGGGCCGAAGCCAAAGCGCGGATGCAGCCGGGCGAGGACCGGATGGACTGGAGGTTCCTCGAGGAGAACCACCCGCGCTGGGAGGCCGAGGGCGCGTGGATCATCGCCCATGCGTGGTTCGGCTACGACGTGTTCGCGAGCTGGCACGTCGGGACCGAGCGGATGTTGATGGCCCTGCTCGATGACCCGGACTGGTGTCGCGACATGATCGACACCGCGCTCGACGTGAACCTCGCGATGCTGTCGATGGCGTGGGACCGGGGCTACCGCTTCCAGGAGGTCCGCTGGCCCGATGACATGGGCTACCGGAACGGGCTCTTCTTCTCGCTGGATACCTACCGGCAAGTCATCAAGCCCGCGCACACGCGGATGATCGACTGGTGCCACGACCGCGGCGTCTACACGCACCTGCACACGTGCGGGAACATCCTGGCGCTCATCCCCGACCTTGTCGAGATCGGCCTGGATGCGCTCGATCCCCTCGAACAGAAAGCCGGGATGGATGTCTTCGAGCTGAAGCGCACCTGGGGGGATCGCCTGACCCTCGAAGGCGGAATCGATGTGCGCAACATGACCGACGGGAAGCGCCTCGAAGAGGAGATCCGCACCAAGTTCGAGGTGCTCAAGGAGAACGGCGGGTACGTCTACTACTCCGACCACTCGGTCCCCGAGAACGTCAGCTTCGCGGATTACTGTAGGGTCATGGAGTTGGTGAGGTACTACGGGAAGTACTGAGAACCGGAGGCCAGGAGGAGGTCGCCATGGACGCTTGGGGCGCGCTGCCATACTCGATCCGTCCGGCCTATGACCGGGAGGCTGTGCGCGACCAAGTCGAGGCACAGCGGCACGACGCCGTTCTGGACGAACTACGGGCCTTGCGGGCGCCCCGCCTGATGGTCTTCGTCGATACCATGAACTTGATCGAAGGCGCCCGGGAGCTCACCAGCCGCGGCTACCCGGAGATCGACCCGTACGTACCGGATGACCGCGCACTCCGGTGTGCGGGGCTCTACCCGTGGGCCGTCGTATCTGCATTCCGCCGCTTCCACCACATACGATCGTACTGGTACGACGCCACGGTCGCGACGAACAGGGATAACTACGGCGTGCAGAAGGCTGTCCACGAGGGAGTGAGGTCTGCCCCCTACTGCGAACTGGTCCTTGGGCGGCACGGGGGGAGGCGTGAGGGCAAACGGCAGAAAGGTGTAGACGTGCGGCTGGCTGTCGGCATGCTCGAACATGCGCACTTGGGGAACTACGACTGTGCTGCTCTGGTCGGAGGGGACGAGGACTTCGTGCCCGCCGTGGAGGCTGTCAAAGCGACCGGACGCCAGGTTGTCTGCCTCACCTTCACGTGGCAGCTGGCCTCGGACGGCTTGCTGGTCGATGCGTGTGACCACGTGCTTGACCTCGCGGCGGCCCTCCGGGACCGGTACAGGCAAGAGGCCATAGACGAGGGCAGGATCTAGCGCGTCAGGGGAGGGCGGGCAATGCCCCCCTTAGGCATTGAGGTCCCTCCTCACTTCCTGTATCGGGATCCAGTCGTCCTCCCCGTCCGCCATGCGTTCCTTGGCCATGTCGACGAGGCCCTCGTCCACTCGGCGTTCGTCGATGATGCCGAGGCGGGCGAGGATGCGCTCGACAGCGTCACGTAGGCGTGTCAGCAGGTCCATCGCTGGCGTCTCCTTTCCTGAAGCCCCCCGGGCGTTTTGGGTGCGCCACCGCCAACAAGGGACAGACCTCCATTTCGCCCGCATGACGGGCGAAATGGGGTCAGTCCCAACGGCCCACCCCCGTTGCGGCACTGGCGCCTACTGCCCCGCAATGATGAGGTCCAGCCTGCGGTTCTGTTCCTCCAGCGAGAGGCCGCCGCTGCCTTCGATGGTCATCCAACCGGCGTAGCCAGCGTCGTCGAGGGCTTTGCGGACGAGGGGCCAGTTGATGCTGCCGTCGCGGATGTCCACGAAGTTGCCGCCGTGGCCGTCGGGGTTGAGCTTGAAGTCCTTGACATGGCACTTGCAGATGCGGTTGCCGAGGACCTTGACCCACTGCTCGGTCGGCCCGTACTTCACGTGGTTGCCGAGGTCGAAGTAGATCTTCACCCACGGGCTGGCGAAGGAGTCCGTGAAGTGGGCGAGGTGCTCGGGGGTGAGGAAGAGGTTGTTCCAGACATTCTCGACGGCGATCACGACGCCCGTCTCCTCGGCGATGGGGATGAGCTTCCGGATCTGCTCGGCCGAAGTGTCGTAGGCGTGGTCGTGGGCGGCGATGAAGTCCTTGTAGGGCGCGTTGTCGCCATCGACGACCTGGGTGAGGTGACCGTTGGCCGGGTCGAACTTGATACGGAGGTCCCACGGCTCGGGCATCGCCATGCCGCCGATCCGGCACGGAACGAGCAGCACCGCGTTGGCGCCATAGCCCTCGGCGGCGCGGAGGGCGGCGACGGAGACGTCGAAGCTCTCCTTCACCTTCGCGGGATCGGCGTGGTTGAACTCAGCCCAGCCGCGCAGGACCGAATGGACGTGCATCCCCAGGCCGCCTGCCATGACTCGGCACGCGGCGGCCTCCTCCGGTGAGACGATCCCCGCCTCGACGCCCTGGAAGCCCGCGGCCTTCATGGGCGCCAGGGCTTCCTCGGTGGGTTTGCCAACAATGAGGGCCTTCCTGAGTGTGTGCTTGAACGCGCCCTGACTGTCTGCACCGACTCCGAGTGCCATCGCTGCTGCACCTCCTGCGGTTGTGGCGAGGAACCCTCGCCGGGTCATCTGCTCGCGCATGGTTCCACCTCCGAGGAACGGCTAGAAACCACGAGATACACGAAACACACGAAAGGGATACGGCGGACGGCAAGGCAAGGCCGACTGAGGCGCCCCGCTCGCCTGAGGACCGTTTTCGCCGCCAGTGTAGGATAGTCCTTGCGGGACGCAGGTGAGGACGGCTGCGAGGGCGCAAGAGCGGCGTGCAGCTGATGCCAGATGAGGTGACGGATTCCATGATCGACCGCGTTCGGCAGATGCGTGGTCTGCTTGTTCTGCTCGCCATCCTGGTCGCCCCGGTTCTGGTTGCGCAGGGGCTCGTCGTGGATGTGGTCGCCGATCGGGCGGACGCGATGTATGCGTGCGGCGACACGGCGACGCTCGGGATTGCAGTCTCGCGGGACGGGCAGGTCGTCGCTGATGGTGAGGTTGCTTACGCGTTGAGCCTCGATGGGGGCCGCGTCATCTCGCAGGGCAATCTGACGCTGGCCGAGGGGAAGGCGCAGGTGAGCGGGACGCTGGAGGAGCCGGGAATCCTGCGGGCGATGGTGCGGTACACGGAGGGCGACAAGCCGGTGGTGGGGCTGGGAGGGGCGGCGTTCGAGCCGGAGGGGATCCAGCCGGCGGCGGAGGAGCCGGAGGACTTCCAGGCCTTCTGGGACGCGGAGAAGGCGAAGCTGGCCGCGATCCCGATGGACCCGCAACTGACCGAGCGGCCCGATTTGTCGGATGAGGCGAGGACTGTGTACAAGGTCACGCTGGCGAACATCGACGGGTCGCGCGTGCGTGGGTGGCTCGCGGTGCCGAAGAAGGAGGGGCCCTACCCGGCGGTGCTGACGGTGCCGTGGGCGGGCGTCTACCCGACGCCGTTGGACCTGGCGAACTGGGGGAGGAACGGCTGCCTGGCGATGGCGATCAGCGCCCACGATGCGGACATCGACCTGCCGGCCGAGGAGTACAAGGCGCTGAACGAGGGCGCGCTGAAGAGCTACCCGGCGCAGGGGCGGGAGAGCCGCGATACCTACTACTTCCGGCGCGTGTTCCTGAGCTGCGTGCGTGCGATCGACTACCTCACCTCGCGGGCCGACTGGAACCAGAAGGCCATGATCGTCACGGGCTCCAGCCAGGGCGGAGGGCTGTCGCTGGTGGCGGGCGGGCTCGATCCGCGCGTGACCGCCATCGCGGCGAATGTGCCCGCGCTGTGCGACCACCACGGGCGGTTCGTCGGGCGGTCGTCGGGCTGGCCGCAGCTCATCGCGGGGGACAGCGCCGAGCAGAAGGTGACGGCGCAGTACTACGACGCGGTGAACTTCGCCCGGCGGATCAAGTGCCCGGCGATCGTGGGCGTGGGGCTCGTGGATGCGACGTGCTGCGCGTCGAGCGTGTATGCGGCGTACAACGTGCTGCAGGGGCCGAAGCAGATCGTGGTCTCGCCGCGCATGGGGCACTCGCAGAGCAAGGAGTACGCGGACCTGCTGTATCGGTGGGTACCCGAGCAGGCCGGGGTACCGTGACCGGGGGTGTGGCCGGTGGGTCGGCGGAGAGAATCGCTGCCCTCCCAGTAAACCTGCCCGCCATCTACTACGTTATATAGAAGTAGAGGGCCCGTCGTAGGAGGATGATGACATGAAGCTCATCGGAGCGCTACTCGTCGGCCTGGTGGTTGTCACTGCGTCCGCGTCGTGGGCGGAGGAGGAGGTCAAGCAGGATCAGCGCATCTCGCTGACCATCACGAACGGTGACGTGCACGATGCGCTGGCGATGATCGCCAAGCAGGCCGGCCTCAACATCAGCGTGGATGCCAAGGTCCGGGGCACGGTGACCGCGTCCCTGCGTGACGTCACGCCGGCCGAGGCGCTGCGCGTGATCGCAGGGGCGGTCGGCGCGCGCGTGCGGGAGGACAATGGCATCTACATCATCGAGCCCAAGCCCCTGCCGGCCGAGCGGCCGCGCCCGGGAGGGCTGGCCGGAGTGGGCGGCGGGGCGGTTGTGCCCCCGGCCGGTGGTGGCGCCGGCGCGGCCTCGGCGGGATCGAGCACGGCGGGGAGCGTCGTGTTGGATGACGAGGAGATCATCCGCGTCATCAAGCTGAAGTACGCCGACCCGGCAATGATCGCCGCAGCCTTCGGCGGCACTGTGGTCGGCGGGAGTAGCGGAATGCTCGGCGGCAGCCCCTTTCACCAGGGCGGGAGCGGCTACAACGGGTGGGGCGGCGGTGGCGGCCGGTACGGCGGCTCGCGCGGCTACGGTCGGTCCGGTGGCTACGGCGACAACGGCGGATGGAGCGGATCCAGAGGGCGGGGAGGCTCTGGGAGCCTCTACAGCGGAGGTGGTCGTGGTAGTTCGTGGGGGTATGGCGGGTACTGAGGGGGCCATGGTGGTGGTAGGAACTCGGGGACACGATCCCAATTCGGTACGACTGAATTGGGTCATGTCCCCGAATTCCGGTTCCGTCCGTCGTCCTTGAGCGAGGGACCTCCCCCGGAAGAGGTCCCTCGCTCCGTGTCCGGGCATCGGCAGGAATCTGAGGACGTGGTCGCGAATCGCCAGCACGGAGAACCCATGACCACGCTCGCCCTGTTCCTCATGCCGGCCCTCGCCTGGTCCGCTCCCTTCGAGCGGGCGCCTGACGGCTACACGCTTGTCGCAGAGGATGACTGCGGCGACCCCGATGCGATGCCCCACGTGGTGCGGGGGAAGGCGTACGTCTTCTCGCGTGAGACGGTGACCGCTCCTCTGCAGGACCGGGACATCGTCTTCGACAACGAGTTCTGCCTGCTGCGCTACGAGAAGCTGA
>VGFC01000404.1 GCA_016869045.1 Armatimonadota bacterium
CGGCGCGCGGACCGACGCCGACAAAGGGGGCCGGCTGCGTGGCGGGGAATGTGCCTTGGCGTCGCGTCAGGGCGCGACGCCGGCCTCCGGGCCCGCCTTGGTGGGCGGGCCGCTGTACTGGCTCGCGTAGGGGTCGTTCGCCACGGGCGGCGCTCCGGAGTCCGAGGCGCCCCCCGGGTGGCGATGGATGAGCAGGAAGAAGATGCCCGCGGCGATGGCCAGCGCAACGGCAACGACCACCACGATGGCTAGCGGCGACAGTTGCTTCTTGAGCAAGTCCGTACCCCTCTTCGGCCGCGCGAATCCCGTTGCCGCGCGGTTCGATCAGTGCGCTGCCTGCGACGGCGTCGACCCATAGTTCGCCTCGCCGGCTCGGAACTCCTGCCGGGTGAGGCGCCAACTGTACCACCAGGAGGGAACACGTGTCTGACTCGACCCAGGCAATCTCCGTACCCGACCGCATCCTGATGGGCCCCGGCCCGAGCAACTGCCCGCCGAGTGTACTGGCAGCGATGGCCCAGCCGACCGTCGGCCACCTGGACCCCTGGTTCATCGCGCGGATGAACGAAGTCCAGGACATGCTGCGGGCGGTCATGCGCACCAGCAACCGCCTGACTCTGCCCATCTCCGCGACCGGCTCGGCCGGCATGGAGACGTGTCTCGTCAACCTCATCGAGCCCGGCGACCGCTGCGTCATCGGCGTCAGCGGCGTCTTCGGGCAGCGCATGAGCGACATCGTCGAGCGCGCGGGCGGCGAACTGGTGCGCGTCGAGGCGCCGTGGGGCGAGCCGCTCGACTTGGCCGCCATCGAGAGCGCGCTGAAGGCCGCCCCGACGAAGCTCGTGGCGGTCGTTCACGCCGAGACGTCCACCGGCGTGCTGCAGCCGATCGAGGAGGTCTCGCGGATGGCGCGCGAGCACGGGGCGCTGCTCGTGGTCGATACGGTGACGTCGCTTGGTGGGCACCCGGTGCTCGTCGATGAGTGGGGGATCGACGCGTGCTACAGCGGGACGCAGAAGTGCCTGAGCGTGCCGCCGGGGCTCTCGCCGATCAGCTTCAGCGATCGCGCGGTCGAGGCGCTGCAGTCACGGAAGACCAAGGTGCAGTCCTGGTATCTCGACCTCAACATGATCTGCAGCTACTGGGGCGAGGATCGCGTCTACCATCACACCGCGCCGGTGAACATGATCTACGCGCTCCATGAAGGGCTGCGGCTTATTCTGGAGGAGGGTCTGGAGGCGCGCTGGGAGCGCCACCGGCGCAACCACGAGCTGCTGAAGGCGCACCTCGCGGAGCTTGGCATGGGCCTGCTTCCGAAGCCTGAGTACTCTCTCTGGAGCTTGAACGCCGTGACGCTCCCCGAGGGCGCGGATGACCTCGCCGCTCGGAAGCGGATGCTGACGACCTATGGCCTGGAGATCGGCGGGGGCCTGGGCGAACTCAAAGGCAAGATCTGGCGCGTCGGCCTGATGGGGCACAACTCGACCGAGCGCAATGTCACGTTGTTTTCCGCCGCAGCCCGTGAAGTGCTGCGGGACGAAGGAGTCTGACCGAGGACGAGGATCAGCAAGGGGGGATTCGAGGTGTCACGTTACTGGTTGGCTGTTGGCGCACTCGTGCTTCTCTCCGGCAGTAGTCGGTCGTCCACCTTCACGGTGACAAGCGCAGCCGACGTGGGACGTGGGTCGCTGCGCGAGGCCCTGGTGAGGGCCGCAAAGAACCCCGGCCCGGACGCCATCTTGTTTGCGCCGTCGATGGCCGGTCAGCTCATCCGGCCGGTGACGCCGTTGCCGACGCTCCGCGATGCGGGGACCGAGATCAATGGCGACATCGACGGCAATGGCGCCCCGGACGTGGCGTTGGATGGGAGCCTGCTGCTTCCGAGTTGGGCGGCTTCCGGCCTGCGCGTGACTGGCGACGACTGCACGATCCGGGCGCTCGCAATCAGCCGCTTCCCCACCGACCAGATCGATGCGCTCGACGGCCCCGGCACGAAGATCGTGGGCTGCTACATCAACACAGGCCTGTCCGGAACGCAGGCGAGCTTCCGGGCGAGCGAGGCCGGGATTGTCATCGGGGACAGCGACCAAGTGGGCGGGCCGAACGAGGGTGACCGGAACGTCATCTGCGTCGGTTCCGCCATCGGCATCTGGATGATGGGCAAGGGCGCCCTCATCGCCGGCAACTGGATCGGTGTGCCGGCCACGGGGCAGGGCACCTTCGCCGCAACGCGCGAGGGGACGGGAGTATGGATCGGCAGCGGGTGACGGAGCGCGACGGCCTGCCAGGTTGGCGGGCTTACCCCCGAGGAGCGCAACGTCGTTGATGGGGTGAGTGTCGGGATCTTCGTATCAGGCTGCGACTCGACCCGGAACCGGATCCTCGGGAACTTCGTCGGCCTCGACCCGACGGGCGCAGCCGGAATGGGCACGAACTGGGGCATCTACTTCTCCGGCGGACGAGAGAACGTGGTCGGCGGGAGCCTTCTCGGCTCGGCCAACGTCGTCTCCGGGAACGACCAGGGCGTCTGCTTCGCCGAGGGCGCGGGCCTCGGGAACCGCATCGAGGGCAACCTCTTCGGGACAGACCCGACCGGTACGGTCCTCATCCCGCAGAACTGGGGGATCACGCTGCTGGGTCGTGTGCCCGCTCAGATCATCGCGGGCAATGCCTTCGCGGGCGGAGGCGCATCCGGGTGGGGGGATGGCATCTACCTCGACGGCGCGGCGCGGGGAACGCTCATTCGACACAATGCCTTCGGCAGCACGCCCGCCCGGCCCTATCTCGGGCTCGGGAGCGGGGTCGTCTGCATCAACGCCTCGCCGCGCGTGGCGGACAACCGCTTCACTCAGTGCGGGAACGGGCTGTTCACGCGCGGCCGGCGGGCGCAACCGGTCGCCGTGAGAAACTCGTTCGTCCGCTGCGGACGAGCCGTGCGCATCGAGGACGACGCCGCGCCGAACTTGGGCGATCTGGCCGGCGCTCGCGCGAGCGATGACGGCGGGAACCGCTTCGATCCGCGTGACCGCTATCATATCGTCAACCACGGCACGCGGACGATCATGGCTCAGGGGAACGACTTCGGCACCACGGACGCTGCACAGATCGGGGCGAAGATCATCGACCAGGCCGACCGCCCAACGTACGGGCCGGTTCAGTTCCTGCCGCTACTTGGGTCAGGGATCGCCGGCGAGCGTCTCGTGACGTCCGGCGAGGTCCTGTCGCTATCCGGAACGTGCGCTCCGGTGCCAGGGGGCGGAGCGGAGATCGCCCTGACGTCGTCCCAGCCGGCTGCCCTGTCCGTCGAGCTGCTGAACGTGGCAGGGCGGCACATACGCTGGCTGGCGCGGGAGCGCTCAGTCGATGCGGGCCTGACCCGACTGCTCTGGGATGCGCGGGACGATAGCGGACTGGTCGCGCCGGCCGGGACCTACCTGATTCGTGGAGGTGCGCGGTCCGCCGGCGGTGCGCAGGCTCAGACACTGACGACCGTCATGCTCGGGCGGTAGGCGCGTCGCGCCGTTGCCCTCCAACCTTCGAACCTTCGAACCTGCTAACCTCCAAACCTCACACCATGCCACTGACCAAGCACATCATCGCACAACTGACCGAGGCCGTCGGGCCGCAGAACGCAACCGCCGATCCGCTGGACCTGCTCGCCTACGAATACGATGCCGCGCTGGAGCGGAGCCAGCCGGACATCGTCCTCTTCCCCACCACAACCCAGGCCGTCATCGACGTGCTGACCTTCTGCTACGCGGAGGGCATCCCGGTTACGCCGCGCGGGTCCGGCACGTGCCTCTCCGGCGGGCCGGTGCCGCTGCGGGGCGGAGTGGCCTTGGTCCTGTCGCGGATGGACAAGCTCTTGGAGGTGGACCTCCCCAATCAGCGCGTCGTCGTGCAGCCCGGCTTGCTGAACTTCGACCTGGTCGAGGCGCTCGCGAAACACCGCCACCTCTACGCTCCCGACCCCTCCAGCCAGCGGGTCTGCACGATGGGCGGGAACGTCGCGGAGAACTCCGGCGGGCCGCACTGCCTCAAGTACGGGGTCACGACGAACCACATCACCGGGCTGCAGGTCGTCCTGCCCAATGGCGAGCTGGTGCGGATGGGCGGCAAGGCGATCGAGGCGCCCGGGTACGACCTGCGCGGGGTGGTCATCGGCTCGGAGGGCACGCTCGGCGTCGTCACGGAGATCACGTGCCGCATCATGCCGCTGCCTGAAGCGGTCGTCACGATGCTGGCGATCTTCGACTCCATCATCAAGGCGGCCGAGGCGGTCAGCGACATCATCGCCGCCGGGATGATCCCCGCCACGCTGGAGATGATGGACCGCGCCATCATCCGCGCGGTGGAGGAGGCGGTCCACGCCGGGTACCCCCTCGACGCGGAAGCGGTTCTCATCATCGAGCTCGATGGGATGGCGGCAGGCCTCGATGCACAGGTGCGACAGGTCACGGACATCTGCACCGCCAATGGCGCGCTGAGGTTCGAGGTGGCCCAGGATGAGGCGCACCGCGAGCTGCTCTGGCGGGGCCGCAAGGGGGCCTTCGGGGCGGTCGCGCGCATCGCGCCGAACAAGATCACGACCGACATCGCGGTGCCGCGCACCGAGCTACCGCGCGTATTGGCCGAGGTCATCGAGATCGGCAAGCGCCACGGCCTGGACGTGGGCAACGTCTTCCACGCGGGCGACGGGAACCTACATCCGCAGCTCCTGTTCGACGACCGCAACGAGGACGAGGTCCGGCGCGTCCTCGCCGCCGACAAGGAGATCGCGAAGCTCGCGGTCGAGGTCGGCGGCGTGCTGACCGGCGAGCACGGAATCGGCTCGCAGAAGGCCTACGCGATGGCGATGGCCTGCGCGCCCCAGGACCTCGCCGCCATGCGCGCCCTCAAGCGCATCTTCGATCCCCAGAGCACCCTCAACCCCGACAAGGTCCTGGCCGCCCCGCAGGATTCCGAGCTGTCCCTCTCCCCCATCTCGACCGCCGCCCAGCTTCCCGAGGCGGCGAGCGCCGTTTCCGTCGCGTCGTACGAGGACGCCGCCTCGCTCCTGGCAGAAGCCACGCGCCTCCGTCGTCCGGTCGTTCCGGTTGGCGGCAGAACGAAGGTCGGTGATGTGACGGACGCCGTCGCCCTCGAAGCGCGCGCGCTCAACCGCATCGTCGATTACGACTGGCAGAACCTCACGATCACCGCGCAGGCTGGGACAACCGTCGCCGAACTGCAGGCGGTCTTGGCGGAGCATGGCCAGTTCGCGCCGCTGACCGCTCCCTTCCCTCGCCAGGCGACCATCGGCGGCATCATCGCGGCCAACAGCAACGGGCCGCTTCGCTACGGCTACGGCGAACTACGCGACGTGCTTCTCGGCGTGCGGTTCGCGACGTGCGCCGGCCAGGTGGTGACCTCCGGCAGCAAGACCGTGAAGAACGTCTGTGGCTACGATGTCCGGCGCCTGCTGGTCGGCTCGTTCGGGTCGCTCGGGATGATCCTGGAGGCCACCTTCCGCACGCTGCCGCTGCCCGCCGCCGAGGAGACGCTGATCGTCCGCGTGCGGAACTTCGACGCTGCGTACCGAATGGGGTTCGAGGTGCGCACTTCGCACTTCCTGCCCAGCACCCTCGAGGCCGTGAACGCCGCGCACTGGAACCTCATGGCCCATCGTGCCGCGCAGCCCGAGGAGACGGAGGGCGCGTGGCGCGTGCTGCTCTCACTGCGTGGTGCCGCGGCGGATGTGGCCGAGATGCGCGTCGGCCTCGCCGCCATCGGTGAAGGCCATCGCGGGGAATGCCTCGGGATCCAGTCCACCTCCCTCTGGGAGGACGTGGCAGAGCCCTCGCGGCTGATCTCGCAACCCTTCCTTGCGCTCAAGGCCGTCGTCCCGCCGGGTGAGGTCGGCGCCTTCGTTCGCCTGGCCGACGCGACGGCCCCGGCCATCCGCGTCAGCCTCGGCGCTGGTGCGGTGCACCTGACCCTCGCGGCGGCCGAGGACGCGCATGCGGCGCAACTTGCGCGGGAGGCCGAACGCCTGGGCGGATGGTTGGGGCCCGATGCGCCGGCGGGGAGGGCGCGGGAGATCGTGCCTCCTCGCGAGCCCGACCGCATCTCGGCGGCCATCAAGGCCGAGTTCGACCCGGCCGGCGTGCTACCGCCGATGCCTTGCTGATGTACTACCGATGACCATGTCGAAGATCGACTCCGAGTTCGTCTCAAACGAACTGGCCCGCTGCAATCGCTGCGGGTATTGCATCCGCACGTGCCCCACGTACCGCGCGACGGGCCATGAGGGCAGCGTCGCGCGGGCGCGCAACGACCTCGTGCGGGCGGTTCAGCGCGGGCGGACCGAGCTGCTGGAGGAGATGCGGGACCGGTTCTTCCAGTGCCTGCTGTGCGGCGCGTGCACCGAGAGTTGCCTCACCGACGTACAGACCGACGAGATCATGGTCGAGGCGCGCGAGGCCTACCGGAAGACCCACGGCGTGCCGTGGCTTCAGCGCTTCATCTTCCGGGAGCTGCTGCCCAACCCGGCGCGCCTCGCGCGGTATGCCCGTCTCATCTCGCTGGGCAAGAACACGGGCATCTCGGGGCTCGCGCGGAGCCTCGGCCTGCTGAAGATCATCAGCCCCAAGCTCAACAGCGCCGAGGGCTTGGTCGAGAAGATGCCCCGCGAGTTCTTTCGCGAGCAGCTCCCCGCGCTGGGCTTCCATCCCGTGCCCGACAAGCCCGAGGGCTGGTTTCGC
>VGFC01000405.1 GCA_016869045.1 Armatimonadota bacterium
ACAAGGAAAGGCATACGAAACGTCTACGAACGACCTACCCCGTACCGTCGTTCGTAGTCGTCGGTCGTAGTCGTTGTTCGTAGGACAGGCTTCAGCCTGTCCGCGGTGGGCGCCCCGACCGACCAACGGCTCGGCGTGACAGGCTGAAGCCTGTCCTACAAGGAAAGGCATACGAAACGTCTACGAACGACCTACCCCGTACCGTCGTTCGTAGTCGTCGGTCGTAGTCGTTGTTCGTAGGACAGGCTTCAGCCTGTCCGCGGTGGGCGCCCCGACCGACCAACAGCTCGGCGTGACAGGCTGAAGCCTGTCCTACAAGGAAAGGCATGCGAAACGACTACGAACGACCTACCCCGCACCGTCGTTCGTAGTCGTCGTTCGTAGTCGTTGTTCGTCGGATGTCGTTCGTCGGATGTCGTTCGTCGGATGTCGTTGGTAGGACAGGCTTCAGCCTGTCCTCAACGATCACAGGCCGCCCCCGGACCCCATGCCCCACCAGGGCCACTCGGCGGGATCGGCGATGAGGTCCCGGCGGACGGGGTTGTGGTAGATGTAGCGCGCCTTCTCGTGGTACTCCGCCTCGTTGCGAATGATCCGGGTGTAGCTCTCGTCCTGCCACAAGGGGCCCTGTCGGCCCAGAGCCCGGTTGATCTCCCGCGAGAGGCTGCCCTTCAGCTTGCCCATGACCAGTGACAGCGCAGGCACGCGGCCATCCTCGATCAGGGGCTTCAGAATCAGGTGGACGTGGTCGGGCATGATCGTGTGATCGTACAGCAGGTAGCGGGTCCCATCGCCCTCCAAGAGGGCGGACAGTACCATGGAGCCGATGTCGGGCCGTGTAAGGTCGATTGGCAGCGGCCGACGTAGCGTGAAGGTCACGAAGTAGGTCGCGCCGCGTTCATGCCATTGCGGCAGATGCCGCCGGCGTTTGTGGAAGCCGGTTGGATTGTCGGAGTCCACGGTCTCTCACCGACCCGTGCAGACGGTGACAGGCTGAAGCCTGTCCTACCAAGGCATACGAGACGTCTACGAACGACCTACCCCGTACCGTCGTTCGTAGTCGTCGTTCGTAGCCGTCGTTCGTAATCCTCGTTCGTAATCCTCGTTCGTAGGACAGGCTTCAGCCTGTCCGCGGTGGCCTTCACCTCGCCCACTTCCCGAAGTGCCTCAGCACCGCCTTCAGGCGCAGTTCGTAGTCCCAGCCCTCGTGGAAGGTCTCGAAAACGTGGATGAGCTGGCGTCCCGTGAGCCCGTAGAGGTGGGCCACGACCGCGTCCAGCTCGGCGATCATGTCGGCCTTCTCGTCCTCGGGCAACGGCCCCCACTCCACGCCCACCTTCTCCGCCCACTCCGCAAACCGCTCATCCGGCGCCGCCAACCGCCCGGCAAGCTGCACAGTCCGCTGCCAAAGGGGATCGTCGCGTGAAGGGCGAGGGACAGGGAACGGGTTGAGGACATGGAAGTTGACGTGCAGTTCCACAAAGCACCGCGCATACCAGTCCAGAGGGATCGAGCACAGAATGCCCAGCAGGTAAGCGCGGTCCGTGTCGTCGCCGCGTGCCCATAGCAGATGGGGTGCCGCGTTTGTGAGCGCCACTTCTCCGGGAACCAGGGCCGCGATCACAGTGCGCTGGTTCGTCCGGTTGGTCACGTCGCGGAAGGCGATCCGAGGGTGTAGACACGGCAGCGTCTCCGGGTCACGCAAGGCCGAAGCGGGGAACTCGCTGAACGGTGACTTGCTGTGGCCGCCGGAACGTAGGCGCTTGTCCTGGAGGTGCTTGAGGAGCTTCTTCGGGTTCACCCAGGCGTAGTAAGACTCCGAGCCCCGGTCGGATTCCCAGATGTCGAACGACTCGCCCTTGTAGATGGGCCAGAAGCCCTCGGGGCACTGCTTCGAGCGTGTGTCCATCAGCGGCTTGTCGTTCGTTGCGTCCAACTCCCTGTGCGGCCTGGCCCGCCACGACTTGCCGTCATCCAGATCGAGGCGCGGAGCGCGGCGGAGCTGGGCGAAGACCTCCAGTGACTCCTCGTCGGGTAGGAGAGGCAGCGCCGACGTGTCCGTCCATCCTGCTACCTCCGACACGAGGAACCGCACAGGCTCACGCGTGACGCCTGCATCGAAGCTCATGCGGCTCGTGAACGGCCCCCGCATTGGGAGTTCGGCGGGCTCGATGTGAGTGCTGGCAGCCGAGAGGAGCGCCACTGTGTACTGTGGGTGCTGGTCGTCGAAGACCCATCGTCCCCGGTTGAGGAGGAATGTGAGATCGCCGATACGGCCTTCCGCAAGAAGGTGCTGACGGAAGTCCGTAGAGCCCTTGGCGCAGAATGCACTTCGCGGGAGGACCACGCCCGTCCATTGGCCCCCCCGCGCCAACTGCATATACCGCCAGCAGAAGGCTTTGTACACGTCAGGGTCCCCGGTGCCCATGCCTGGGAACGGTCCAACGGCCAAGGCTTCCCGAAGGGCCTCGGCCTTCCCCAGTTCGGCCTCGTACTCCAGCACCAGATCGGGGCGCTGTCGCTGGAATTTCCTGACCTCGGCCTGCTTCTCGCGCTCCGGCAATGAGTGAAGGCCAGGGAAGTGCCGCGTCCAGAAGCGGTCCTCCTCAAGCGTTGCCTCCTCCCACGGCGGGTTCCCGAGGATGCAGTCGAAGCCGCCTTCGCCGTCGCCGCGGAGGAAGACCTCGGGGAAGGCGATGGGGAAGTGGAAGGGCGGGAGGGGCTTGAGGGTCTTCTGGGCGGAGGCGTACTCCGGCGAGGTCGGCACGAGGTGCGGCTGCTTCATCCAGTTGCCGACCACATCCGTCGTTGCGCCGGTCTTCAGGCCGGCCTTGAGGTCCGGGTCCAACCGGGCGGCGGTCAGGACATCGAAGAGCGCGGCGGTGGGCTTGACGGCGGCCTTGGCCTCGTCCTCGGCCTTGCGCGCCTCCGCGACCTCGGAGGCGGTGGCGTCCGTGATGTGCGCCAGGCGCTCCAGCGGCTCGCGCGCGGCCCCGAGCAGCGTCTCGGCGTTGGGAGCGAAGAGGCCCGAGGCGTACTGCTGCAGCTCCTCGCGCGCCTCGTCGATGGTGGCAATGCCGACAAGCGAGTTGCCCTGCCGCAGGTTGTGGTCGAGGAACGAGAGCGGCAGGCCGGGCACGAAGGTGTGAATCCAGAGGGAGACGCGGGCGAGCTGCACGGCGAGGGGGTTGATGTCCACCCCGTAGATGCAGCGGCGCGCGATCTGCCGGCGCAGGAGCTGGGTGTCCTCGATCTCGACCGCTTCGCCCGGCGCCCCGAGGGCCTTCTTCGCCGCCTCCCGCAGGCGCGCGAGTTCCTGCCTGACTCCCGGCAGGCCGCCCTCGCGCTCCGCGAGGTACTGCGACAGCTTGCGCTCGATGCGGTCGGTCGCGGCGACGAGGAAGTGGCCCGAGCCCATCGCGATGTCGGCCACGCGGAAGTCGAAGAAGGCCGCGGCGGCGTCCGTGTCGTCCAGGGCTTCAAGCCGCTGGATGTGCGCATCAAGGGCAGGCTCCAGCGCGTGGTCGAGCAGGTGCGCGACCGCGAAGGGCTTCGTGTAGTAGGAGCCGGTGGCCTTGCGGGCGCCGGACGCATCGTGCAGGTAGGCCTCGCCCTGGCGCACGACGACCTCGACGCCCTTGCGCGTCTTCTCCTCCACCGGCCAGTAGATGTCGCGGTCCTTCACGCGCTTCGTGGTGAGGTCCGTCTCGGCGATGGCGAGTTCGTTCTCCAGTAGGCCCTCGTAGATCGTCCCGAACTCCCGCACGCCGAGCGCGCTGAAGTCCACCGGCCCGATGATGCCCTCGGTCGGCGCCTGATCGACCAGGAGCGCATAGAGCACCGGCACGAAGAAGTCGTTCGGCAGCGCGATCCCCTCAAGCTGCGCGCCGACGGGCGAGACGTTCGGCTCGGCGCTGAAGAGCTGCCCATTGTACTGCGGCACGTTCCACGCGGGCTCGCCGCCGTCAATCGCCCGGCAGAGGCTCCGGGTCTCCTCCCAGTACGAAGTTCCGCTTCCCACCTCGGTGCGCTCGCGGTGCATCCGAAACAGCTCCTGCGCCTTCCGCTTCAGCGAGCGCGTCTCGTAGGCGCCGTGCGTGCGCAGCGGCAGCAGTTCCTTGTCCTCCGCGTACGCGATGAAGAGCAGGCGGAACAGCAGCGTCAAGGCCATCTGGTAGGTGTCGGCGAGGTCCTGCGCCGACGGGCGCTCGATGCCCCGCGCCTTCCAGATCGCCATCGCGAGGTCGGGGATCACGTCCCGGTAGATGCGCTCCCGCAGGCGCGTGCCCACACCAAGCGCGTGATCCCGAGCGCGCTCCAGGATGCCCTCCAGCGTGCCGCCCTCGGCCAGCGCCTCCGCCGAGAAGAGCATCCACAGATACCCCGCGCGGTCGGGCGGCACGAGGTCGAGGTTGATCTCGACGAAGGTCTCAACCCGCCCGCGCTGCGCGACACCCACGCCGTCCCGCACGGGGTGCAGCCGCAGCCCCGTGCCGGTCACGAGTATCACGTACGGCACGTTGTGGCCCTCGGCGACGGAAAGCGCATACGAGACGGGAGAGAGCTGCGCGAACCGCGAGCTGGCCACGTCGGGGAGTTCGTCCGGCTGCAGCAGCACGGCGGTCGCCCGCCGGCGGTCGTTGGCGATCAGCAGGTACGTGAAGTCGTCGATCCGCTCGCACTCGAAGCCCAGCGCACTGAGCAGGTCCAGCCCGTGCTTGCCCGCGGCTGCCTGTGCGCGCTGCGTCGCCTCCGCGAACTCGCGCCGCTGCCCGACGCCGTGGATCAGCTCGTGGAGTGTGACGAAGCCCTCGTTGCGGATGCCCGGCAGGGCCGAGTCGAGGTGCGGAAGCACGCCATGCAGGAACCGCAGCGCCGCGTGCCGCGAAGGCTGCGCCAGCGCCGTCGCGCACACGCGCTCGACGACCGAGGGATCGACATCCGCGTAGACCGGCGGGTCCTCACCCGACGGGCCACAGACTGCCGCCCGCTCGCCGTACAGCGCCACCAGCACGAGCGGCACGCCCCGGCCCCTCTGCCGCCTGCCCCAGACCTCGCGCATCAGCGTGCCGCTGGGCCGCCCCTCTGATCGCGTGACCACCACCTCCAACGCCCGCGCCCCCTGCCCGAGGACTAGCGCCTCCGGCTGCAGCCCCTGCGCGCCCTCCAGATCGACCGGCCGGCGCTGGAACTCGGAGAGGAACGACGGAGAGCCCGTCATTGAGGATGCCTCTTCAACGGCTACTCTTCCCGCAGGCGGAAGGTCAGGAGGAGGTTCGCCCCGGCGAGACTACAGGCCCCCTTTGGTTGCCTCCGCGCCGTACCGCCTTGGTGACAGACCTCCATAGGTTCGGCGGAAGTGGAGCGCAGTCCTGCGCCTTGGGATCGGCTCGTCGGGAGGTGTCGGCCAGGGCCGTGAGGAGGTGAGAAGCCCCTCCTTGACCCCAAGGTAGGTCTACCCCCACCCGCTCTGCGTTCCGACGGGTTCCAGCACGATATGGGGGCTCTGAGCTGCGGCTCTGAGCGTTCCGTGTGGGCTGCCGGCGGCGGGACGCCTCCGCTACACCTCCACGGGGATCAGAAGGGCCGGGTTCTCCTCGGCCCGATTGAGCGCGTGGGCGTATTGCGCGGTGATCTTGGGGTCCGTGTGGCGCAGCATCGCCTGCACTCGCCGCAGGTCGGCACCGTGCTTGAGGGAGAGCGTCGCCGCGGTATGCCGCAACGTGTGCGCTCGCCCCGTGACGCCGGCCTTCCGGTAGTACGTGGCGCAGAGGCCTTGGACTGCCCTCCGGGTCAGCCGCTCCCCTCGCTTGCCGTCCCGGCTGTTCCTGGTGCTCGCGAACATCGGCGCCTCGGGTGAGAGGTCCCGCTCACTGGTCTCCCAGTACTGCCGGATGCGCACGGCCAGGGAGTTCAGGATCGGGAGCAAGTCCTCGGCTCCACCCTTCCCGACCACGTGCAGGTGCGGGCGTTCGTCCACGATCCGCAGGTCGCCCACGTTCAGGCGCACGATCTCCACCACGCGCAGCCCCTGCAGCCCCATGAGCCCGAGGATCGCGAGGTCACGCCTCCCCTGCACCGTGTGGCGCGGCACGGCCTGCAGGATGCGGGTGAGTTCGCCCTCGGAGAAGTACTCCACGCCCGTGGTCGCCCGCTTCGGTGCCCGCACGTCGCCCGCCGGGTTGCCGGCCACGAGGCCCTTCGTCTTCGCCGCTGCGTAGAAGCGCCTTACTGCGCTCAGCTTCAGCGCCACACTCGCCAGCGCGTACCGCTCGATCAGCCACTTACGGTAGGCCACCACGTCCTCGCGGGACGCCGTCAGCGGGTCGATCCAGCGTTCCCGGTGGCACCAGCGCCAGTACTGCTCCGTCTCGCGCTTGTAGGTGCGGGCGGTATCGCCGGCGGCCATGCCCCCGGCCACCTCGTCGCTGATGAACTCCCCGAACAGCGCCACGAGGTCGGTCGTGTCCTCTCGGAACAGCGTGAGTTCGCCCATGCTGCACTCTCCTCGGCGAGCAGCCGCGAGCCCCTGGGGGCGCCACGCACAGGCAGCGCCTCAGCCCTCCGCAGATACCAGACGCGCCCTCTACTCCCGGCTCTTCGCCTCGCGGTCCTTCTTCAGCTTCTCGACGCTCTCCAGCGTCACGATGCGGATGCCGATGCACGGCACCTCGTGCAGGGAGCCGTCGTTGGCGAGCTGAACCACGCGCGTCCGAGAGA
>VGFC01000406.1 GCA_016869045.1 Armatimonadota bacterium
ATGAAGTACCTCGTTACGGGGAAGCCGGTCATCGCCTGCCTGAACGCCAGCGAGGATGTGGCCTCGTGGGAGTCGTCGCAGGACCAGGTCATGGCCTGCGCGGAGTTCGATGTCCCGATGTTCTTCTTCGGGGTGGACCGCGAGTTGGGGGCACCCAACATCTGGCGCGGGTCCGACGAGCCGGGGCTGGCGACGTGGCGCGGGTGGGTCTACCGCGTCCGCGAGTTTCAGCAATCCGCAGGCATGGTCTCCGCCGCAAAGCCGTTCGCTTCGGCCGGCTTCTCGCCCCGACGGCCGGTCGAGGTCGCAGGGGACCTGAACGGCGAGGTGACCTATGCCGAGACCTTCGACAGCGTGCGGTTCGTGGATGATTCCACGATCGAGGGGTTCCTCGGGCTACGCTGGTCCGGTGAAGACGCGACGCTGAGCGTGCCGCCGACTGCGCCGGAGCCGGCGGCGCTGACCTACCATCTCTTCAGCCTGCTGCCGCTGAGCGGTGTGGCGGTGACGGCCGACCCGGAGTCGCCTGTCGAGCTATCGACGGACGGGCTGACCTTCAGGCCGGGCGCAAGCACACCCGCCGACTGGCACGGGCGGAACGTGTGGGTGCGACTGAGCGTGCGGCCGGGCGCTACGCTGCGGGAATGGTCGCTGAAGGGGCGCGTCGTGCCACCGGCGGAGCGCGCCGTCGTGCTGCAGCCGGTCCGCGGCCAGTGTCACTACGAGGATGGCTTCAGCGCGCCCAGGTACCTGCAGCTGGCGGAGGTGGACCACCCCGACCGTCTCATCCCCACCCGCGGAGGTGTGAGCATTCGGGGCACGGCGGGCGTGGCGAACCGCGTCGAGATTCGGCAGCGCTTCACGTGCGACAAGCCGCTGGAGGGCCTGCGGGTTGAGCTGTCAAGCCGCGCCTGGGAGCGCGACCTGAACGCCCACAACGAGCTGCTCGTGTCACTCGATGGATCGACCCCTATCGCCTCAGAGACGACTCGCGGTAAGGCGGCTGCGAACGGGCGCTACGACGGGACGCTGACGGTGGACCTGACCGCCGACCCTCGCGCGCAAGGGGTGCGGGAGTTCTGGGTCCACATGGCCATGGTGAGCGCCAGCGGCGTGCAGACAAACCCGTCGAACACGCTGCAGAACCTGCAGGTGTGGGCGATCGTGCAGGGGGGCGGATAGCCCGCGCAGAGCGCCATACCGTTGACAGGGGGCGTCTCGTGGCCTATTATCGCAGCCGAAAGCTGGGGGATGCCCATGATACCCGACGAAGTGCTGGGCCCGCCGGCGCCGCCGGCTTCCATCTTCGCAGAACTGTCGAAGGACGATCTCGATACCCTCGTCAGCACGTTCCGGCGGCGCACGTTTGCGCGGACCCAGACGCTCGTCGAGGTGGGGGGACCGGGCGGATCGGTCTTCCTGATCGAGAGCGGCCGGGTGCGGATCAGCCTGCCGGGCTCGGAGGGTCGCGAGGTGACCCTGGCCCACATGGGCCCGGGCGACTGCTTCGGCGAGATGTCGATGCTCGATGGTGAGCCGCGGTCTGCGACGGTGACGGCTGTCGAGGACACGGTGGTGCTCGAGGGCACCCGGGACGACTTCATGCGCAGCCTCGAGGCCAGCCCGCGGATTGCCATGAGCCTGCTCATCATGATGAGCCAGCGGCTGCGAGCGGCCAACGACATCATCGAGAGCCTCTCGTTCCTCGACGTGCAGGGCCGCGTCGCTCGGTTCTTGCTGGACATCGCGGCCAAGAGCGGTACGGAGACGGCGGAGGGAATCTCCGTGGCGCTCCCGTACACCCGCCAGGAGATGGCGAACATCGTCAGCACCTCTCGCGAGACGCTTACTCGGGTCCTGAAGAACTTCGAGCGCTTGAAGTACGTCCGACTGCTGCGTCGGAAGGTCGTGATCCTCAACGCGCCGAGGCTCAGGCTCAAGACGCAGTAGGCGACAATCGCGGCCTGTGGATTGCGGGGAGCCTTCGGGCTCCCCGTCGCCGTCTTCGGAAGACCGGGGCCGCGGCCCCGACGCTCGCCCGAGAGGGATCGAACCATGCCGACGCTTGTCGCCGCCCTGCTGGCGGCTGCGATGCCGGGGCTTGCGCCGTGCGATGCGGACGTCGTCGAGGAGACGGCCAACGTCATCAGCGACGGTTCGTTCTGGGTGGTGCGCGCTCTCCCGCCAGCGATGGCGCTGTTCGGCGGCGAGAAGGAGGAGCGGATCGGTCGGCGCATGCTGGACGCCGGGATCGCGTCCGGCCTGGCGGCCGAGGGGTTGAAGCGCCTCACGAAGCAGAGCCGCCCGGACGACCCGAACGCCAAGGATGGCTTCCCGAGCGGACATGCGACCGCGGCGTGGGCCTTGGCCGACGCCGCGGGCACAGAGGACCCGGACCTGCGGCCGTACACGTACGCCTTCGCGGCGGCGGTGACCTGGTCGCGAGTGGAGCTGAACCGACACACCGTGTGGCAGGCTCTCGCCGGGTCGGCCCTGGGGTACGGCGTCGCCCGCGCGTCGGCAAGTTCGCGGAAGGGCGTGTTTGGCGGCCTGTTCGTCAAGGAGGGGGGTCCGCCGGCCAGCGCAGCCTTCAGCCCCGGATGGACCGAGGCTCCTTCCGTCTACCAGCGACCGATGGTCACGCTCTGGGAGGTGGACTGGTAGAGGGACCGCCGCCCTAGCTGAACAGCGGTTCCTTGTTACCGGACGCCTTGGCAGCCATCAAGACGCCGCGGGCCGCCTTGACGAGGCTCGGGGGCGTCATCTCGATCTCCGGGTCGGCGGGCGGGCAAGCGATCCCGCCCATCGTGCAGGAGATCGTGAGTGGGCTCTCGCCCTCCTGGACGACGGCCTGATAGCCGCTCACGGCGCCCACAATGCGCCCGGCGCCGATGAGCACGTCCTTCCTCGTGCCCTGCATGAGGAGCGCGAACCTCCCGCCGGCCCAGTGCGCCACGAAGTCCCCGCCGCGCAACACGCGGTCGATGACCTGCCCCACCTGGGCGATGAGCGCATCCGCGACCAGCGCTCCGTGCTCGAGGTTGACGGGCCACAGCCCCTCCAGATCGACGAAGGCCAGACAGAAGGGCGACTTGTACCGCTTGGCGCGCTCGATCTCCTGATCCAGCCGCAGGAGCAGGGCCGAGGCCGTTCCCAGGCCGGTGAGCTGATCGACCAGCGAGATCTCCGCGGCGTGTTCGGCCAGGGGCCGCGCCTGCGCAACTTCATCGCGGAGTGCGCGCCCCTCGCCCTCCGGCTCTTCCTCGCTCGCGGGCGGGGCGTTCGCCACCGACAGCCGGTCGGTCAGGCGGTCCATCAGCTGCTTCACCGGATTCCTGACGAACCGGAGCCGGCGGTCCAGCACATATGTGGCCAGGACCTCCGGGCGTTCGCCGGCATCGCTGATGACCGGGACGTGCCAACGGCCCTGCGCCTCATCGAGCTTGGGCTCTCCGACTCGCAGCATCTTGCTGACGTTCGCGTGCACGTAGCTCGCGACTTTCTCGCGTGGGTCCACGGTCGTACCTCCGCGGGCCGAGCTTGCAGTTGGGTTCGCCTGACGCGTGTCCATTCGCCATGCCGAGCGCCAATCCCTTCCCTCGCGGGGCGAGCGGAGAGCAAAGATCGCCGGCGGCTGACGGCACTGTGGTATACTGCCCTGTAGACCAGACGCCTGGGCATCGTAACGAGGGGGCATGGGCGACGTGCTGCTCGTGCCCGAGCCAGCCGGCGGGTGCTCACTATATGGGAGTCCGCGATCTGGGTTTCTGGGCGCCATGAATGGCGCCCCTACATGAGCGGGCGCGATGAATCGCGCCCCTACACGGGAACGACTCGGACGAGGATCGCGGATTCCCATTTGGGGCCTCCGGCGCACCCACAGGGCGCACGCCATGGACCCCTCTCCGGGGCGCGCGGAACAGGACCGCTTGCGCCTCCTCATTCTCGCGTGCGACTTCCCGCCGGCGTTCGGTGGGATTCAGAAGCTGTCGTACGGCTTGTGTCGGGCGCTGATCGCCGATGGGCATGAAGTGCGGGTGATCGCCTCGGCGCAGCCCCGTGATGAGGCGGTGGACTCGGTCTCCGGGGTTCCGACAGTGCGGTGCCGAGCGCGGAGCCGCCTATCGGCGGCAGTGAACGCGGCTCGCGCAATCCGGCGCTTGTTGCGCTCCGGCTGGACGCCCGATGCCATCGTGGCCACGAAATGGTCCCCCGAGGGCCAGGCCTACCAACTGTCGGGGCTCGGGCGCCGCGTGCCGCTGGTGCTGTTGGGCCATGGCCGCGAGTTCCTCCCGGAGGCGCATCGCCGGGTCCGCGCATGGGCGCAGCGAGCGGTGATCCGCGCGGCCCGCGGCGCGATTGTGTGCAGTGGCTTCACGGCCTCCCAGATGGCCCTCGCCGGGATGGCGCCCGAGCGCGTCCGGGTCGTGCACCCGGGAGTCAATCCGGAGGAGTTCGCTCCTCCCGACGCCCTCGACGAGGCGCGCGCACGGCTCGAGTGGCCCAGCGGCCCGACCCTGCTGACCGTGGCGCGTCTCGTGCGCCGCAAGGGTGTGGACACGGTCATCGAGGCTCTGCCCGAGATCGCGAAGACGGTGCCGGACGTGGCGTACGTCGTCATCGGCGGGGGGCCCGAACGCGAGCGGCTTCTCGCGCTCGCACAGGACCGCGGGGTGCGCGAGCGCGTCCGAATGCCGGGCTCGGTCTCGGATGAGGACAAGACGGCGGCCCTCTACCTGTGCGACGCGTTCGTGATGCCGAGCCGCGACATCGCCTCGGAGCCGCCCGAGGGGTTCGGGATGGTCTACCTGGAGGCCAACCTCTGCGGCAAGCCCGTGATTGGCGCCAACACGGGCGGCGTCTCCGACGCGATTGAGGAGGGGGTGAGCGGGCTGCTCGTCGAACCGGACGCGCCCGAGCAACTGGCCGCCGCCGCGATCCGCCTTCTGAGCGACCTCACGTACGCGAAGTCCCTCGGCGAGGCCGGCCGCCGACGAGCCGTGGACCGCTTCTCCTGGCGTGTCGCCGCCGCCTCGTACGCCGCCGCCCTTCGCGAACTTACCGGAGCGTGAAGCCGTGCCCCTGGGTCACAGCTCGAAGTACTCGTAGTGGATGCGCGACCGGGGGACTCCGAGCGCTCGCAGGGCGCGGAGCACGTCCCGCATCATCGCCCGCGGCCCGCAGACGTAGAACCCCTTGCCGATGACCTCCCCACAGAGCCGCCCGATCCGCTCCCGGTCGATCCGCCCTGTCTCCCCTTGCCACGAGCCCGACGGCCGGCTGAGCACATGCACGACCCGCAAGCGCGGTCTGCCTGAAACCCGCAGGTCGGCCAGCTCCTGCCGGAAGACAATGTCCGCCTCCGTTCGATTCCCGTAGATCAGCAGGACGTCGCGGTCGGCACCGGAGGAGTGCATGTGACGAACCATGCTCATCAGCGGCGTGATTCCGATCCCGCCCGCGATGAACACAAGGTCGGTCTCCTCGGGATTCAGGAGATACGAGAAGCGTCCGTACGGAGGGGAAAGGCAGACGGCGTGCTCGGACTCCATGCTCGGGATGGCCCGCGTGAAATAACCGCTCGCCTTGATCGTGAAGGAGAGGGCGCCATCGGCCGAGGGGTCGGAGGCCGCGGTGAAGGGATGATCCTCGTGGATCGAGCCCGGTCCCGCCGGCCTCAGGAAGCGGAACTGGCCGGGTAGGTGCCGCCCATCGCGCGTGCCAACCGACGGGCGGAGCGTGAGGGTGTGGACGTTGTGGGTCTCCGGCCGGACCGACTCGACCTTCCACTGCGGTCCGCGACCCGAGACCGCCGGCGAGGCGCGGTACGCGGCCAGGGCGACAGCACCCACCGCAATCGTGACCACGAACGCGAGGCGGATCGGGAGTGAGTGGAGATCATCGGCCACGTTGAGGGCGTGCCCTGTGCCCACCAGCAGCAGGAGGAGGGCGGCGATTCGGTGCGCGGCGCGCCAGCGCCCGAATTCGACCCCGAGCTGCCGACGGAAGGTCGCCACGAGGACCATCAGCAGCAAGAGCAACAGAGCGAGCTTGCCCGCCCAGATCGGCCACGGCGCCCGGAGGTTGGTCAACAGGTCGCTGCCGTATCCGCCGCCTGCCAGAAGCACCGGATGGGCCAGGAACAGCAGCAGCGCCACGCCGCCCATGACCCTGTGGAACCGGTAGAGACGATCAAGGCCGAAGGGTCGCTCCGCCCACAGCAGGCGGGCCGAGAGCACGAGTTGCATCGTCACCACGCCGAGGCCCAATAGGGCGGCGGCCTTGCCGGCCTCCAGCAGTGACAATTCGAAGGTCCGCAGCCGGGCCAGAACGGAGACGACGAGGGGAAGCAGCACCACGGCAACGTAGGCCACGATTCGGGTCGCCTGTTGGCCGAGGGAGGCCGGCGTTGGCGGGGTGCCCATGAACTGCCCCTTGGCTACCGCCCATCGAGCGAGGGCGAAGGTTGGTTGTGCTTCGCCGGTCGGGCGCGCGCGCCCTGCGCCGGAGTTGCGGCGTTCCTTGACAGCAGTCTTCGGCCTGCGCTATACTCGATGTGCAGTCCTTCCTTCAGCGCTGAAGGCGTCACCCGACGTTCCTCGACGAGGGGTGCGCGATGTCTGCTGCCATCTACTGCCCGACCTGTGGTTACCCGAACGACGCGGCTCGCGGGGCGTG
>VGFC01000407.1 GCA_016869045.1 Armatimonadota bacterium
CGGAGCGCACGGGGGTGCTGACGGTCGCGGAGTTCCGCTACCGGGACATGGCCGTGGGCGGTCAGGGCGCGCCGCTCGTGCCGCTGGCCGACTACGCGCTCTTTCGCAGCCCCTCACTGAACCGGGCGGTGCAGAACCTCGGCGGAATCGCGAACGTGACGTGGTTGCCGGCCGGCGGGAGTCCCGACGACGTGATCGCCTTCGACACCGGGCCGGGGAATATGGCCATCGACGGGGTGGTGCAGATCGGCTCGCAGTTCCACTACAGCATGGACGAGGGCGGGCGCTTCGGGGCATCCGGGTCGGTCAACGAGAGAGCGTTGGAGTACCTCCTCCAGAACGAGTACTTCCGGCGCCCGCCGCCCAAGACCGCCGGCCGCGAGGAGTTCGGCTACGAGTACGCGAGGATGCTGCTGACGCTGCTCAAGGGCCACGACAAGCGCTACCGCGACATCATCCCCACCGTCACGGCGCTCACGCCGGCCAGCATCGCCCACGCCTATCGCACACACCTGCCGGCCATGCCTGACGAGGTGATCGTGGGGGGAGGTGGCACCCGCAACCCAACCCTCATGCGGATGCTCCGTGAGCGCCTGCCCGACTGCCGGATCAGCACTCACGCGGACTTCGGGATTCCCGACGAGGCGAAGGAGGCGATTGCCTTCTGCCTCCTCGCCAACGAGACGCTGCTCGGCCGGCCCGGCAACGTGCCGTCCGCCACCGGGGCGCGGCGCGCCGTGCCGTTAGGCAAGATGGTGTTCCCGTGACGTCCGCTACCGTCGGCGACCGGCCCTCGATGCCTCACGGGCTGGCCGGGATCGACGTCCGCTTGAAGTCCTGCGTCTGAAGCGGGACCGTGGTGACGCTGTAGTTCGCCGGGTTGGCTTCGTACAGACCGATCACGACGTAGTAGCCCGCGGCGGACAGCACGGTGGAGTAGTCGCCGTTGTCCGCGGATTGGAAGTCCTTGATCAGCGTCCCTTGCTTGTACCATCGCATCCGTTGAGCCGCGGTCACCGGACTGCCGTCGGCCCTGTAGATCGTGCCCTGAACGGTCGGCATGAGCTTTCCCCCCAGTTTCTTCTGAACGTCGTGGCTCCTGCAGCGTAACGCGCAGGCGATCTGGTCACGTACCGCCCAAGTCACCCGCCCTGAGGCGTTGGGGCGGCGACGATGTGGTTGAGGTCGCTCAGTACATCGGCATCGGTCCGAGTGCCGCGATGTTCCCGATCCACCGGTCGATCCGGAAGTCGCGGGCCGCCGCGCTCGGCGTCGTCTCAATGGCCCTGCTGCCGACGGGTTCCAGCACCCCCAGGATCCCTCGTTCAGGAGTCTCCTGCCAACGCAAGGCCCCGAGGACCTCGCCGGAGCGGCTGAGCTGTCCCCTGCCTGTGAAGTCCTCCGCCAAGGTGAACATCCCCACCATGCCCTGGGGAGCGCGCAACTCCCAGCGGTCCCACCGCTCGTTGCCCGACCCGGTCAGCCGCAGGTGCTGTTCCAGGCCGGTCGGCCCCCGGAACGTGCCGTCGGCGCCCTGCGTGAAGCGCGGCCAGTACGGAGCACCCACGGCCACGGTGAGGGGCACCTTGATCTGGAGGACCGAGGCGTCGGGAAGCGAGAGGGTAAGCTGGTCGAGGTCGTTGTTGCGGTCGTGCTCGAAGTCCATCTCGCGGCCATCGGCGAGGGTCGCGCGACCCTTGTAGTACTGGTCGCTGTTTGGGGACTCAAGGTTGTAGGCACTCTCATAGACCAGCCGCGCGCCATCCCATGTCGTCTGGTCGATGTCCACGATCTGCCACGGCCCCTGCATGCGCGGCGCGCCCCACGTCATGTGGCTCTCCTGACTGTCGCGGCGATAGATCTGCTCACCCGACCCGTCCGGCCACATCACCGCCTCCCAGGTGAGGCAGTCCGAGGTCCTCCCGCGCATCCGGACCGTGCCCGCAGGATCGCCCGGCAACAGCGGCAGGTCTTCCACCATCACCTCGCAGACCGCCCCTTTCCGCTCGGTCCCGGCGCCGGAGACCGGCTCCTTCACATGCAGGATGGAGAACCAGCTTCGCACCAGCAACCAGGCGCTCAGATGGTCGTCAGCGAGGGTCCGCAGGTCACGAACACCAGGCCAGACACCAGGAGCCCCGGGGCCGGAACAGCCCGATAGGAGCGAGACAGCCACCAGCCCCACGCCCAGCAGCACCACGACACCGAGGCCGCGTCGCATAACGCTCACCTCCCCTGCCTGGCCCTGGCGCCCGCCCGACCGCAGACCGACCCCAGATCGTGCGATCAGGTACGCGCGCTACCACGGCATCTGGAAGTCTACACGATCACTGCCCCCGCCGGACCGGCACGGCATCACCCACGGCTGCTCCGGCGGCGGAGGGCACTGGGCGGACTGTGGTGGTGGAGCCGGGGGGGGCGTGGGCCACGCGTAGACCGTGTAAGCCTCGTTGCAGGGCAGCGACACGAGCGTGCAGCCTGGGTACGGGACTACCCGGACCAGATACGAGCCCCCCCTCCCCACGAACCTCATGCGTTCGCCTCCGGACGCTCCAATCAACCCCACACAGACCGTGCCCGAATTGCGCCGGAACTTGGCGTCCACTCCCGGAGGAGGGACGTACAGCTCCGAGTTGTCGGGGGGGTCACCCTCGAACCCGGGCCCGTAGTTGATGACGATCTCATACGTACGACCGCTCGGCACCGCGCACCCGAGCGGAAGCGCCTGCCAGCCCCCCATGTCCTTAGTGGGCGAGGATGGCCATGCCCACTCGCCCAACTGCACGTCCCGCAGCCCGAACCTCTGGGGCACGGCAAGATGGGTCACTCCGTCGTACGCGAAGACCTCGCCGGTGATGGGGGAGATCGAGCTCACGGCGCTCCAGTGGAACGCCTGCTCGTTGTCGCCCTCCTCCGGGATCACGGCGGCCGGGATGCCCAGGATGTCGTTGATGTACACGAGGTAGAGCTCCCCGGCCTCGATCGCTCCTAGCTCGTACTCCCCGCCCGCTCCCACCGGCACCCCTGACACGACAACCTCCCCGTCGCGTGCCCGAACCAACCTCACCGCCAGGCCGTCTGGCCCGAGCGCGCGACCGTCCTCGAGAGCCTGGACGCGTCCACACAACCGAGCAAGCGCCTGCTCAGCCATCGTTGGTGACCTCCTTGGCTGGAAGAGTCGACTGCACGCGTCACCGGCCGGTGTCGGCCTACCCACTACGCTTCGGGCCGGAAGGGACTGCCCGGCGGGCCGGTGCTGTCACCGTGTCGGAGCCGGTTCCGCTAGCACGCCAGTACCCGAATCCTGAGCGGAGCCCGACTCTCGCCACCCCCAAAGCCACCGAGTGCCGCGTTGGCCCACTGACACCACGCTGGTGTCTGCTGCCCGAGGCCTATGCCTTGGCCACCGGCCAACCCCGGATCGTGCCGCCGCCACGCTACCACGGCTTCGTGAAGTCCACCTTCTGGCTTCCGGCCCCCGGTATGCTCGGCATCGTCCACGGCTGCGTAGGCGGAGCCGGGCATTGGGTCAGGTCAGGCGGCGGGTCCGGTGGCGGCGCCACACGCTTCACCCACACCGTGTAGCCCTTGTTGCAGGGCAGCGACACCAGCCTGCGGCCCGGATCGTTGGCCGGCTTGAAGAGGTAGGAGTCCGTCTCTCCCAGGAAACGCATACGGTCGTTGCCATCGGAGGCTCCCACAAGCAGGACGTTGGCCGTGCCAGAATTGCGGCGGAACTTGCCGTTCACGCCGCCCGGCGGGACGTAGAGCTGGGAGTTGTCAGTATCGCCCTCGAAGCCGGGGCCGTAGTTGATGGCGATGTCATAGGTGCGCCCTTCGGGCACTGCGCACCCCTCGGGAGGCGCCTGCCAGTCCCCCATGTCCTTCGTGGGAGAGTTCGATGGCCATGCCCACTCCTTGAGCTGCGGGTCCCAGAGCCCGAAGTGCTGGATCCCGGGAAGATGGGTCGTACCATCATACGCCCACACCTCGCCCGTGATCGGCGCATTGTCGCCGCTGGCGCTCCAGTAGAAGGCCTGCTTGTTGTTCCCCTCCTCCGGGATCACGGCGGCCGGAATCCCCAGGATGTCATTGATGTACACTACGTAGAGTTCCTCGGCCTCGATCTCCTTCAGGTCGTAGACCCCGTTCTCCTTGACCGGCAGTCCCTTTACGACGACCTCGCCGTCGCGCGCCCTTACCCATGTCATCGTCAAGCCGTCAGTCTCGACCAAGTCACCACCCCTCATGTCGTGAACGCGTCCATGTACGCGGGCAAGCAGCTCCCCAATCATCGTTGCTGACCTCCTTGGTGCGGCAGGTTGGTGGTGCACGTCGCCGAACCGTCCCGGCCCGCTGTGTCTCTACCGGGGCATCGGGCCCAGCATGGCCGAATTCCGAATCCACTGGTCGATCTGGAAGTCCCGAGCGGCTGCTGAGGCCACCGCCTGCGTGGCGGAGGCACCCACCGGCCGCAACACTCCGACGCCGTCCGTTTGCCATCGCAGTGCGGCCACGACGCCGCCCGCGGATGTGAACTGTCCCGACCCGGCGAAGTCGCCGCCGATCGTGAACTCGCCAACCGTGCCATCCGGGGCCGCGAACCGCCATGTCTCCCAGCCCGGCTCACGGGAGCCTGCGATCCGGAAGGAGTACGTGTCCCCCGAGGCGTCCACGAAGTTCCCCTCGGCGGGGTCCGTGAACACCGGGCGGTACCCTGTCTTCAGGCCGAACTTGAGCGGCACGCGAACCGCAAGTTGAGAGCCGTCATCCGGTTGTAGCTTCAGGCGATCGAGAGTGTCGCAGCGTCGGAGAGTGTAGTCCATCCGGCGCCCGTCTGCGAGGGTCGCGTTCCCAATCTCCCGTCGTTGGTTGCCGATTGAGCCGGGCAGACCGCCGGACTCGTACTCCATGACTGCTCCGTTCCACAGTTCCAGCCTGAGCGGCCGAACCACCCAGGCGCCCGCATAGCGGAGCGGCTGCCACACCAACTTCGACTCACCCTTCAGCGGGTCGGTGATCGTCTGGTTCCCTGAGCCGTCCGCGAGCCACAGCGTCTCGATGACCGTGCAGTCCTCGAGTGTGTGGCGGGTGCGACTAGACCCCGGAGGGTCTCCCGGTAGCGGAGGGAGGTAATCCGTCCTGGGTGTGCAGGACTGGGCGTCGGCCGCAGAGGTGGTGCCCTCCGGCTGCGTGTGCAGGATGGCGAACCAGCTCTTCACCATCAGCACCGCGGTGAGATGGGCATCGGCGACGGCTTGCAACTCCGCCAGGTCGCCCGGCTCGGTTGGCGCGCCGGTACCCGAGCAGCCGCCGACCAGAGCGAGCAGCACCGAAGCAAGCACAACGTATGCAGCAGCAAGCGCGAGACGTCTCATCGTAGCACCTCCTTCGGCCGGTCGCGCACAGCTCTCAGAAGCGGTACTCCACTCCGCCGTGGATCCAGCGCCCACGGTTCGGGTAGCCCGGGTAGAAGCCATCCGTCTCGTCCAGCAGGTTGTCCACACCCAGGAAGAGGTCGGTCTGCAGGTTCACCTGATAGGCGGCCGCAAGGTCGAGCACATCGTAGGCCCCGGCCTTCGTCGCGTTCGCCAGGTCCACGTAGCGGCTGCCGATGTAGCGCCAGCGGGCGCTCGCGCGCAGCCCGGAGGGGCTCAGGTAGTCCAGCCGCGCGAGGCCCAGGAGCTTCGGCTGGAACGGGACCTCCAGGCCGCCGGCATCCTTGTTCTCGCTGTCCGTGTAGCGGACCCAGGCGCCGACGCTCAGGTCGCGGGTCAGCCAGTGCTCGAACTCCGCCTCCGCACCCCGGAGGTTCGCCCGCGCGAGGACCGCCGCCGCTTCGCCGGGCGCCCAGGTGGGGTCGCTCAGATCGACCAGGTAGTTCCTCAGGGTGCGGTAGAACCCTCCGACCCGTAGGAGGGAGCCGTTGCGCGGCATGAGCTGGTACTGCAGCTCGTAGGACTGGCCGAAGCCACCGTCGGAGAAGTCCAGCGGCGAGAGGCCGTCGCTGAGGGCCCAGTAGTCTACCGGCGACAGCTCCGACACATCGTGCCGCAGCACAGGCCGCGTGAGCAGGATGAGCGTTCCGCTGTTGCCAACGTCGTGGTGCACCCACGCCTTCGGCCGCACCACAGTCGTGGTGGCATTGGTCGCCGCGATCCGTCCCCCCAGCATCATCGTGGTGTGGGCGCCGAAGCGGTGCTCGTGCTCCAGATAGAGCGTCGCCGCGTTCTGCTGCTCCTCGTTGGCGAAGGGCGTCCACGTCGGCGGGTCGGGAGCGGGGTTTGGCGTGCCGACGATCCCCGACACCTTGCGCTTCTCCAGTGAGCCGGCGATTCCCGCGGTCAGGCGGTCGCGATCGGAGAACTGCCGGTCCAGGCGCACTTCCGCCAACGGGCCCGAGAAGCGGATGTTCATCCGGGGGAAGGGCTTCGGATCAGGCAACAGGCTATCGGGGTTGGTGTCCTCCAGCTCTGAATCGCGCATCGTCAGCTTGAGGGTGACCCGCGTGCGGTCATAGCTGCCGATCCGCGCGAGCGCGTGCCCTTCCCAGGCGCTGAAGGTACTCTCATAGTCGGGGTCCTCC
>VGFC01000408.1 GCA_016869045.1 Armatimonadota bacterium
CCACAGCGATAAACCTAACCTGTCGATGACCACCCACGTGTGCTGCGGACCAGCTCACGTTGGACCGATTGTCATGCTCATTCCCTAACCAGCCGAAAAACCGCTTGACGGCGATTAGGGAATCTACGACGGCAACGGCTGTGGGAGGTGTGGGATGCTGAAGCTCCTCATCGTGGAGGACAACGCGAACCTGCGCTCCGCTCTGCGCGCGGGGTTCGAGGCGCTGGAGGGTGTCGAGGTGACCGGCGGCTGCGAGAGCGGAGAGGAGGCGGTGGAGAGCTGCCTCGCCGCCGAGCCGGACGTCATCCTGATGGACGTTCAACTCGCGGGCGAGATGAACGGCATCGACGCCGCGGTCGCGATCCGCAAGGAGTTCCCTCGCAAGCCCGTGGTCTTCTACTCGATCCAGGATGAGGATGCGTACTACCGCGCTTTCCGGCGGTCGGGCATCCTGAGCCACTACGCGTACGTGCGCAAGTCGAACTACCTGCTGCCCGAGATGATCCTGCCGCTGCTGCAGGACGCGGTGCGGGGCAGGAGCTTCATCGACCCCGAGATCGAGGCGCGCGTCCACGAGGTGGAGCAGAAGGACGACCGGTCGCCGATGGCGCTTCTGGAGCCCCACGAGCAGCGCGTCGCGCGGATGATCGCGCAGGGCATGACCAACGAGCAGATCGCCGAGCGGATGGGCTTTCGCGACAAGCGGACGATCAGCCGCACGAACGGTCGCATCTACTCGGCCTGGGGTCTGGATGCCTCCACCACCGATACGAAGGTCGCGCGCACGCGCGCGACGCTCATCGTGAACGCGGGTCGGCTCATCGCCTGGGATGGCGAGGGTGTCGCGCGCGTGATGGACGAACGCGGCAAGTGGACGGCCTGGGAGGACACGCCATCGTGAGCGAGCTGGCGGCCGCGATCCTCAGCGTCTCTCTGGCCAACGCGGTGCTGCAGCTCTGGCTGGGTCTCACGGTGCTGCTGAACGCGGACCGGCGCACGTGGGGGATGTGGCTCGCCTCGGGCGCGCTGCTCCTGGGCGGGCTCTTCTTCCTGGAGCAGGGCTCGGAGGCGGGCTACGGCTGGGTGTCGGTGGTGTTCGCGGTGCACTTCCAGTGGCCGCTGGGGTGGTTCATCGGTCTGTCCCTCCCGCTCGCGTGGTATGTGGTGATGCTCTGGCACGCGGGCTTCTGGGAGGCGGCCGACGCCCCCGTCCGGCGCGCGCATCGTGTGTGGCTGTGGATCGTGCTCGTGCTGGGTGTCATCGTCTTCTGGCGGGCCGCGATGGCCTACCAGTACCCCGCGGCGTGGACGGGGCACGAGTACGTCAACACGGGGCCGCTGCGCATGGGCAGCGTGCCGGTCCTGACGGTGATGTACGGGGTCTTCATCGTGCTGTGCATCGTGTTGTCGATGCACGCGCTCTCCCGGCCGGGCCGCTCCGCCCGCGTGATGGGCGACCTCGCCTTCCGCCGCTCGCGCCCGTGGCTCCTCGGCACGTCCGGCGGGCTGCTACTTGCAAGCCTGGTGCTGGGCGGCATCATGCTGGTCCTCGCGAGCGGGCCGCCGGGCCGGACGGAGCGCGGCATCCCGCTGCTGGCTGTGTGGGGTGTGCTGATCGTCTCGTCGCTGATACTCGTCTCGGTGCTGTCGTTGGGCCAAGCAGTGGTGGCCTATGAGATCTTCGCTGGCAAGACGCTTCCCCGAGGGGGTCTCCGACAGCACTGGCTGTGGACCGTGGCGCTCGCGTTGGGGTACGGCATCATCGTCGGCCGCACGGTGGCGATGGGCGAGCTGTCGGGCATGGGGCTGCCGATGGTCACGCTGCTGCTCGCCGTGCTCTTCGCCCTGTTCAACTGGCGCTCATACCGCGACCGCGACCGGTATACCGACCAGCTGCGGCCGTTCGTGACCGGGCCGCGCGTCTACGATTCGCTGCTCCACGAGGGTGCGGCGGAGGTTGATGCGGCGGCCCCCTTCGGCGCCCTTTGCGAGAACGTCCTGGATGCGGAGTGCGCGTACCTGGTGCCGCTTGGCCCGCTGTCGTCGTTGGCCGCTCCTCCTCTCACGCACCCAACGGGCACCGCGCCGCCCGAAGTGTCCGACCTCACGGCGCGCTGCGCCTCGCCGGGTGACGCGATCCTGCCGGTGGACCCCGAGCGGTACGGGCGCGCTGCGTGGGCGGTGCCGCTGTGGAGTGAGCGCGGGCTGATCGGCGTGCTGCTGCTCGGGCAGAAGTCCCGCGGCGGGCTGTACACGCAGGAGGAGATCGAGATCGCCCGCGCCAGCGCCGAGCGGCTCATCGACACGGTCGCCTGCGCGCGCATGGCGCAGCGACTGATCGCGCTGCAGCGGCAGTGGCTCTCGGAGACACACCTCGGCGGTCGCCAGACGCGCCGCGTCATCCATGACGACGTGCTTCCGCGCCTTCACGCGCTGATGCTGCAGCTCAGCGCCTCGCGGGACGAGCCGGTGCGAGAGGCCGTCCGCGAGCTGGCCGATACCCACCGACAACTGGCGAACCTCCTCCACGAGATGGCCGCCTCCGGAGTCTCGGACATCGCCACGCTCGGTCTGATCGCGGCCCTGCGCCGGTCGGTGGATGACGAGTTCGCCGCGAGCTTCAACGGGCTAACCTGGGACATCGACCCGACCGCCGAACAGAGGGCGCGCGACCTCTCACCCAGCAGCGCAGAGGTCCTCTTCCACGCGGCGCGCGAGGCCGTGCGCAACGCGGCCCGTCACGGCCGAGGCGCTGACCCGGACCGCCCCCTGCACTTGGCCGTCTCAGTTGCCTGGCGTAACGGGCTGGAGGTCACGGTCGAGGACGATGGCATCGGTCCGCCGGCCAGTCCGCAGACTGACGTCGGGCATGGCATGGCGATCCACAGCACTCTCATGGCGGTGATCGGCGGCGCGTGGGCTAGCGAGGGCTCACCTGGCAAGGGCACGCGCGTGACACTCTCGTTGCCGGAGAGCGTCCGGCACTGAGCGTGAGGCAATCATGGCTGCGGAGACCATCACCGGCGTCAAGCACCCAACCATCGTCCGTGTTCGCCAGAGCCTCGGCCAGGCTGGCGGCGGGCGCGCGACCGCGTTCTTGGTCGAAGATGCGAAGATGGTCTCCCAGGCTCTCGCGGCGGGTGCACCCCTGGAGACGGTGCTGTACCTCGACCCGGTCGAGCAGCCCGAGGAGCAGGCACTGCTGGAAGCCGTCCGCCGAGCGGGCGCCGAATGCCAGGTCGTCACGCGCGGCGTCTTCTTCCGAGTGCTTGATCTGGGCTATGAGACCGCAACCCGCGTCCTCGCAACTGTACGCGCCGAGCCACTTCCGGCCTCGCGCCTCGGGGAACTCACCAACGAGGAGGCGTGCCTCCTCGTCGGTGAGGGAATTCAAGACCCGCGCAACGTGGGAGTGCTCATCCGCACCGCCGACGCTCTCGGCGTTCGGGCGGCGATCTTCACGGCAGACTCCGCCGATCCGTACTCCCGCGCGAGTGTCCGCTCGACGACCGGCTCCATTCTCCGCGTGCCTCTCGTGCTCGCCGAGAGCCTCCTCGACGTACTCGACAATCTGCGACACCGCGGTGTGCGGATCATTGGCACTTCGGCTCACGCGGCGACCGCCTGCTGGGACGCGGACCTGTCGCCGCCCTGCGCACTCCTGCTCGGAAACGAGACCACGGGTCTGTCCCCGGAGGCTCAGGCCGCCTGCGACCTCCTGGTGACGATCCCCATGCAGGGCGAAGCCAGCTCGCTCAACGTGACCGTCGCCGTGGGCGCCCTCCTCTACGAAGTCGCGCGCCAAGCGCGGGGCGCCACCGTGTGAGCATGTGCCGGCGACAAACCGTTGACACCCGCCTGCAGGCGGCCTGTGCAGGAGTGACCTGCCCCGCACTCTCCCGGTCGGCCGCCACACTGTCTGCCCCCGGCTCATTCGTCAGGCCGGGCGAGGGAGGCCGCAATGGGACTGCATGAGATCGCGCGGATCGGCGTCTTCTGGGGATGCCCGTGCCTGTGGCTGCTGACTGCGGTCTCCGGGCGGCTCCGGGCTGCCGAGCCTCTGCCGCCTCAGGCGGAGCTGGTCTTTGAGGACCGCTTCGACAAGCCCGACCTCGACGCGGCCTGGAGAGCGAAGGTCGGCGAGTGGACGATCGCGGACGGCGCCCTGCGCGCACAGGGCCCGGACGCCTTCGCGGTGCTCGACCGGAACGCCGGCACCTCCATGCGCCTGGAGTACACTGCCTGGAGCGACGACCCGTGCGACCTGAGCGCCTGCCTGAACCTGGAGGCTTCCGCGACGCGGCCCTCCGGCGTGTTCTTCCAGTTCGGCGGCATGCACAACCGGCGATCGGCGGTCGTGTGCGGCGGAGCCACGCTCTGGGAGGGGGCCGAGCCGCTGATCCAGCCGGGGGTGAAGCACCGCGTCGTCTGCGAGCGATGGGGCCCCTTCGCGCGCTTTACTGTGGATGGGAAGGTGCTCTTCCACGGGGTGATTCCGCAGGCCGAGACGGAGCGCAACGCCTTCGCCGGCCTCTTCATCTACAACACGGGCCATGTAGACGACGTGAGGCTCTATCGCTTCGTCGGCGACCCGACCGGCGACATCACGGCTGCCGAGCCGGAGCTGAAGGTCCGCACGTGGCTGGGCTTCGAGGAGGCTGGGGACCTACCGCAGCTTCCGCCGGGTTGGTCGGTGACGCAGGGCGCAGGCACGGCTCGCGTGGCGCTGATGCGGGACTACAGGAACTCCGACCCGCTGCCTCGGTGGCTCGACGACCATTGCCTGGAGTTGGCCTCGCCGGCGCGGGATGATCCGCCACGTATGGAGGGCCACTTCGAAGGCCAGGAGCGGGGCCTGGTTGAGTTCGAGGCTCTTGTTGAGGACGGGAGGGATCTGGGCGCGAGTGGCTTCGAGTTGAGCCTCCTCGATGCGGCCGGCCGCCCGGCCGCGGTGCTGGCGACGGATGAACAGCGTCGCTTCTTCGCGCGAGGGCCGGACGGCCCGGTGGTCCTCGACCCACCGGTGGCGTACACCGGCATCAACCCCAAGCCCCCGCTGCGGTTCGCTCAAGGTCGCTGGTTCCGGGTGAGGGTCCACTTCGATGCCGCCCAAGGCCGCTTTACGGCCGTGATCGTCGGCATGTACGTCCCCGAGCGCAGCTACAACCCGTTCCCGGCCACCGGCCACTGGTTTGTCTTCGGGAAGGACGTGCCCTTCGCGCGGCCGGCCGAGGGCGGACAGATCGCCGGACTGACGCTGGCGCTCGCCGGCGGCGGGCGCCTGCGGCTGGACAACCTCTACTGCGTCGCACCGACAAACGGGCTGACCGTGGGAGGGAAGGACGTCCGCAAGCCAGCGCGGGAGCTCCTGGGAACCGCCGAACACCCGCGCCATGACCCGCTGGACATGCTACTGTACAGCCTGCGTGAGACGCTCGGCACACAGGGCCAGTACGGTGAGGAGGCGGACCTGCGCGACGGGAAGCGCCCCGAGGTGCTGAAGGCCGCCTTCGCGTACGATGACCTGCTGGTGAGGCAGGCTCTGCTGCAAGTGGGGGCACGCGGGGTGCAGCGGGCTCGAAGTGCTCTCGCGGCGGCCGGGAAGACGTCGCCGGAGGAGGTCGAGTCGTGGTTGGCTGAGGTTGCGGCCATCGAGCAGGACCTCGCCGGGCTGTACCGCGCCTATCTCGACGCCTACCTGGACGGCCTCAATGATGCTCGGATGACAGCGGAGGTCGCTCCGCTCGCCCAGAGGCTTGGGGAGCGGCTGACCGGAGCCGAGATCGACCTCGCCGGCATTCAGCGCAAGCTGGGCACCAAACCCGTTCCCGATCGGCAGCCCCCCCTGGTGCGCCTGGAGCGAGGGCGCTACCGGACGGACGCCGGGCCGGCGCTCTTCTTCCCGCAGACGAACTGGCTGCGCTGGCCCGAGCAGGACGCGCTCCTGCGTCTCGATGGCTGCCCGACGGTCTACGGCAACGTCTTCTTCCAGGCACCACAGGGGAGCTTCATCGACACCGGAGCCTTCGAACGGTACGTGTCCGGGTATGTCAAGCGGAACCCGGACGCGCGCTTCATGATCGCGGACGTGGTGGGGCTGCACAGCTGCTACACGCTCATGCCTGACTGGTGGCTGAAGGAGCACCAGGCGGACGATGACGTCTTCCTCTGCGATGCGACGGGCAAGGTGCCACTGAAGGGCGAGAACCGGTGGGAGTCGGACGGACGGGCGCAGCTCAACTTCTGGAACCCGACGGTGCGGGCTGCGATGCGGACGATGGCGACGGAGCGGGCGCGCTACTTCGCGACGCGCTGGCCGGGACGCGTGATGGGATGGGAAGTGCTGCAGGAGGCGCACAGCGGCGCGGGCTTCGCGCAGACAGGCTACAACCAGAGCGCGCAGAGCGCCTTCCGGGAGCGCCTGCGAAAGGCGTACGGGACCATCCAGGCAGTCAACGAGCGATGGGGCACGCAGTACGGGAGCTT
>VGFC01000409.1 GCA_016869045.1 Armatimonadota bacterium
ATCGGGGGCCGCGAGCACCTGGGGGCGGTCGCCGAAGCGGCCAAGGCGCGAGGCATCCCGATCCGCGTCGGGGTAAACGCCGGCTCCCTTGAGCGAGACCTGGCGGAGGCTCACGCCGGTGCGACCCCCGAGGCGCTCTGTGAGAGCGCGCTCCGCAACGTCGCCCTGCTGGAGGAAGTGGGCTTCGCCGACATCGTGGTCTCGATCAAAGCCTCGGATGTCCCGCGGACGGTCGCGGCGAACCGCCTCTTCGCCCAGCGCAGCGATGTGCCGCTGCATCTGGGAATCACCGAGGCCGGCTTCGGCATGGCCGGCGTAGTCGGTTCAGCCATCGGGCTCGGCGTTCTGCTCCATGAGGGGATCGGCGACACGATCCGCGTCTCCCTCACGGAGCCGCCGGAGCGCGAAGTGGAAGTGGGGATTGAGGTCCTGAAGGCCCTCGGTCTCCGCGGCGGCGTCCGTCTCGTGTCGTGCCCGACCTGCGGCCGCTGCAAGGTGGACTTGCGCCCCGTGGCCGAGGCCGTACGCGAGGGCCTGCATGACCTAGACACCGATCTCACCGTCGCCGTGATGGGTTGCGAGGTGAACGGGCCCGGGGAGGCCAGGGAGGCCGACATCGGCATCGCCTCGGGAGCCGGCAAGGCCGTGCTCTTCGTTGGCGGCGAACGCCGGCAGACCGTTCCCATCGAGCGCGCCGCCGAGACGCTCTTGGCGGAGGCCCGCAGGCTGGCGTCAGTGGGAGGGGCTTCAGCCCCGACCGCTCGGGGCTGAAGCCCCTCCCACACCATCGGAGGGTTGGCTCGTGAAGGTCACCGACCTATACATCCCGACACTGCGCGAGGTCCCGGCGGACGCCCGCCTCGTCAGCCACCGGCTGCTCTTGCGTGGCGGCTTCATCCGCATGGTCTGCGCGGGGGTCTTCTCGTACCTGCCGCTTGGGCTGAGAGTGCTGCGCAAGATCGAGAACATCGTGCGGGAGGAGATGAACCGCGCCGGCGCCATCGAGGTCCTCCTGCCCGCCCTGAGCCCCGGTGACCTGTGGAAGCAGACCGGGCGCTGGTGGAGCTTCCAGCCCCCGCCCCTCAAGCTGAAGGACGGCGCCGGCCGCGACTTCCTTCTCGGCCCGACCCACGAGGAGATCATGACCGACCTCGCGGCCCAGGACCTCCGCTCCTACCGCCAGCTCCCCTTCACGCTCTACCAGATCCAGGCCAAGTTCCGCGACGAGCTGCGGCCGCGGGGCGGGTTGATCCGCGCGCGCGAGTTCATCATGAAGGACGCCTACAGCTTCGACGCGGACCGCGCGTCCCTCGACCGCTCCTACCAGGCCATGTATGACGGGTACGTCCGCATCTTCGAGCGGCTGTCACTCCCGACGGTGATCTGCGAGGCCTCGGCCGGCTCCATGGGCGGCCACGATACGAAGGAGTTCATGCTCGTCTGCGACGAGGGCGAGGACACGCTCTTCCTCTGCGACAAGTGCGACTACACCGCCAACGCCGAGTGCGCGCAGAGCCATCGCCCGGAGCCCACCCACGTGAAGGACCAGCTCGGCGAGCGCGACCTCGTCGAGACGCCGAACGCGCGCACGGTGGAGGAGGTCTGCGAGCTGCTCGGCGCGACGCCCGATCAGCTCGTGAAGACGCTGCTCTTCGTGGCGGACGGCAAGTACGTGGCGGCGCTCATCCGCGGCGACCGCGAGCTCAACGAGACCAAGCTCGCCGGCCATCTCGCCGCGACCGAGTTGCGCATGGCGAACGAGAGCGAGATCGAGGAGGTCACCGGCGCGCCCCTGGGCTTCACCGGGCCGGTCGGCCTGCCCACTCACGTGAGAATCGTCGCGGACCACGACATCGCCGCGATGCACGACTTCGTCGTCGGCGCCAACCAGGCGGATGCGCACTTCGTCGCCGTTGACGTCGGCCAGGACTTCGAGGTCGCCGAGTACGCCGACATCCGCATCGCGATGGAGGGCGACCCCTGCCCCCGCTGTGAGGACGGTCTCTTGATGACGAAGCGCGGGATCGAGCTCGCGCACGTCTTCAAGCTCGGTCAGAAGTACGCCGAGGACCTCGGGTGCGTCTTCGCCGACGAGGAGGGGAAGGAAGTCGTGACGACGATGGGCTGCTACGGCGTCGGCGTCAGCCGGATCATGTCCGCGCTGGTCGAGCAGTACGCCGACGAGAACGGTATCCGCTGGCCGCTCGCCGCCGCGCCGTACGAGGCCACGATCCTGTTGCTGGACAACGAGCCCGACCTCGCGGCGATCGCCGACCGGCTCTGCGCCGACCTCGTAGCCGCCGGCTTCGAGGCCGTCATCGATGATCGCGATGAGCGTCCCGGCGTCAAGTTCAAGGATGCCGATCTCGTCGGCTACCCGCTGCGCCTCGTCATCGGGAAGCGCACGAAGGGCGAGGGCACCGTCGAGGTCCGCCGCCGCAAGGACCAGGAAGAGCGCGTCGTTCCGGTCGCCGAGGTCGTCGCCGCCGCGCGGGAACTGGCCGCCGGCGCGTAGCCTCAGCCCACACGGAAGCAACACGCGGTCCCGCCTGTGCGGGACCGCGTCGTGATCTCCTGGTGCGCGCTACTGGGGTTGAACCAGTGACCTCTACCCTGTCAAGGTAGCGCTCTCCCAACTGAGCTAAGCGCGCTCACCATCGCGGCCCAGACTATAGCATAGCGTTGTGCGAGTGTAAAGGGCCCCGGCCTGCGGCGTCGTAGGTCGGAGCGCCGGCTCCGACGCCCCTACGTGGAGGGACGTTTCGGCCTCCGCACGAACTGCTTCCTATTCCTGGTGTAGTAGGTCGGGCTTGCAGGCCCGACACCGTTCCTGGAGGCAATCCATGGAGACCAGCAGCCCCGACGCGCGCGAGGCGGCTCGCCGTCTCGTCGCGGGATTCGTGCGGGATACCTGCCGCGAAGCCCGCAGCGGGCCCGGTCAGTTCTCGCTCGATGAGGCGGAGACCGACGCGCTCTATCAGCGGCTCTGTCGAACGCTGGACAACCCGACGTTCGCCGCCGAGTTGATCGACCGCAGCCTGCGCTACATCGCGTTCTACCTCGCGGACTGCGGGCTGCATAGCGAGGCGATGAAGGCCTCGGTGGCGATCCATCACTACCGCTCGCGCCTGATGCGGCTTGCCGGTCGCGGGTCGCAGGCCTGGGCCACGCGCGTGTTGGGACTCTCCATCGGCGTGACGTGGGACCCGATCAAGGTCGTGGCCTACTCCGTGATCGCCTACCTTGCGTTTGTCGCCATCCTCCTCGGCACGTCGTGCGTCACCAGCGCCCTCACCGGCGAGGCGGCGATCATCTGTGACCGGCCCGGCGAGCACGAGCCCGAACTCGCTCCGCCCGTCTACAAGCACCTGTACTTCGCGGCGGTTACCCTGACGACGCTCGGCTACGGCGACGTCCGCCCGAACCTCCGGCACTGGTGGGGGATCTTCCCGGCGACGGTCTGTGCGCTCGGCGCACTGACCGGCTACGTGATCCTCGCCGCCATCGTCGCGGTCATCATGAACCGCAGCGGCATCCATCCCTACGCCCGCATCGGCGACTGGATGCGGCAGTACGAGACCGACGTCCTCGGCGGACCAATCCCGCTCTTCCGCTGGGATGGGGACTGACGGGACTGCTTGGGGAATCGCCGCTGCTGCCGCTGGGAGCGCCGGCACCCTTGCCGGCAGAGGTGGCAGCCGTTACCGCGACGGGAGTGCGCCCATGCACCGCCGCGACTTCATCCGCTCACTCGCTGCTGTCGGCGCCGCTGCGCTTGCCCAACGGGAGGCAACCACCATGCCCAAGGACCGCTATGGTGTCGGCATCCTCGGCAACTGCTGCACCCACGGCGCCGGCCTCGCCGGGGCCTTCGCCGGGCACCCGCGCACGCGCGTGGTCGCGGGCTACGAGCCCGACCCTCGCCGCGGCCCCGAACTCGCCGCAGCGATGAAGCTCGACCTCTCCGCCTCCTACGAGGCCGTCGCGAACCACCCCGACGCGGACATCCTCTGCGTCACGACCGACCCGTGCGACAAGGCCACGATGGTGGAGCTGGCCTGCTCCGCGAGGAAGCCCGTCCTTCTAAACAAGCCCATGTGCGAGTCGCTCAAGTCCGCGCGTCGGATCGAGAAGGCCGTCCGCGAGAGCGGCGTGCCCTGCGTGCTCGACATCCCGATGGTGAAGGGCCTCGCGCCCTTCGCGAAGCTCCGCCGGGAGGTCGCCTCGGGCGAGCACGGCCGCCCCATCGCGTACCACCACGACTTCGGCATGACCTTCCCGCTGGACTTCCCGATCCGCGACCTGTGGCCCGAGCGCTTCGACCCGCCCGAGGTCTCCGGCGGCGGCGAGATGACCAACATGGGCTGCTACGCCATCGACTACATGGTCACACTAATCGGGATGCCCAAGACCGTCCAGGCCAAGCGCGCGAGCTTCTGGCAGGAGTACGCCGACTCGCCCGCCGAGAACTTCGGCCAGATCGTCTGCGACTACGGCGACCTCTTCGCGACCCTCGCCGTCGGCAAGCAGAAGCTCCCCGACCCCCACGGCGGCGTCAACGACCTCTCGATCCGCTTCCCCAACCGCAACGTGATCCTCAACCCCTATACCGACACCGCCGTCGTGAACGGCGTGACCGTCGACATGGCGGAGTACGTCCACGGCGTTGCACCCGTCTCCTCCATCGATCAGCTCATCCGGGCGATGGAGGAGGGCACGCCACCCGACGACACCGTCGAGCTTGGGCGGACGGGCGTCGAGGTCCTCATGGCAGCGTACCGGTCGATCGTGAAGGGAGGGGAGGTTGTGAGGCTACCGCTGAAGGATGTGGGGAATCCGCTGGTCGCCCGGCCGTAGGGCGCCCGAAGTCTCCCGGGAGGAATCCGGGGTGCGGCGCGGAAGGGACATGCAAGCCGCGGCAGCACGGGGGGACTGGAACCATGCTTGGGCGCATCACGGCCTTCATCCGCAAGTGGCTGGACTTGCCTTTCGAATGCGACGCGGTCCCCGCTCTGGAGCACCTCAGGCGCGGGCGCATCCGTGCGGCGCAGAGAACCCTGCTCCCCCGCTGCGGACACCGTAGGGACAGCTTCCGGTACGATGAGGAGGACAAGTGGAAGGTCGTTGAACTCAGCGAACTGGCGCTTGTCTACGCGCACTGCGAGGGTCTTACCTCGACGGAGCACCACCTGGCGGTGTTCCAACAGGCCGATTGGCACCTCCGTCGGGCCCGGAACTGGGTAGACAGGAGGCAACCACATGTGCGGGTCGTGTACCATTGCTGCGCGGGGCAGGTCGAGCTCCTGCGTGGGCGCGCTCTGGCGCTTCAGCGGGATGCCCGCGGCGGTGAGTTCCTCTACTGGCACCGCCTCGTGCCCGGGTTGGTGGCCGGTGAGTTCCGTTGCGCCCTGGACGCGGCCGGGCTGGCACGGGAAGTCGCAGATGAGGCTGGTGCAGACTTGGAGAGCTGGGCGATCCTGGCTGAGGCGCTCGGGGGGGCGGCGCGCGTCCGCCTCGCTGCAGAGGATGGCGACTCCCGTGCCGTGCATCTCGCGCAGGCAGAGGAGCGAGTCACTGGAGTCCTAGCCCGCTGTCGCCGCAGCGACCCGGCGGAGTCCGAGCCCGATATACTTCTCACGTCCGCCAGGTGCTACCGGCTGATGGGGAACAAGGAAGAGGCGAGGCGGCTGGGCGGTGAGGCGCTCGGCGCCGCGGACAGCCGCGAGTGCCGCCTGGCGCAGGCGGATTGCCACAACCTCCTCGGGCAGCTCGCGCTGGACGACGGGGACAAGGAGATGGCCACGCGGGAGGCTGGGCAAGCCTACGAGCGCGCGTGGTGCGATGGCCCCGGCTGCCACTACTACGTGGCGCTCCTCGAGGCGCGGGCCATCCTGCGGCAGCTTGGCGTTGCGCCGCCGCCCGGGGCCTCACCCTTTGTCGACGAGACGATCCGCCGCATCGGCTAGGGCAACCTCGCAGCCTAGCCTCCCTCCACGAGCGCCCCATTGACCTCCCCGAGGTGATCGCATGGGTCCCCTCTCACAATCCGATCTCGAACGCATCGACCGCGAGGCGGTTGGCTTGCTGGAGCGGATCGGCATCTGGCTGGACCATGACGAGGTGCGCGCGCGCTTGGTCGCGGCGGGCGCCACCGAGGCGCCGCAGGCGAAGGTGCTGCGCATCCCCGAGGCGATGGTGCGGGAGGCGATGGCGGCGGCGCCCAAGGTGGTGCGCCTGAGTTCCGTGTCCGGCGAGGATGTGGAGTTGACCGCGCACGGGCCGACGGTTTTCTGGACGGGGAATGCGCTGCACCTCACGACGCTAACGGCGGGCGGAGCTACAGAGCGCAAGCCGATCACGACCGAGACACTCGCGGAGTTCGTGCGGCTCGCGGAGGGCCTGGAGCACGTGCACGCGCCGGTCGCGACGTCGATGGCGGACATCCCGCCGAAGTGCCGCGACTTCGTCGGCTTCCGCGTGCTG
>VGFC01000410.1 GCA_016869045.1 Armatimonadota bacterium
CCACGATCTCTCGCACGCAGCGCACCACGCGCACATCGATGTGGTCCGCGGGGATGACGGCGTCGCCCGGCGCCGTCAGCTGACTGACCTCCACCCGCAGCCCGCGCAGGTTCGACAGCGCGTGGATGCCGAAGGAGAGTGGCTCATACTCCCCGCGCGCGCAGAAGGTCTTGAGTTCGGTAGTCCGCTCCGACGGCGCCGGTACGCAGTTCGGCGGGATCGGCGTGAACGGGTCCCGCGCGAAGAGCACGTACCCCTTCGCCTGCTCTTCCGCCGTTGGCACAAGCGCCGGCAGGGCCTCCGGTGGCGCCGCCGCTTCCCTCCATCCCTCCGGCGCCGGCGGCAGCTCCGCCCCCGCCGTCCCCCACGCCGTGAACTGCTCCGGCGGCGCCGCCACTGCGCTGCGCTGTAGCGCAATCGCCGCCACCATCGCCGCCAGCGCGAGTTGTCCGTACAGACGTCTGCCGCTCTTCTGACTTCTGAATTCTGACTTCTGACTCCCGCCGTTCACCCCCCGAACACCTCCCGGTTTGCCCGCGCGTAGTGCCCCTCGATGCCCAGCTCCAGGAACACCCTCGTCGCGGTCAGGTAGTCGTCGATGATCTCCCAGTGCGTCGGCAGCGGCATGAAGGAGGGCCGGCCGAGGTAGCCCTGACGGCCTTCGAAGGAGACCCACATCAGCCGCGCATGCTCGTGGAAGAGCGACGAGTTGAAGTGGAAGGGCGGCGGTTCGGGCGGGTCCCCGTCGCCATGCAGCGCGCCGAGGGGCCGGCCCTTTGCGGCGAAGAGCCTCTCTGCGCGCCGCTGCCATTCCCGCATGATCGGCCAGTACGGCGCCTCGTGGGAACGCGCCTGGAAGGCGAAGCTGTAGCCGCACGCGTGCAAGTCCAGCAGCGCGTCCAGCCCGAGGTCACGAACGAACTCGAACAGCCGCTGCACTTCGACCGCGTCGCTCTCGTCCGGTGACCGCCGCCGGTTCATCGCGTACCCGGCGCCGTTCAGTTGGCCTCCGATGAAGATCGCCTCCGCCGGATCGAAGTAGTACAGCGGCTCATCGCTGTCCGCGTCGTAGGGGATCAGGCTGCCGTCCTTCTGCAGGCCGCTCGAGTAGATCGTCACTGTGTCGATCCCCTGCGCATGGAAGCTGTCGGGGCACACCGCGCGCCCGTCCGGGTTCAGGCAGGGCATGGCGTACAGCTGCACCTGCCCGAGCAACGCGAGCAGATCATCGTGCGGCTGATCGGCCAGGTCGCGCCCGGTCTCCAGCAGGTGGATCAGGTTCATCACCGAGGCCACCGTGCCCGGCTCGTGCCCATGCGTGCCGCCCACCACCATCAGCTTCGGACAGCCCACCTGCGGGTACTCTACAACCTGCAGCGGATACCCCAACGCCGACCGCCCGATGTCATGCAAGCCCCCGACTCGCACTTCGCGCAGCAGGTAGTCCTGAACACGCCCGAGGTTCGCCAGCCAACACTCGGGCACCGCAATCTGCGGAATGGGAATGTGCATGTCCGCCTCCTGCCGCGTGAGGTATACGGCCGTTGCTGGGAGCGCCGGCACCCTTGCCGGCAGCTGTGGCAAGGCGACGGCCTCCCACCTCTGCCGGCAAGGGTGCCGGCGCTCCCAGCAACGACACTCCCGTCAACGGCGGGCTCGTTCGGCACGTCGTCCCCCGAAGCCTCCTCGTCCCCACGCAGGAGCGCGCGCCTTCACTCACGAACGAGTGCGCAGACCTGAGCGAGGTGACGGACCATGGCACGGCTTGCGTTTCTGCTGATCTGCCTGCTGACGACGCGCCTGGTCGCTGCCCAGGAGATCGACCTACGGACAGGCGACGATCTCGCCCTGCGGATGTCGCCGCAGGGACACGTGACCGGGTTGCGCATCGGTGCAGCCGCAGTCCCACTGCACGAACCCGGCGGGTTCTTCCTCACAGACTACCGGAACCAGCCGGACCCAGTGAACCTGGTGCCGAATCCGGGCTTCGAGCAGGGCGCCGAGGGGTGGGGTCTCGCCGCGGGCCAGACGCTCGACCGGGAGGTCGTGCACTCCGGCCCAGCTTCGGCGCGACTGGTGGTTGCCGGGCCGGAGGCGGGCAGCTCCAACCTCGGGTGCGTGGTGCCGGTGAAGCCGGGGCACCGCTACCGGGTGGGGATCTGGATGCGCCGACACGGCTGCGGCGTGTGCGGGGCGTATGCCTCCGAGCGCGATGCCGAGGGCAAGCTCTCGGGCGCGGTCACACAGGTCGGGCTTCCGGTGCCTCGCGAGGATGATGTGTGGCAGTACGCCTCGCGCGAAGTTCAGATGGGCCCCAACACCACGCAGCTCAGCCTGCGGGCCGACATCTATCGGTCGACAGGTACGATCTGGCTCGACGACTTCCACGTCTCCGAGATCATCCCGCCGACCGCCGAGCGCGTGACGGGAGAGGCGAAGAAGGCGGAGGGCGGCGCTCAGTTCACCGGCACGGCCGCCAAGTGCCGTGTTGAAGCGACGCTCAAGGGCGACGAGAAGTGTCTGCGGGTGGATGGCACAGTGACCGACCTCCAGGGCGAAGACCGGGCCATCGGACTATCGTTTCGCCTGCCGCTCGATGCCGCCGGCTGGACATGGTTCGACAACCTCGAGGACCGGCGGACCATCGAGGGCGACCTCACCTACGCGCTCACCTACAACTGCGCCTCGGCGGAGGGGCAGTGCTCGATCTACCCGTGGTCAGCGCTTACCGGGAAGGACGGCGGGCTGTCCCTCGCCTTGCCCCTCTCTCAAGGCCCGCGCGTCTTCGTGATCGACTACAACGCGGCGGCCAAGGCCTACGAGGTCACCTTCTACTTCGGCCTGACCGAGCAGTCCGACAAGTGGCCGGGCAAGGCCGGCTTCTCGTTCGTGCTCTACCGCCACGATCCTGTCTGGGGGATGCGGGACGCGACACGAAGGTACTATGACCTCTTCCCCGAGAGCTTCGTGAAGCGCCCTACTTACGAGGCCTTCCTGAACTACGCCAACCTGGAGCGCCTCGAGCCGAAGACCCATCGCCTCATCGTGAACAACCAACCTGTCGATGATGCAAGCGACTTCGGCGAGGGCTACGAGTTCATCTGGCATCTGCACGGCTGCTACGACTTCCGCATGGTCGCGAGCCAGGACCCGAAGCGGCCCTCCGATGAGGTCGTGCTCGATTTCCTCAACGGCCTCGTCGAGACCGAGAAGACGAAGCCCGGCTACTACTGCCCGACTGCCGAGACGATCAAGAAGCTCGTCCACGATGGCGAAGGGCACATCTCCTACATCGGCGACACGCAGTTCTGGCAGCCCCACGAGGGCTACAACCACACGGACCAGTCCGGCTGGGGTCTCAACTTCCGGGTGAACGAGGACCCGGAAGTGTCGGGTGTGCTCGCGCGGCGGTCGCGCGAGGAGGTCGAGAAGCACCGGGCGAGGGGGCCCTACAGCAACTTCACCGCCTGCCTGACGGCCGACGCCATCGAGGGGTACTTCGCGAACACCTCCGGCCTGGACTACCGCCCCGAGCACCTGCGCGTCGCCGACCTGCCGCTGACCTTCGGCAAGGGGAACCTGAAGCCCGCGATCCCGAACACGATCTGGGACTTCCTGCACACCGTTTGGTGGCCGCTCACGCAGGAAGCCAAGGTGGCGACCTACGGCAACGCCAACGGCTACGAGCAGGCCTTCACGCTGCCCTACTGCGACATCCCGATGATCGAGTGGGACTGGGACGCCGAGCATCCGGCGCGGTTCGAGCAGTTCTGCCGCATGATGGCCTATCAGAGGATCTGGCGCTTCTGGCGGGCCTGCGGCAAGGGCGAGCAGGACCGCGAGAGCGTCCTTCGCCACTTCGATCGCGGCCTCGCCTACGCGATCTACCCGGCCGTCTACCCCCTCGTGACGACCTCCGGTGACATCGAGACCTACCGCGCGCTCTTCCGCCAGTACGTGCCCGCCATCGAGGCGCTCTCCCGCGCAGGCTGGGAGCCAATCCCCTACGCGCGCACCGATAGCCCGAACGTGGTCATTGAGCGCTTCGGCGACATGGGGATGTGGGATCTCCACTTCACGCTGCGCAACTACTCGAATGAGCCCACCGAGGTCACCGTTGCGCTTGACGCTGACCGGCTCCACCTGCTCACCGACAACCGGGAGCCCATATGGGCCTACGACCTGCTCCAGGGCCCACACTCGGCCCAGATCATCTCGCCCGGTGGGTGGCGCATGGGTGTGCCGGCCAATGGCGCGCGCGCGTTCTGGGTCGGCCGCGCGGAGACGCTGAGGTCCCACGCGTCCGCGACGACCATCGAGGACCTCTGGCGCATCTGGCGCGCGTACTCCACCGAGGCGGCCGACAACGGCACCGAGCGCTTCGACCTTTGCATGAAGCGGATCGGCTCCGGCCAGTCGTCTCTCGCGAAGGAGGTCGAGGCAGCGCACACGGCGCTCGGGATGCTCGATGACTTCGTGGGCACGATCGAGACCGACGCGCCGGTGGACCTCGCCAAGCTCGTGTTCCGCACCAAGGCTGATCTGTCGGGAGTGGGCGTCGCCTTCAGCGGCCTCTACTGTGACGCACCGCGCGTCGTGGAGGGCGTGCGAGGCGACAGCGCGAGCGCGGAGCTACGCCTGACGAACGCGGGGAAGCAGCCGATCACCGACCTCTCCGTCCGCCTGCTCTCTCCATGGTCCGAAGCGGAGGCCGGCAGCGAGTGTGCGTGCGATGCTGCCCGTCTCGAGCCCGGCGCAACAGGAGTGGTCCGGGCGAAGCTCCTCGCCTTCGCCGGGGCGGAGCGCACCCTTCTCCCCTATCTCGTGCAGATCGACGGGCAGGTGCAGGGGGTGCCGATCACAATCTGCGTACCGATCGACGTTGTCGCGCGGCCCGCCATCGAGGCAAATGCAGGTCCCAACCGCCTCTATCGCGACGGCGACGCCAGCGTCTCCCTGCGGCTGACGAACCGACTGAACCGGCCGCTGTCCGGCTCCCTCGAACTGGGCAAGATAGCTGGTCTGACCCTCGACCCGAACGCGCCGACCTTCAGCCTCGCCGCGCAGGGCGAGGCCCTTCTGCCCATCCGCGTGCACACCGAGCCGAGCGTCGCGCTCGGCCAGCTTCTACTGCCCTTCCGCACCTCCGGCGACGATCCGGCCGCGCGCACCGAGGGGTCGCTCTCATTGGTCGTGACGACCCCCGTCCCGCAGGCGATCGTCCGCCGCACGTCCACGCCCATCTCCATCGACGGGCGCCTCGACGAGGCCGTATGGCTGGGCGAGCCGACCATCCCACGCCTCGGTCTCATCGCCAACGGCAAGGACCCGTCCGAGGCGACCCGCGTATGGATCACCTGCGATGACAAGGGCCTCTACCTCGCGCTTCGGTGTGCGGAGTCGAACATGCCTGGCGTGAAGGCCGAACTCACCCAGCGCGGTGCACCGCTCTATCAGGACGACGATGTGGAGGTCTTCCTCCTACCCCCAGGCGAGACGGCGCCGTTGCAGCTCGCGATAAACGCTCTCGGCACGCAGAGCGACAGCTTCGGCAACAACGCCCCCTGGCAGGCCGCCGCGCAACGGGGAACTGACGAGTGGACTGTGGAGGTGTTCGTGCCCTACGAGGTCCTCGGCGTCAAGGGCGTGCCCTCGAAGGGGTCCGTCCTGCCCGCGCAGATCGGCCGCCAGCAGAAGTCGAAGTCCGAGACCACCGCCTGGTCCCAGTGCAGCGCCTACCGCGACACCGCCCGCTTCGGGGATCTCATGTTCCAGTGAGGCACTCCGCTACCTGACGAGCACCACCGCCGCTGGGTCTGCCTTCACGCGCACCGCTAGCGTCACCCCATCCCGTTCCGCGACCACCGCCCTCGCATCGGCCGAACCGCCGATCTCCCCACGCAGACCCGCCCGCTTCGCATCGATGCGCACCTCGCACACCTCCGCCGGAAGCTGCGGCTGCGTATCCACCACACAGACCAGCATTCCCTCCGCCACCCGCCGCAGGATGATGCGGTGACGCTTGGCGTCCGAGACCCGCTCAAGGGTGGGCGGACCGACCAGAGCCTGCGCCAGCTTCGGCAGCCACTCGTCGTTCTCCAGCCCTGCCTCGCCGACCGCCGCCCATACTCCGGTCCCCTTCCCCAGTGTGTTCCGCGTCAGCAGCGGTCGCGCCTCACCCGTCTTCGGGTCGCTGAACGTCACCAGCACGCGCGCCTGCGTCGCCTCGGCGACCAGCGCCGGCCCCGCCACCGTCGTCTCCTGTAAGCCCAGTTGTGCATCCAGTCCTTGCGCCTGCAGGCGATACGGCTCGCTGTGCGACAGAACCCGGCCCTCAGTACCGAGGACCTCGATCTCCTCGATGTCGGCGAGCTGCCGCTCCTTGCCTCCGCACGCTTCCGCGCGCACGTGGACGCGGATGCCCAGCGTCTTGCGCGGCGGCTCGACGGG
>VGFC01000411.1 GCA_016869045.1 Armatimonadota bacterium
GTGCGCTACGTGAAGCGCGCCGGCGATGCGCTGGAGGTGCACTTCGCCGATCCTGAGCTTGTCGCGACCGTGAAGCTCGAAGCCCGCCCGCACTACCTCACGCTGACCGTGGATCGTGTGACTGGCGAGGGTGTGGACTCCTTCACCTTCGCCGACCTGCGCCTGCAGATCACCGAGAACGTCGGCACACTCATCAACGCCGCGTGGAACGACACCTTCGGCGCGGTCCTGCTCGGCTGCACACCCCAGACCGACTCCGCCGGCGCGGACTCAGGCCGCGCGGCTCTCACCGCGCGCTGCTACCGCGAGTACGGCCTGCAGGGCGCGAAGGTGGCTCTCGTCGGCGTGCCGCTGCAGCCTCCCGGCTCCACCGACCGTCTCCTCGACATGATCGAGGAGGTCGAGCTGGACCAGGGCCTCCCGCACCCGATGATCGATGGCGTCTGGATCAGGCGCTCGCCGAAGCGGCATGACTCCTACCTGATGGCCGGCTGGGTGACCGAGGAGAACGTGGATCAGGTCGTGGAGTTCGCGAAGGGCGGCTTCGGCTGCATCGAGCTCCTCGGCTGGTGGAACTCGACACCGACCTACGGGATCGACCCCCGGCAGTTCCCGCGCGGGCTGGACGGACTGAAGGCCGTCGCCGACAAGATCCACGCTGCCGGCCTCCAGGTCGGTCTCCACTGCATGCAGGGCATGGTGGGCTGGGGCGGCGTCGGGATGCGCGATCCCCACGTCTCGCCCAAGGCCGACCCGCGCCTGCTGCAGGACCGCCACGCCACGCTCGGCGCCGACGTTGCGGCCGACGCCACGGAGCTGCCGGTCACCGAGAGCCTTGCCGCGTGGCCCGACAAGGGCGACCTCATTATCGACGGCGAGATCGTCCGCTACGCCCGCCTTACAGACACGAGCTTCGTCGAGTGCACACGCGGGCTGCACGGGACGACGGTCTCGGCGCATCCCGCCGGCGCCGCGGTCGGGCATCTGGTGAACGTCTTCCCGATGTGGGGGAGCTGCATCTATGCGCCGAATGTGAACTCGACGATGGTGGACGAGACGTGCGACCACATCGCCGAGGTCTTCAACGCGGTCGGCGCGGACATGAGCTACTTCGACGGCGGCGAGGAGATCGCCGCGCAACCGCCTCACTGGCGCAACCAGGGCCGCATCGCGCTCGGCGTGCAGTCGCGGCTGAAGAAGCCCGTGATCCTGGAGGGCAACGCGCTCTACACGCACCAATCCTGGCACGTCATCACGCGCGGCAGCCCCACCTTCGATCCCATCTACTGGGGCCGTCGCGACTACACGCTGCGCGGGAAGGGCCAGAACCCGGCGGGCTGGGCGAAGAACCTGCTGACCGGGGATGTCGGCTGGTTCGCGCCGCACGTCTGGTCACCCTCGACCGACGCTGTGACTCCCGACGAGGTCATGCTGCTCTGCCTGAAGGCTCTCGCGGGCAAGGCCCCGATCTCCTTCCAGGTGGACTGCAACGACCCATACACGAACCGCCGCATGCCGGAGATGCTGGAGATCATCCGCACCTGTGACGAGCTGAAGCGCCGCGACTACTTCACCCCCGAGGTCCGCCTTGAGTTGGCCCGCCCGATGGTCGAGCATGTCCTCGAAGCGACGCCCGCCGGCAGGTGGCAGGTCAGCCCGCTGCAGTACGGCCCGCCCGTTGTTGTGGACGCGAAGGGGGACAGCGGCGAGTGGACGTATGCGAACCCTCACGGCCAGCAGCGTCCGTGGCTTCGCATCCGCGTGCGCTCGCGCCTCGCCCCATACAGCTCGCCTGACAACCTCGTGCTCGCGGACTTCGCGGAGGGGATTCCCTTCGCCCCGAAGGACACCGCCTCGACTGAACTCACGCAGAGCGTCGAGCCCTCCACCGAGAAGACCCCCGATGGCGCCAGCGCCTTCTGCTATCGCGCGAAGAACGCCGGGCAGGGCCGCTCTGCGTGGACGCGGCTGTCGATGACGCTCCCCAAGCCGCTCGATCTGCCCACCCACCGGCGCCTCGGTCTGTGGGTCCGCGGCGATGGCGCGGGCGGAATCCTGAACGTGCAACTCGTGCAGGGCTACGGCTTCCGCGATCACTACGTCCCGCTCGACTACACGGGCTGGCGCTTCCAGGTCCTCGACCCACCGGAGGACGCGCGCTTCTACAACTACTCCTGGCCCTACAACTTCATCGACGTGATGTACTGGGTCTTCCAGTATGGCGGCGTAAGCGGCGTGAACCTGTACTACAACGACCTGCCCGCTGGCGCTGAGACCGCCTGCCTGATCGGCCGCATCGAGGCCTTGCGGGAGTACGCCTCGCCGCTCGTCTCGCCCGCACTCGAATGTGCCGGCCGGACGGTGACCTTCCCCGCCTCGCTCAAGCCCGAGGAGTACGTGGAGATGGACTGGGCCGGCGCCTGCCGCCACTTCGACCGGAACGGCGGCCTGCTCGAAGAGGTCCAGCCCCAGGGCGAACTCCTCCTCGCGCCAGGCGACAACCGCGTGCGCTTCACCTGCGATGCGAGCGACGAGGCAACCACTCGCGCCGAGGTCACGCTGTGCGTGAAGGGCCAGCCTCTCGCGAACCAGCCTCCTCCCGGCGCAGCCGCCGCGCAACCGAAGGCTCGCGACGATACCTCCCTCGCGCTGCTGCCGGGCGGCAAACGCGGCTTCCGGCTGATGCGGGGGCCATACGAACTCGCCGGCGGTGAGCCGCACAGCGTGCCCGCCTTCGACAGTCAGGCAAACACGTGGACCGTGACCAACGACCGCCCCGCTCCGCAGCGCGCCGTCGCCGCCATCATGCGCACCGCCGCGGAGACCGACGTGGATTTCGACGACCCGCAGGCGCTGACGCTGGAGACCTTCGATGACCTGGCGCCCTACGAGATGGGAAACGGCAACGACTTCGAGAAGTACGTCATCGGCGGGGGAAAGCAACTGGCCGCCTGTGGCCCGGTGCGCGAGGGCGTGACGCAGACCTTCGTCAGCACCGCCGAGGGTGCCCGCGCCGGTCGTTGCGGTGTGTACTCGGCAACGAACGCCGGCCCGGCCGGCGGCTGGGCGGGGAAGGGCAAGCGGTTCGCACCGACCCTCGACCTCTCCGGCCGCGCGGCCATCGCCTTCTGGCTGCGCGGCGACGGCAAGCGCGAGGCGCTCCGCTTCCAGTTCCGCGACGTGACCGGCAAGTACGCCGACTGGGTCATCCCGATCGACTTCACCGGCTGGCGCCTCCAGGTTGTGCGCACCGCCGACCGCCGGGACTTCGACTGGACGAAGACCGAGTACCTCATCTTCTACTTCAACGACATCCCTGCCGGCGCTACCGTCGCCCTCGGCTTCGACGACGTGAAGGCCATCGCGAGCCTTCGCCCGCCGCCGGCCCTCGTCCACCCGCAGCTCACGGTGAACGACCAGCGCCTCACCCTCCCCGTATCCCTCGCGCCCGGTCAGGGCCTCACCGTCGACGACCAGGGCCGCTGCACCGTGTGGCCTCTCGGCCCGGGCAAACCGAAGCCGGTGAAGGGGAAGTGCGAGCCAATCGTCCTGCAGCCGGGCGAGAACCGCGTGGCGCTGTCATGCGACACCTCTAGGGGATTCCCGCGCGACACGACCGTGCGCCTGGTTCCACTCGGACGAAATTAGGGACAGGCACCAATTTTCGACGTCTAAAATTGGTGCCTGTCCCTAATTTCGTCACCACATCGCATCCAACGCCTCCACCGACCGGTCCACGATCATCTGTCCGCCCTCGGGGCCGATGGTGTTGTCCACCGCCTCGGCGCCGTAGCTCCTCGCGGCGATGGCGCGCTCGGTCGGCAGGTACGTTCCATCGGTCTGCCCGCCGCCGCTCGCGAGCTGCACCACGAACGTCTGCACCGCCTTGCTGCGCGCCTTGATCCGCAGCCCGTAGTCCAGGAAGTACTCGAAGGGGTTCGTCGCGATGGCGATGTCGCCGAGGCGCAGGCAGTGCAGCTCGACCTCGTAGAACGAGTTCCGGTCCTGCTGCTCGTAGCGCGCCATGACGCGTCGGTTGCGCCTCAGCATCACGAAATGGTGGGACGTCGCGAAGAGGTCGCCGGGGTCCGGCTGCTGAGCCTCCAGTTCCACGCACTGGCGCGCCGCCTTCTCGTACTCCTCCTGCGTCACCCTGCGCATCGGCAGCCCGACCTTCAGTACTTCGTGCCGGAGTATCGGATTGCTGTCGATCTCGACTGCCGCGAGGGGGTACACGTCCTCCACGCTCCCCACGATCCGCCGCGCGATCTCCTCGCGCTCGGTCAGCCCGCGCAGCCGCAGCATCCGCTGCTCCGCCTGCTTGTGGATCAGCAGGTGCGGCGACTGATCCCCTGCGGCGCTGCACTGCGGCATCACGAAGACGCCGTCGCCGAATCGCCCCCAAAGCCCCAGGCGCACCTCGTGCCAGAAGTCCCCCGACACGTAGTTCGCGCCCTCGGTCTCCTGCGACGGGCAGGCAATGTTGGCCACGATCCCGCTCAGGCTCCCGTCGTCATCCCACGTGAACAGCAGGTCCACGCCGTGATCCTCGTACCCCTCGAGGCCGGCAAAGTCAGGGCGGTCCGTCTTGCCGTACATCTCCGAGTGCCCGTCCAGGTAGCTCGCCCGCCGGTTGTGCCCGACAACCGCGTGCCCGTACGCCCAGCTCACGCCGCTCGGTGCGCGGCTCTCCCAGGCCTCGACGACCGCCTGCGCCACGCGCGCCACGAACAGGTCCGCGTACTCCGTCGGCGTCATCACACCCGGCCCCGCGTCGGGATAGCATCCGTCGGTGATGGTCGGCCCGGTGTGCGTATGGGTCCCGTTGAGGAACAGCTTGCTCACGTCGAGGTCCGGCAGCCTCTCGGCGAGCACTACCTGGAGCCGCTGCTGAATCGCTCCGGGCACCGTCACCATGTCGCACGAAACCATGACCGCCTGCTCGACGTTCCCCTCGCCATCCGACCCCTCGATCGCCAGCGCGGTCGCGGTCAGCGGGTCATTCACGCGTTCCGAGATGCGCGAATGGAACTGCCCGCGCAGCACGACCGGCCGATCCGGGGTGATGTTCGCCATCGACCATCCGATGCGCATGTGTCTCTCCTCCGAGGGGCTACGGGGACTGACGACGAAACTCGCGACGTTCCGAGTTTCGCTGTCGGTCACCGAAGTCCTCGGCCCTGCAGGAGGCCACCCATGAAGATCCTCATCATCGGCGGCACCGGCCACATCGGCAGCTACCTCGTCCCTCGCCTCGTGTCGGGCGGCCACGACGTAACGGTCGTCGCGCGCAACCCCTCGCCGCGCTACACGGACCCTCGCCTCGGGTGGCCGCTGGTGAACTGGATCATCGCCGACCGCACCGCCGAGGAGCGCGATGGAATATGGCAAGCGCGCATGGCAGCGCTCGAGGCGGACGCGGTCATCGATCTCATCTGCTACACCGTCGAGCAGAACCGCACGATGATCGAGGCCTTCGCCGGCCGCATCCAGCACTTCATCCACTGCGGCACGATCTGGTCGTATGGACCGCCCAGCCGCGTGCCGTATCGTGAGAGCGACGTGCGCCGCCCACTGAAGGAGTACGGCATCCAGAAGGCCGCCATCGAGGCGGAGCTGATCGAGCGCTACCGGATGGACGGCTTCCCCGCGACGATCATCCATCCCGGCCACATCTCCGGCCGCAAGTGGCTGCCCATCGACCCGCAGGGGACGCGCAACGGCGTGGACGTCTACCGCAAGCTCGCACGCGGCGAAGTCGTCCATCTCCCGCAGTTCGGGCGTGAGACCTTGCACCACGTCCACGCGGACGACCTCGCGCAGCTCTTCGAGTCGGCTCTCGTTAACCGCGCCGCATCGTTGGGCGAAGCGTTCAGCGGGGTCGCGCACTTCGCGATGTCGCTCGTCGGATGCTGCGAGTTCGTCGCGCACCTCTTCGGCCGCGAGCCCAATCTCGTCTTCGCGCCGCACGACGAGATGGCGCAGATGCTCGGCGACGCCTGGCCGACCACGCAGGACCACATCATCCATTCGCCGTGCTGCAGCATCGAGAAGGCCGAGCGCCTCCTCGGCTACCGCCCGCGCTACACCACCGAGCAGATCTACGTCGAGTGCCTCGAGTACCTGCTGGAAACGGGGGAGTTGACGATCTGAAGGTCTGGCACGACATGGGGCGTGATGAATCACGCCCCTACACAGGGGCACGATGAAGATTGCGTTGAGAAAGTGCCCCTACGGACGAGTCGGTTGGTTAGGCACGGGCCGGACAGGCCCGGATCGGGTCAGGTCGGTTGGGTCCGGCGTCCGAGCGCCGGGGTCGGAGGCCGCCGCAAGTGGTGGCCACGGCAGCCAGGACGGCGGCGAGCCACGGGAGCGCGCGACAGAGGACGCCCAAAAGGTGCGCCTGGTGCCATTTCACGAGCTTCTTGAGATTGATGGCGATCG
>VGFC01000412.1 GCA_016869045.1 Armatimonadota bacterium
GACCTCCCGCCCTCCTCCCCGAATCACCCCTCGGAGGTCCTCGCCATGCCCGATCCACCTGCCGCCCCTCTCCTCGCCGCCCCCGACTCCACCCGCGAGGCTATCGCCGCTCTCGTTGCCAAGTACCGGCAGAACGAGGACCAGTACCGCAGCGCCGCCTACAACGAGGCCCACTGCCGCCGCGACTTCATCGAGCCCCTCTTCAAGGCCCTCGGCTGGGACGTGCACAACGAGGCCGGGAACGCGGAGCAGTACCGCGAGGTGGTCTACGAGCCCTCCCTCAAGGTGGGCGAGGGCACCAAGGCCCCCGACTATGCCTTCCGTCTCGGCGGCGTGCGCAAGTTCTACGTAGAGGCCAAGAAGCCGTCGGTGCGCATCCACGACGAGCCGACCGCCGCCTACCAGTTGCGTCGCTACGCCTGGAGCGCCAAGCTCCCCCTCTCCATCCTCACCGACTTCGACGAGTTCGCGGTCTACGACTGCCGTCAGCGGCCCAACGCCTCGGATGCCCCGGCCGTCGGCCGCGTGAAGTTCCTCCGCTTCCACGAGTACCTCGACCAGTTCGACTACCTCTACTCGACCTTCTCACCCGAGGCCATCCGGAAGGGGTCCTTCGACCGCTACGTCGAGGACAAGCGCCGCCATCGCGGGACCGCCGAGGTGGACGCCGCCTTCCTGGCGGAGATCGAAGGTTGGCGCGAGACCCTCGCCAAGGACGTCGCCCGCCACAACCCCGGCCTCTCGGTGGAGGAACTCAACTTCGCCGTCCAGGCCACCATCGACCGCATCCTCTTCTTCCGCATCGCCGAAGACCGCGGCGTCGAGGACTACGGCCGCCTCCGCGACCTCCTCGGTAGCACGCGCGGCTCGCGCGTGAGGGGTGGGAGTCGCACGGGCGGCCCGCCCATGAAGACCACCCCGGTCACGGGCGAGCCGCCCGTGCCACCGGAGGCCATCTACCCCGCCCTCCTCCGCCTCTACCAGGAGGCCGACGCGAAGTACAACGCCGGCCTCTTCGACTTCAGCCCGCAGGGCGACACTCTCTGCCCGAAGCTCACGATCTCCGACAAGGCGCTCAAGCCCATCCTGCAGCACCTCTACTATCCCGACTCGCCCTATGAGTTCTCGGTGCTCGGCGCCGACATCCTCGGCGCGGTCTACGAGCAGTTCCTCGGGAAGGTCATCCGTCTCACGCCGAGCGGCCTGGCCAAGGTGGAGGAGAAGCCCGAGGTCAAGAAGGCGGGCGGCGTCTACTACACGCCCCGCTACATCGTGGACTACATCGTCGAGCACACCGTCCGCGAAGCTCTGGACGAAGCCGGCACGCCCGAGAAAGCCTCCTCCCTTCGCATCCTCGATCCCGCCTGCGGCTCCGGCTCCTTCCTCCTCGGCGCGTATGACTGCCTCCTCAACTGGCACCTGCGCTACTACACCGAGAACGACCCCGAGACGTTCAGCCGTTGGGAGGGGCCGCATGGCGCGTCGTCTGCGCCATCCGGCCCCCGCCGTCGCCGCGTGGCTCGGGCGGCCTCGCCCGAGATGCCCTCTCCTCCTCTCCTCCGCCTCGGCGACGAGTGGCGCCTCTCCAGCTCCGAGCGCAAGCGCATCCTGCTCAACAACCTCTACGGCGTGGACCTCGACCCCCAGGCCGTGGAGGTCACCAAGCTCAATCTCCTCCTCAAGTGCATGGAGGGCGACATCTGGCCGGGGATCGCCCGCCAACTGAAGCTCCTCCACGACCGCGTCTTGCCCAACATCGACGGCAACATCAAGTGCGGCAACTCCCTCATCGGCCCCGACTACTTCCGCGACCGCCTCGTCATCGACCCCGACGAGCACCGCCGCGTCCGCCCCTTCGACTGGAACGCCGAGTTCCCCGCCATCATGAAAGCCGGCGGCTTCGACTGCGTGATTGGGAATCCGCCGTATATACGCATTCAGAACCTCACCGAGTTCGCCCCCGAGCAGCCTCCGTACCTGAGGGACACCTACCGCACAGCGACGAAGGGCAACTACGACATCTATGTTGTCTTCGTCGAACGTGCTCTCGCCCTCGGACGCCGAGCCGCAAGGCTCGGCTTCATCCTCCCGAACAAGTTCTTCGCTACTGACTACGGCGCGGAATTGCGCCGCCTCCTTGCAGGGAGCCACTCGGTCAGAGCCGTCGTTGACTTCGGTCATGCGCAGGTCTTCGAGGGCCCTACGACCTACACGTGCATCCTGTTGCTGCACAAGGAAGTGGTTGGCCAGACCGAGTACCTCCGGGCCACCAGGCCGGAAGAGCTGCGAACTCCTGGGGCACCCCGCGCTATCACTCTGCCCGCGAGTGGAGCATCCTGGCAGTTCCTCTCGCCTGACCAAGCCGCGCTCGACACCAAGCTTCGGCAGGCTGCCTTGGCCCTGTTGGCATGGCCCGCTGCCATATCGAGAGGCTCCAGCACGGGCGCAGATGACGTGTTCATGCTCGCGGTCCGGGACGAGGACCTGCTCGACGCGACAGGCGAGTCGATTCCGCTGGAGCGCGAACTCACGCGAATCCCGGTCTTCGCGACGGACTTCGGACGCTACAGGTTCTCCCCGGTTGGAGCAAAGCGCGTGCTCTTTCCCTACCTACGTGAGGGAGGTGCGTACCGCCTGCTGGCCGAGGACGAACTCCGTATCTCTTACCCCCACGCGTACGAACACCTACGCCGGAACCGCGGGAGCCTGCAGGGTCGGCGCCATAGCGGGCCTTGGTACGCCTTCAGCGCGCCTCGGAACCTGGCGGCCCACGAGAGAGCGCAGTTGCTCGTCCCACTACTCGCCGATCGCGGCTCGTTCGCCCTGCTCGGGGGAGACCCCCGGCAGCTCTGCCTCATGGCCAGTGGTGGTTTCAGCATCCAAGGGTTTCGCTCGCCTTACTCCCCCATGTACGCTCTGGGACTGCTGAACTCCGCCGTCCTCTTCTGGCTCCTCGGCAGGCTGAGCAATGTGTTCCGGGCAGGGTGGATCACGTGCACAAAGCAGTACGTCGGCCAGCTCCCTATCCGCCCGATCGACTTCTCCGATCCCTCGGACGTTGCGCGGCACGACAAGATGGTCGCGCTGGTTGGCCGGATGCTGGACCTCCACAAGCGCCTTCCCGAGGCGAAGACGAAGCTCGACCGCGACCTCATCGAGCGCCAGATCGCGGCCACCGACGACGAGATCGACGCACTGGTCTACGAACTCTACGGACTCACCGACGAGGAGATCGCCATCGTCCGAGGGGAGACCTAAGCCGTTGTGCCTGCGAGACTCCTGTCTCGCAGCCGTGCCGTGCGCCGATCCACCTCCGGCTCACCAGGGACCGATGCTCAGTGGTCTTGCAGGGGGGGAGGATGACGCCTTCCCAGGCCCTCCTCTGCCGTCACTGCCCCAGCGGCAGCGTGGAGAACACATCCAACTCCAGCCCATCCGGCCCTTTCCTCCGCAGCACGTGGTACCCCGCCGCAGCGACCATCGCCGCGTTATCCGTGCACAGCCGTTTGGGCGCAACTGCAAAGGGCACTCCTCGCCGCTCGGCCTCCTTGGCCATCATCTCTCTCAACCGTGTATTCGCGGCCACGCCTCCACTCAGAATCACGCCTCGCGCCCCCACCCTCTCGACCGCCTCCATCGTATTCCGCACCAGCGTATCGACCACCGCCGCCTGAAACCCCGCCGCCAGGTCCGCCGTCGCCGGGAGCGCCGGCACCCTTGCCGGCAGGGGTGGCCGCCGTCCACCTGGGAGCGCGGGCTTCCAGCCGGCTGGCGCGCTGTGGCCGCCTTCGCCGTGCCTTGCCGTCCGCCGTTCTCCTGACTCCTGACTCCTGACTCCTGTCTCCTGCCGTTTCAACGCCGTCTTCAGCCCACTGAAGCTGAAGTCCAAGCTATCCTTCACCACGGGCCTTGGCAGCTCCACACGCGTCGCATCACCCTCGGCCGCCGCGCGCTCGATCGCGGGCCCTCCCGGGTACCCGAGCCCGAGCAGCCTCGCCGCCTTGTCGAAGGCCTCGCCCGGCGCATCGTCGCGCGCGCAGCCGAGCAGCTCATACTCCCCCAGCCGCGGCACTCTCAGCAGGTCGCTATGTCCTCCCGATGCCACCAGGCAGACGAGCGGGAAGTCGGCCCCCGATTCCGCGAACGGTGAGATGCCGTCCCGCTCGCGCAGGAAGGCCGCGTGCACGTGAGCTTCGAGGTGGTTGACTCCGACGAGGGGGAGCCCGGAGATCATCGCATACGCCTTCGCGGCCGCGACGCCGACGATGAGCGATCCCACGAGCCCCGGCCCGTGGGTCACCGCGATCGCCGCGAGGTCCTCCCAGGTCACGCCCGCCTGGGTGAGCGCCTGCTCGACGACGAGCGGCAGCAGCTCGACGTGTTTGCGCGAGGCCACCTCCGGCACGATCCCGCCGAAGCGCGCGTGGAGGTCCTCTTGCGAGGCGACGACGTTCGACGCGATGACCTCGCCGCCGGCCACAACCGCCGCCGCCGTCTCGTCGCAGGACGTCTCGATCCCCAGCACCAGGGGCCCTCGCCGTCCGTCGTCGCCTTGCCTTTGCCGTTCACTCATCACTTCTCACTTCGCACTTCTCACTGCCGTGCCGTCTTCCCCACGCATCCCAATAGGCCCTGAAGTCCATCCGTCGCAGGCGCTCCCGCGCCATCAGCAGCGCATCCTCTCCGGTATCGGCGTAGTAGTGCGGGCGCCGCCCGTAGGGCTTGAAGCCCAGCTTCCCATAGAGCGCGATGGCCGACCGATTGCTCGGCCGGCACTCGAGGTACGCGAAGTCCGCCTTCATCCCCACGGCCCGCTCCAGCAGCACCAGCAGCAGCGCCTCCCCGATCCCTTGTCGCCGCGACGCGTGCTCCACCGCGACGTTCATGATGTGCGCCTCGCCCGCGAACACCCACATCCCCGCGTACCCCACCAGCCGTCCCTCGACCTCCGCCGCCAGGTACAGCGCCCCGTGCGTGCGCGCTAGCTCCTCGGCCACGGCCGCCCGCGCCCACGGCGTCCGGAAGCTCGCCTGCTCGATGACCATGATGGCCTCGAGATCAGTCGGCAGCGCTCGCCGAATCGTCAGCGTCCGTATCTGGCTCACTCGCGATCCACAGGAGGCGCATGCAGCTCTCGCACTTCTCGAACTCCGTCCCTTGCGTCAGCCGTGCGATCTGCACGATGGGGAGGTTCACGCGGCAGGCCGTGCACACCCGGCCCTCGATCACCGAGACCGCCAGGTGCCCCGCCCGCTCGCGAAGGCGTTCGTAGGTCTGCAGGCTCGCCGGCTGAACCGACCCGCTGACCTCCGCCCGCTCCTGCTGGAGGCCCGCGATCTCGCCGTTCAGCCGTTCCCGTTCCCCCTCGAAGGTCGCCACCGTCTCCGCCAGCTCCCGCTCCAGCGACCCCACCAGGGCCTCCTGCTCCTTCACCGACTGGTTCTCCCGGTCCACCGTATCGAACAGCGCTAGCAGTTCCGTCTCCAGCCGGTCCTTCGTCCGCCCCAGCGACGCGATCTCCTTCTCCAGCGTCTCCAGCTCCTTCGGATTGGAGATCGTCCCGCCGTAGGCCTTGCTCATCAGGGCCTTCCGCTTCTCATCGGCCTTCTCCAGTTCCGCTTCCTTCTTGCTCTGCACCGTGTGGTTGTCGTAGTGCGCCGAGCGCCGCCGCGCGAGTTCCTCCCGCTCGCCCTCCAATCGCGCCCGCAGCCCCGACCCATCGTCCAGCCCTCGCAGCTCCCGCTGCAGCTCCCCGATCGCGCTATCGATCTCCTGCAGCTCGTGCAGCCGGTCCATGTCCTTGTGCATAACGCTCCCTCTCCTGCCCTTTCCCTTCCTCTCCGCCGTCTCTCACTCCTCTCTCCTCTCTCCTCGCCTCTGCCGTTGCCGTTCTCCTGACTCCTGTCTCCTGACTCCCGCCGTTAGCACTCTCCCCCTCCGAGTGCTAATCCCCCTTGACAGCCTCTCCTCACGGGGCTACAATCCCTTCCGCCGTGGTTGACCCGAGGTCGGGACCTTGCTCCCGGGAGTGCTGATTGCGATGCCGATCTACGAGTATGAGTGCAACAAGTGCGGCTACCGCTTCGATGTGATGCAGTCCTTCAGCGACCCGCCGGTGAAGACCTGCCGCAGCAACGGTTGTCGCGGCCGCGTCCGCAAGGTCATCTCGCCGCCCGCCGTCATCTTCAAGGGCAGCGGCTTCCACGTGAATGACTACAGCCGCAACGGCAAGAAAGCCTCCTCTGCTCCGAAGACCGACACCGTCGAGAAAGCCAAAGAGGCCGTCGAGTCCACCGCGTCGGACACCAAGTGCGAAGTGCAAAGTGCGAAGTGATGAGTACGGCGACGACGCGGTCGGCTGGCCAGCCGGTCACCCCGCGCCTTGCCGGCGCCCCTTAGCCGTCCTTGC
>VGFC01000413.1 GCA_016869045.1 Armatimonadota bacterium
CGCCCCGCCGGGGGCACCCGAGGCCACGTTCTCCGTGAGCCCGCTACCGACGCTGTGGTCGGCGAACTACGGACCGTACCTCCACGCGGGGATGTCGATGGTATCGTGGCCCGCCGACCCGAAGTCGCCCGCGTTCTTGCGCTGGACGGTCGTGCCCCCAACTGAGTACGAGGCGACCGAGGTGGACGCGACCATCGGGAAGACGAAGCTGACCGTCAAGGCGCCCTACCACCTGCTGGACTGGCCGCTGCCCAGAGAGTTGGCCGCCGGCGGGCCATTCGACGTGGCATCCTTGGCGGGCACGCAGCAGGTCACGGCGATCACCGCGTTCCTCGATCTGCGCCCGGGTGACCCGCTGTACCCCGTGGCCCACCTCACCCGCCCCGAACCTCCCGCCGCTCCCGCCTCGGCCAAGACCGAGATCGCCGGCCCGTACCTCGCGCGCGTGACATGGGACCCGGTGCCTGGTGCCGAGACGTATGAGCTGCATCGGTCGGCGGAGCCCAACTTCACGCCCTCTGACAAGACGCGCATCGCGGAGTGGCCGTGGACGGTGTACGACGATGTAGGGCTGACCTCGAACACGACGTACGAGTGGGCGGTCGTCGCGGTGAACGACGCGGGAATGCGCAGCGGCTCCACGCGCACCCGCGAGCTGTTCATCCCCGACCAGCCCCTCGCGAAGCCACCGACCGGGCTGACCGCCACGCCGGGCCCCGGCCGAGTCACGCTCACCTGGCAGCCCTCGCCCGAGCGCGTGTCCGGCTATGCGGTCCTCATGCGACCGGAGGCCGGCGGCGATTGGGAGCGCGTAAGCGGCGTAAAATATTTGATGCGCGAAATACTTGTTGTCGGTCTGCCGGACACGAATCCGCGCCTCTTCGCCGTGCGCTCCATCGACCGCGGAGGCCGCGATGGCGAGACCTCTGCCGAGACCCGTGCCGCGGCGAGACCCATCCCCGTCGAGCCGGTCCTGTCCATCGCCTTCGACAGCGCCAAGGCCGAGACCGGCCAGCAGGGCGCCCTCGGCGGCAAGGCCACCCTCCACGACGGAGTCCTCGATACGCGCCAGGGCGGCTGGATCGCCTTCCCGAACGAGGAGATGCTGCAGCTCGCCGGGCCGCTGAGCCTCGAGTTCCGCATCAACATCGACCAGGTGAAGGGCATTCCGGTGATGGTCTCTTTCGGCCACTGGGAGAACCTGGGCTACTGGATGCAGCTCATCGGCGGCACGATCCGCTGGTATCTGCCGGTGCAGAACATCCTGGACGCCGGCTCGACGCCCGGCCCGGGCTGGCACCATCTCTGCGGGACGTACGACGGCCGTCTCAGCCGCCTCTACATGGACGGCAAGGAGGTCGGCGCGAAGGAGGTCGGCCAGGTTGACCTCACGCCCTGGCCCGGCGAGTTCCGCATCGGCATGTACTCGGACATCGACGCGCAGTTCCAGACGAATGCGCAGTTCGATGACGTGCGCGTCTACCAGCGGGCACTCACCGCCGAAGAGGCCCAGCAGCATGCGGCCGCAAGCCGTTGACGCATCCTGGGAGCGCCGGCGTCTCGCCGGCTGAGGTGGCAGCCGTTCGTCCGGACAACCGGGGAGGCCTGAACATGGGATCGCCTGATCTCAGCATTGTCACCGGAGCCTTGAGCTACAGCGGCAAGTACATCACCCGCAAGCTGCTGGCGGCGGGGCAACGCGTGAAGACCATCACCGGGCATCCCGACCGCGCCAACCCCTTCGGCGCGCAGGTGGAGGTCGCGCCCTTTCGCTTCGAGGACCTCGGCGGGCTGATCGAGACGCTGCGCGGCGCGACCACGCTCTACAACACCTACTGGGTCCGCTTCCCGATGAAGGGGATGACCTACGAGAAGGCCACCGAGAACTCCAAGGTCCTCATCCGCGCGGCCGAGGAAGCCGGGATCAAGCGCATCGTCCACGTCAGCATCGTGAAGCCCTCGAAGGACTCGCCCTTCGGCTACTATCGCGGCAAGGCCGAAGTCGAGGAGACGATCCAGGCCTCCTCGCTCTCCTACGCCATCCTGCGGCCGACGGTCTTCTTCGGCGGCGAGGACATCCTGATCAACAACATCTCCTGGTCGCTGCGCTTCTTCCCCGCCTTCCCGATCGCGGGCAAGGGCGACTACCGCATCCAGCCCATCTTCGTGGAGGACTTCGCGGAGATCGCGGTCCAGCAGGGGCAAGCGACCGAGAACGTGGTGTGGGATGTCGTCGGCCCGGAGCAGTACACCTTCCGCGAGCTCCTGCGCATGATCTGCCGCCAGATCGGCCGGAGCGCGCTGCTGATCCCCGTGGCCCCGTTCGCCATGTACTGGGGCGCGCGCATGATCGGCCTCCTCATGCGCGACGTGATGCTCACCAAGGACGAGGTCGGCGGCCTCATGGCCGGCCTCCTCGCCTCCGACGAAGAACCCCGCGGCGCCACTAAGCTCAGCGAATGGATCGCCCTCAACCAGGATCTGCTGGGAACCGTATATGCGAGCGAGTTGAAGAGGAGGTAGTGCACGCGCCGGCCTACGCGCGGTTGACGAGGCGCGCGCGGGCTGGTACTGTAGAGGGGGTCCACAGGTCAGGCGCCAAGGCAGCGGGGGCAGGCTTCCGCCCGTCTCGCCAAGGGCGCTCGTACGCCAGGCTATCCTGCAGTCCTGGGCAGAGGTACCTGAGATGCCATTCGCCGCACCTCCTTGGGAGCCCACAGACCCCCTCGCTTGGGCCTCCGCACTGGGGCTCGCACATGTCCGTCTGCTGCCTTTCGGGCGGCAGAAGGAATGGGCGGGTGCGTGCTCGGTCCTCCTTGATGGCAGGGATTCGAGCTTCGCGTTCTGCTCCACCGCGGGCAACGCCTCACCCCATGACCCACGGCCTCTGGAATGGGCCTGGTCCGCCAACCTGCGCCATCTGCTGATGGTTGACCCGACCCAGAACGAACTCCTTCTCCGTTCGTGTGACGAGCCCGCTCACTACCGTCGGTTCACACCCCCGCCGGCCGCCCCAGATGCTGAGGGCCTCCTGCGGGTGATGGCGCACCGACCGCCCGCGCGCGACGATGACGTGGTCTCCCAGATGCTGCGGGCCTTTCGCCGCGTCCGGAGCATCCTTCCGGGCCGCGACGAGATGTCGGCGATTGCGGCCTTCAACGCCCTCCTACTGGCAACCGAAGGCGTGCAGTTGGGGGTGATCCCAAGGGAATGCTGGGAGACCTGCCGCACCCTCGGTGACGCGCTCGACGTGCTCGCAGACTGGCCCTCGGCGGTTGAGGATAGCGGCGCGACCAGGATTCCGTCCCGCTTACGGACCGCCCCCCTTGGAACTCTTCCCGGGTTCCTGCTCCGCCCAGACCCGCGCGCCCGCTTCTCCCTCCACCCAGATCTGCTTCTCAGACACGCAGCTGGGCAGCTCTACCAGGAGGTGCACCTGATCGTCGAGCGCGATCCGGATGGGGTGCTGCCCGGCCTGGGACCGGACGCACCACCCAGGGGGCGCCTAGCCAAGGATGTCCGGTTCACTCCGGCCCCCCTGGCCCGATCACTAGCGGAGCAAGCGCTGGAGCTGCTCCGCTTGGGAGGCGCCTTGCCGCCGGAACTCGACATCCTGGACCCAGCTTGCGGCTCGGGCGTCTTCCTCATAGAGGCCCTACGTCTGCTCCAGGGGATCGGGTACCGAGGGTGCGTGCGACTCCGTGGGTTCGACCGGTCCCCGCTCTCGTGCCTGGTAGCCAGGTTCTGCCTGGCGAGGGCCGCACGCGATGCCATTGGCACAGACCTCGATGTGAAGCCTGACATCACTCAATGCGATGCCCTGACGACTGATTGGGGCCGCCCAGATGCCATCCTGATGAACCCTCCGTTCGTGCCCTGGCAGGGCATGACCCCAGAGGAGCGGGGCGCTATCGCCAGCGTCTTGGGCGAGCTCACGCGCGGAAGGGCAGACAAGGCGATGGCCTTCGCCTGGAAGGCGGCGAGCACACTTGCGGAGGGGGGTGTCCTGGCGACCGTTCTGCCCTCCGCGCTGCTTGAGACAGACGCCGGAGTTGCATGGCGGGAAGCGCTGGCACGCCGCGCCGAGCTTCGGACGATCGGGCGACTGCAGGGCTACGCCTTCTTCACCGCTTCGACCGTGGAACCAAGCTTCGTCGTGCTGCGACGCCCGCGGCCCGGCGACCTGCCGGAACGTGTCACGATCCTGGTGTCCCGCCAATGGCGCGAGGGAGAGGCGATTCGCGCACTGCGACGCCGAGCTGAGTCCTCTCCGCGCCCGGGGGTCGAGCAGCCCTGGGAGGTCTTCCAGGTGGACCCCATGTCGCTGACTCCTGCCACGTGGTTGCCTCGCACGCGCCATGATGCCTACGTGACCGAGCTACTGGAACGAAGCGGCTTGCCCGTGGTCGCGGAACTCTTCGACGTACACCAGGGCATACGGACTGGGTGCAACGAGGCATTCGTGCTCTCTGACGCACAGGTCGAGAATCTACCCCCGGCCGAGAGAGGGTACTTCCGGCCCGCGGCGACCAACAGGACCATTCGTGACGGCGCCCTCCTCCGCGGCGTGCACGTCTTCTACCCATACGGAGCAGACGGTCTGAGGTTGGGCACCGAACCGGCGGTCGAGGAGGCAGTGCCAGTGTACTACGCGGCCCACCTGCTCCCGCACAAGCCCACGCTCGCCGGGCGCCGGCGGGCCCACGCGGGGAAGTGGTGGGTGCTGTCCGAGGATCGCGCATGGCTCCGGCCCCGCGTCCCCAAGCTGGTGACCAAGTACTTCGGCCGGAGCGGAGGTTTCGCGTACGACGCGGACGGGGAGTTCGTCGTGCTACAGGCCCATGCGTGGCTGCCCAGACGGCAACGGGGGGACTCGCGCGCACTGGCCGGAGATACCTCGGGGTGGCGAGGGGAACCCGTTGTCGCGTGGGCCTACGTAGCGCTTCTCAACAGCTCGCAGTTCGAGCAGCTCCTCTCTGCCTTTTGCCCCCGAATGCTCGGCGGCCAGTTCAACCTATCGAGGAGGTTCGTCGGTCGCATCCCGATTCCAGACCTGTCCGACGACCTCTCTGTACCACACGACGTTGTTCACCATCTCGCGGATCTGGGCCGCCGTTTGGCCCAGGGACAGACACCGGCCCGCGATGAGGTCGACGAGGCGGCGCGTCTGGCCTATGGTGTGGGCCACTCTCGGGCGAGGTAGCCAGTGAGGCGCACGCGGAGACGCACTGCAGAGCAAGAGGGCACCGTCTTCAGTACAGCCGACGTGAAGATCCTGCACCACGGGCTGGAGGGTGTGTTCCAGAGGTCTGTCGGGGTCAGGGTCTGCATCAGGCTTGCTGACATGCCCCTGTACGTCCCTGCGGCGAGGGCAAGGGAGGAGTGGTGGGAGACAGCAAGCGCTGGGGCCACGGTGGAGTTCGCGACGTTCCCATCGGATGCGTCAGTCCCGCATCTGGCAGCGGCGCGCTCGACCGGGACCACCTGTTTCGCGTTCCCTCTGTGCGCCGACAGGGAGGGTGAAGCTCAGCCGTGGGTCAGCTGGTACGAGGCCTGGGAGGGTCGCAGCGCTGGCCATCTACGTCTGGGCACGGCCTCCCTGTCCCTCTTCTGGGGCCGCCCGCGCAGCGTCGCGACCCAGCTCCTGCGCGCAGAATGGCACGACCCTGGGGGCCCCGGTGCCCGGGCGCCTCAGCCTCACTGGCACCTTGACGAGAGGCAACTGGTGTCAGTTTATGGGCCCCCCGGTTCGGTAGCGGACCGCAGTCTGGCGGCAGCGCCAGCCCCCGTCCCCCTGGAGGCACTCCCGAGCCAAAGCGACTCGGGCCAAGTGGAGACAGAGGCAGACCTGCAGGACCTGGACCTCTCTGGAGTCCACCTTGGCATGGCCGGGTGGTCGCACGACGACCTCTACGCGAAGTGCTGGCAACACCCCCTCGACACAAGCGAGAGCCTGCTCAGGTGGGCCAGGAGGGTCATAGAGCACACCTTATGTGAGTTCGGGGCACACCCCAGCCCACAAGGCCCGTAACTCCGGAAGCACCTCCCCAGAGGCAACCACTGACGTGTTCAGGCACCAGCGTTGGCCGAGCCGCCAGCCCTGGGTCGTACGCTCGCCTCCCATCGTTTAACAGCCAGACCGTCGATCCGGTACAATGATGCTGGGACCCGGCTCGGATGGGTGAGGGCGCCGGGCCCGTCTCGATAGTGAGGCGGACTACGCTGGATCGGTTCCTGCTAGCGCGAGTTTGAGAGTTTGGGCCGACGGATCCCCAGGAATGGGGGTTGGGGTCGGTCGTTTTACATCACGGAGCGGGTATGTCGCTATCGGGACGGGGTCGATTGGGGCCCTCGAGGACGGTGGGGAGGGTCGGAAGGCCCACGGCCTTGAGGACCTGAG
>VGFC01000414.1 GCA_016869045.1 Armatimonadota bacterium
GGGCCGATGGCCGGTGACCTCCGGGACCTGGAGGGCCGGGAAGCGGGCATCAACCTGTGGGATGGGCGCATCGGCGACAGCCGTGAGAACTCGTTCCCGGGAGACGTGGCTCCCGGCAGGATCGATGGGTTCTGCGCGGTCGCCGCACACGAGGTCAACCATGTGGTGGACGCCTTTGCCGTGGAAGGCCGGGCCACGCTCCGCAACCGGCGCAACAAGCTGATCGCCGATTCAGGCTCGGAGCCGCTGAACTTCCTGCGCAGCATGTTCGCGCCCGGGTTCTTCGCCGAGAACCCGGGCGAGTTCTTCGCCTCGATCGCCAACCAGTGGTTCACGGACAGCGAGAAGACGCTCGCACTCGGGCTGGTGCGGTTCGATGCGGGCAGACGCGACCCCATCAACCAGGCGCTGTTCTTCGCCGACGTCTACTCACAGGGGGGCAACTCCACGAGCTTCTATCGGGTAGACACGGCGGGTCACATCTCGCGGACGCAGGTACCGTTGGCCCGCGACGCCAAGGGCCGCCTCGTCAAGCTCACAGCAGGCGGCACAGTCTACCGCTTCACGCTGGCTGCGGATGGCGACGTGAGGGGGTACTCACGTCGCGCGGTCTCGCTCGCGGCGGGTAGCCCGCTCTGCTCGAGCGTGACCGCAGTCCCGACGAGGAGCGGCGCTGACCTGCAGTTTGTCCTGACCGCTCCGGCAGTGATAGAGCTGAGCGTGCTCAACGTGGCCGGACGGACCGTCCGCACGGTTGTGGGACGACATGAGGCAGAGGCCGGACGGAACCACCTGGTGTGGGATGGGCGCAACGCTGCTGGCACGTGCGTACCGGCCGGGCGCTATCTCGTCCGTCTCACGGCCCGGGCTGAGGACGGGACCGCAGCCACGGTGATGGCCCTGCTGATGGTCAGTCGCTAGACCCTTGGTCGTTCACCGGCGCTGTCAGGGGGCCCGCAGAGCCTTGCGGGTAGGCCCGACAGGACGGTGTTGTGCGTGGTCGGCAGATGGCGGCTCTCGACCGACCGGTCCACCGCGCGGGCAGGATTTCCGCAACCTGACCGCGAAGGTACGGTGCGTCCGCTGGCTGACGCTTGGCCGGCTGCGCGGGGGTGGCGGCAGAATGCCGAGACGAGGAGACGAGATCCGCTTCTGCGAGGGCTGCAAGGCCAAGGGCATCCGCACGCGCGTCGAGCGCGGGGACCGCCTGTGCTCTGCCTGCCGCCTCAAGGAGTGGGCCCAAGGTCGTGCGGAGGAGATGCGGGCAGCAACACCCTCTGCGGGCACCAGCCCGAGAAGGCCACCAGAAGCGGGTACGCAGGAGACTCCTGCTGCCGACGAGGTCGTCACGGACCGGCCCCCTCCCGCACCTGCGAGCCCTCTCACGAAGGCCGAGGAGGACAAGGTCGTCGCGGAACTCCAGGGCACGCTCGATGCGATCCGCGCAGGTCGCCCCGTGCCGGCGCCGGTGGCGGCCTCCCGTCCTTTACCCAAGCGCCGCGAAGGCGGGCAGACGGAGTGCACTGAGTGCGGATTCCTCCTGGAGCCGCTCGATACGCACTGCCGGCGATGTGGCCTGGCGAGGGCCGCGTCGGCGAGCGCGCCCCAGGCTGCTGAGTGGTGGGTGTACGGGACAGTGCGTGCCAGCAGCAGCGAAGAGGTCACCGACTCAGTCGAACTCGTCGTCACCTCGGAAGGCGTGTACGTGCGCGACTGGATGGCGGGGCGGTCGTGTTGGTCATGGGCCGCGAGCAAGCTTGCGGGAGGTGTTGGGGCTCTCCTGGGTCTTGCGGTTGGGGCGGTCATGTGCGCGGTCGCCCAGGTTGGAGAGACCATCGCGGCGTTCTTCCTGTTGATGTGTGCCAGCCTTGCGGGGGGTCTCGCGTACGGCGCCGTCGCCTATCTCACGACACGCTCGAGGCGCAGGCAGTTGAGGGTCCGAACGCGCGCCGCGCTACGCAACCAGGCCGGCGTCCTATTCGTCCCCCTCGACGAGGTCACCGCCCGTCTCCGGCTCGACGATGGCGGCTTCACCCGGCGGCTTCAGGTCCTGGGGTCTGAGCCGCCCACTCACCTGACCTTGCCCAGCGATCGCGCTGAACGTCTCCTGAAGCTCCTGGCGCAAGCACGCGGTCAGCCATCGTTGGGGCTTGACCCCCCTCCACCGGAACTCTCCCCCGGCCCGTAGATACGTGCCCGCGCAGACCGCTGGCTGGCCCTGGTGATGGGCCTACCGGCGCTTCGGGATCGTGTGCTTGCCGTGGCAATCGGTGCAGACGGCGTCCTCGCGTGTGAAGCGCCGGCCCTCCCGCGCAACCCAGATCGGTGCGAAGGGACGGGGAACGGCAAGGCCCTAGCGGCGGAGGATGCGGGTGCGAAGGTGCGGAAGAGGGCCCCAGGAGGTGTGACATGCCTGCTGCGCTGTGGTGCATGATGGCCTCTGTTCCGGCCCTGAGCCAGCAGTGCGCCGTGTACGAGTCTGAGGCGAATGCCGCGCAGTATCGTGGCATCTACCAGGAGCCGCTGCGGAGCTGGCTGGCAGCGCGTGGCGTGACGTTCGAGGTGATCGGCGATGAAGCGGCCTCCGACGGGGATCGACTGAGCCGGTACGAGCTGATCCTGGCGTCGAGTGTGTACATCGTGCCGGATGGCGCGGCGCAGGGCCTGACGGAGTACGTGAGGGCAGGGGGCCGGGTGATCTGGTTTGACTCTCCCGCGCGCTGCCGCGAGGCGGTGTTCCGGGACGCTCTGGGGCTTGGCCCGGAGACGACCTACGCCCCGCTCGCCGACGTGGCGCTCAAGCGCCTCGGTGGGCCGCACCCGGCGGCGCTCTCGATCGGGGGCTGCGCGGCCCAGCGCCTGGTCGGCAACCCGGCCACGAGCGCGACTGTCGGCGCGACCGTGCTGTACGAGATGACCGGCATGGCCGCGAATGGCGCACCCGGGGCCTACCCGGCCGTCGTGTACAACCAGTACGGCTCTGGGAAGGCACTCGTGTACAACTGGGTCGTGTGGTCCAACGGGGAAGCCGATGTGGGGGCCATGCTTCGCGACGGCCTGGACTACATGCTGGCGGATGCACGCCTCTCCAGGCAGACGGCCGTGGTGTTCGGCGCCCCGCGCGGCTCCACTGCCCGCCAGCCCGAGCCCCTGATCGCCGACTGCAAGGTGTACCGCAAACCGACCGAGCCAGACCCCACCTTCCGCTGCATCGCCTCTCTCATCGCGGCCGGTGGCCGGGAGGTAACCTCTTCCCAGTCTGAGCCTCTGCAGTGGACGCCGCCGGTGGCAGACGTGACGGCAGCACATGCCGAGATACGCCTCCCGACCGCCGGTCTGGCGGACGGGCGTTACTCGCTCCGGTTCCACGTGGGCGGAGGGCCAACGGACGAGACGTGCGAGGCCACCGTTGAGCTTACGGGCCAACGCTGGGCGGCGCTCAGGGAATCCGAGCGTCAACGCCGCAAGCTCCTCGAGCCCAACCTGGTCGGCACCTTGGGCGACTATGATGCCGAGCCGCGCACGCCAGAGGGTCGCGTGGACCTGCCGCGGGTGATGGAGCAGATCAAGACCGCGCACATGACCATGTACGACTTCCTCATCTGGCACGAGGAGACGGACTGGGAGGACTTCCAGGCGTTCCTGCCTCTCGCCGAGGAGGCGGGGATCAAGGTCTGGGTCACGCTTTGCCCGCCCAGCGAGCAGGGAGGCGGCTTCCCGTGGTCTGAGCCGTACCGGCTGGACTACGTGAGGTGGGCCGATGAGATCGGCAAGCTGGCCGAGCGATACGACAACCTCGTGGCGCTGGTGATCGACGACTTCTGGTCCTCCTCGAACCACCAACTCTTCACGCCTGACTACATCGCACAGGTCGTGGAGACCCTCCGCAAGCACGACCCCAAGCTCGCGTTCCTGCCGACGATCTACTGGCCCACGGTGGGCGAGGCCGAGTGGATTGAGACATACGGGCTCATCATCGACGGCATCGTGTTCCCGTACTGTGAGTACGCGACCGGCGACGAACTGGAGGCGCAACTCGCCGCTTGCCGGAAGTGGATCGGCCCGGACAAATTCCTGCTGGTGAATGTGTACGCCTCAGGCTCAGGGGGCGGCAACCCTCCGCCACGCACGCCGGAGTACATGCGCAGGACGCTCACCGTGTCCCGCGAGCACGCGGACGGCATCCGCCTGTACTGCCTGCCGAAGGGGAAGTTGCTCGATGACCCCGTGTATGCGGTGACGGCGGAGCTGTACGGCCAGTGGGCCGCGTCGCGCACCAAGTAACCCGCGCCGCACAGGGCCGGAGGCAGGAGACGGTCGCCGCACGGCGAAGGTGGAGGCACTCGCCCCACGGATTGCACCCCGATGGCGGACGACGCCGTCTGCTGACCTGCGCCTGCGATCGACCTACCCCCGCTGTACAAACCGCCACATTGAGGAGGGGGCCCCCATGAGACGCCGGACGATCCCGGTTCTGTCAATCGCCATCGCTCTGAGTTGTGCGGCGTTGACAAGCGCAGTTGCCGGTGGCCAGGTGCTGCGGTCTGCGCCGATCAACCCCGGCTACGTCGCGTACCACGATTCCGTGATGGCGGGGAGGTGGCAGACGGTCACGGCCGATGGACACGGGTTAGGCGCGGTTCCGGCTCCGCAGGACCCGAAGGGCCTGCACCTGAGACCCCGGATCGACCGCCCCTTCGCGCCACCCGCCAACTACGACCTGCGGAGTTTCCCGGCGAAGGTGAGCCCGATCCGGGATCAAGGTCCGTGCGGCTCCTGCTGGACCTTCGCGACGTACGGATCCCTGGAGTCCTGTCGACGGCCCATCGACGTCATCGACGGGTCCGAGCAGAACCTGAAGAACACCCACGGTTTCGACTACACGCACTGTGCCGGCGGGCACTCGTACATGTCCACCGCCTACCTGGCGCGCTGGAGCGGGCCGGTCGATGAGCCGCTCGACCCGTACTCGCCCGCGAATGCCGTGTCGCCTCCCGGTCTGCCGGCCAACCGGCACGTGCAGCAAGTGCTTTGGCTGCCGCTCCGCACGAACGCGCTGGACAACGACAACATCAAGTACGCGCTCATGTACTGGGGCGCCGTGTACATGAGCTACTACCACGACAACACGTTCTACAACCCCGGAACGTCGGCGTACTACCATCCCAGCGCTACGACGGTGAACCATGCGGTGACGATTGTCGGTTGGGACGACTCCTATCCCGCGGGGAGTTTCACCGTGGCGCCGCCCGGCAACGGGGCGTTCATCTGCCGGAACAGCTGGGGCGCCGGCTGGGGCATCGGTGGTTACTACTATATCTCCTACTACGACGCGCGCCTGGGCTACGATCTGCTGACCGTCTTCAACGACGCACAACCTACGACCACGTGGGACACGCGGTACGAGTACGATCCGCTGGGATGGGTCACCAGCATCGGTGTCGTTTCCCCCACGCTGTGGGGCGGCAATGTGTTCCCCAAGAGCACGCCCTACCAGCGCCTGGAGGCGGTGAGCTTCTACGTTCCGGCGCCGAACGCAACGGTTAAGGCCTACGTCTACACGAACCCGCCGGCAGGCAACCCTACGGGCGGCACCCTGGCTGCCACGGAGTTCGGGAACCTGACCTTCACCGGGTACTACACGCTCGCCCTGAGCACGCCGGTCTATCTGTTGCCCGGGGACACCAGCTTCGCGGTGGTCACCCAGGTCACTACCCCCGGCTACAACTTCCCCCAGGTCATCGAATGGGTCCAGGGCGGCTACAGTAGCGGTGCGACCGCGGCCTCCGGGCAGAGCTACTGGAGTGCGGACGGGATCACCTGGAACGACCTGACGAACTGGAATGCCACGGCGAACATGTGCCTGAAGGCCTTCGGCAACGATCTCACACCCAGGCTCGACTGGGTCGGGAGCCCCGGCTACACGGCCGATGGAGCGGACCCGGACACCGGCGACCCGAACGCCACGAACTTCGCGTTCAAGGTGAAGTACACGGATCCGGGCGGGGCGCCGCCGGCCGTCGCCCGGTGCGTGATCCAGCGCAAGGACTGTGGTGGGACGTGGACGGCATGTCGGTCCCTCCTGCTTGCCAAGGAGTTCGGCAGCGAGAAGACCGGCGCGATCTACTCCGTCCAAGCGCAACTGACCAACCAGGTCATGAAGTACCGGTTCTACTTCAAGTCGGCCGCCGCGATCGACGCGGTGGGGACGCCGACGAGCTTCGTCCAGGGACCGTTCGTCAACGGCAGTCCGTCCCTCTGCTGGACCGGCGCCACGGGCTTCGTGTCCGACGGGGTCGATCCGGACTCCGGGCCGACCGGGACGAGCTTCCAGTTCCAGGTGCAGTACACGGACAGCGCCGGCGATGCGCCCACGACGTAC
>VGFC01000415.1 GCA_016869045.1 Armatimonadota bacterium
CGGCTTCATCGAAGACCCAGCCCCCACGGTTCACCAGGAAGGTGAGGTCGCAGACACAGCCATTGCTCAGAGCTGCTCGCCGGAAGTCCTCCGACCCCTTCGTCGCGAAGGTCGAACGCGGAAGCACCACCCCCATCCGTCCGCCGTCGCACAGCAGTTGCCAGAAGCGCCAGCAGAAGGCCTTGTAGAGGTCTGGGTCGCCCGACCCCATGCCTGGGAAGGGGCCGCTGAGGAGCACTTGGCGCTGGAGTTGCATGGCCGCCACTTCCCGCTCAAGCAGGGCCACGAGGTCGGGTCGCGCCTCTCGAAGTCGAGCGATCTCCTTCTCCCGTTCCTGGGCGGAACGTGCGCCCGACCACCGCCTCAGGCCGGGCGAGTAGCGGCCCCAGAAGGCATGCTCCTCAACGGTGGCTTCCTGCCACGGCGGGTTGCCGAGGATGCAGTCAAAGCCGGGACGCTCGCGTAGGAAGACCTCAGGGAAGCCGATAGGGAAGTGCAGTCGATGTGTGTGACGCAGTACGTGGGCGGCTTTGACGTCGGCCGAGGAGTCCGGCACCGCGTCCGGTTCAGCAATCCAGTCCTCCTGTGAGACCTCGCCCCTCACGTCATCGTCCAGGCCGGAGGCCGTGACGATGTCGAGCAGGGCCTCTGCCGGGCGCACTGCACGGCTGGCCTCTGCCCAGGTCTCCCGGGCCAGCTTGATTTCAGCCGCGTCGGCGTCCGCCAGTTTCCCGAGGCGCTCCACACTTGCGCGCGGCAGGTCCAGCACGGCGACGGCACGCTGCGCGAACAACGCGCCACGCAGCTCGGCCAGCTCCTCCCGCGCCTCGTCGATGGTGGCGATGCCGACGAGGGAGTTCCCCTGGCGCAGGTTGTGGTCGAGGAACGAGAGCGGCAGGCCGGGCACGAAGGTGTGAATCCAGAGGGAGACGCGGGCGAGCTGCACGGCGAGGGGGTTGATGTCCACCCCGTAGATGCAGCGGCGCGCCATCTGCCGGCGCAGGAGCTGGGTGTCCTCGATCTCGACGGCTTCGCCCGCCGGGCCGAGTGCCTTCTTCGCCGCCTCCCGCAGCCGGGCCAGCTCCAGCCGAACGCCCGGCAGGCCGCCCGGGCGCTCGGCGAGGTACTGCGACAGCTTGCGCTCGATGCGGTCCGTCGCGGCGACGAGGAAGTGGCCCGAGCCCATCGCGATGTCGGCCACGCGGAAGTCGAAGAAGGCCGCGGCGGCGTCCGTGTCGTCCACTGCTGCGAGCCGCTCGATGTGTGCGTCGAGGGCGGGCTCCAGCGCGTGGTCGAGCAGATGTGCCACCGCGAAGGGCTTCGTGTAGTAGGAGCCGGTGGCTTTGCGGGCGCCCGACGCGTCGTGCAGGTAGGCCTCGCCCTGGCGTACGACGACCTCGACGCCCTTGCGCGTCTGCTCCTCCACCGGCCAGTAGATGTCGCGGTCCTTCACGCGCTTCGTGGTGAGGTCGGTCTCGGCGATGGCGAGTTCGTTCTCGAGCAGGCCCTCGTAGATCGTCCCGAACTCCCGCACCCCGAGCGCGCTGAAGTCCACCGGCCCGATGATGCCCTCGGTCGGCGCCTGATCGATCAGGAGCGCACAGAGCACCGGCACGAAGAGGTCGTTCGGCAGCGCGATCTCCTCAAGCTGCGCGCCAGATGGCGCGTAACTCCTCCGGCGAGGCACCCCACGCGCGGGCCAGCTGACCCCGGTAGAGGCACAGGCCAACGAGGGACGCGGCATCGCTCTCGTGCAGGAGCCCCCGGCTCAGGGCCTGCCTGACGGCGCCGGCAGCCGTGGCCGGGGATGTCACGTCGTCGAGGGTGGGGGGCTTGATCGCCTCTTCACGGCTCCCGTAGTGCGTCCGAAGGAACTCCTCCGTCGTGAACTCCAGGACTTGGCTCATTGTGCGGTCTCCTCTTCAGGGCCCCTGAGGCGGCGGCAGCCGGCCTCGGGCGCCTACGTACACTGCAGTATCAGCCACGCCGCGTCGAAGTTGCGGTTGCGCAGATCCTCCGAGTGCATCAGGTAGTACAGCTTGCCGACGTCCCCCCACATCATCCCAGTGTTGGGATCGGAGTCGATCTGCAGGAGCAGCTGCCGGTCCGCGGCGCCGGGCTCCAGTTCCCGTTCCCGCTCGGCCTGTGCGGGGTCGGGCCTCCCGCAGTAGAGCCCGTGGGAAGCCCACTGGGCCGTCAGCAGCATGTCGTTCTGCATCTGGTCGGGGTGGCCGAGCAGCCGGTTGAGCCACCGGCCCTCATCGACCAACTGCTCGAAGTCCTTCAGCAACTCGATGTACTCGTCGATCCCCTCCCAGGGCCCACGGTCGAAGTCCAGGTCCACATGAGGCGACTCGATGCAGGGGAGCGTGAATGAGGGCGCGTAGTCGAGGCCGCAGCTCTGGTAGATGCCTTCGTCCGGGAGGTACGGTGAAGGGGAGCGGCGCTGGAGGCCTTGCTCGTCAAGGTGGAGCACCCGCCAACTGCTCTGGTCCTTCGGGTCGAATCCCCACGTCTCTTGCCGGGCCGAGTAGAAGAAGCTCAGGACTCCGGTGCTTGGGAGGACCTCCAGGAACTCGTACGGGGGAAGCTCCGAGAGGCTGATCTGGGCGATGAAGGCGAGGGGCTGGTCGTTCCAGGTCGGCCACTCGACCTCCGGCGGAAGGTCGGGCATGCCGCCGATCCTGGACCTGCCGACCGGCATCCCCCCATCGGGCACGGGGGTCGTGCGGAGCAGCAGCGACTCCCGCACCGACTGCTCAATGGCGTCGGCCAGGCGCGGCGGCGCCTTCTGACGAATCAGTTCGGAGATCTGCTCTCTCAACGTGGTGTCGGCCATGCCTTCACTCTCCTATCCCAAGCGGCGCGTTCCCACGCGCCCTGGGCTTGGGTTACTCCTGCTTGTCGCAGGAGGGCTCCAGTTCGGCACCGTTCGCATGTTTCCACGAAGCGCAGTAATGTGCCCACCCACGGAAGACAGGCACCATCTCTGGCGTGTTGTCGGCGCCTACGAGTCCATCATCTTCGCGAGACCCCACAGAACCGGGATGGCCACGGGCACGGCGATTGCGACCGCCAGCCACTCGTCCAGGCGGAGGACGTAGACCAGTACCCCCGCGACAAGACCCACGCAGACCCCGCAACAGCACACGAGGGCGCCCCAGGACAGGACCGGCGCCACCCGGTTTGGCGGCTGGAAGCGCCTGCTCTCCGCAAGCATGGTCAGGAGGATAGCTGCCGCGAGGGAGGCAAGCATGATCCACCAGGGCGCCTTCACAGTGCTGGCCCTCCCGCACGCTGTGTGTCCACCGCCGGAGGAGGCGCGGCGCACTGCGCCGCTGTACCTCCGTGAGGTCGCCTCACACGTCTCGCGCGCAACGGAACCCTCGCACGTCGATCCGCAGGGAAGGCTCGAAGGCGCTCCGCCGAGGCGCAAGGTAGTGGTCGAGGACAAGGGGCCTCCAGTGCCCCCCGCGGACCACCTTCTCTCTGCCCTTGCCCGGCGCCTGGAGGTCGCCTCGTGAGTAGCCCCGGTAAGCGCCATTCGCGTACCAGTCCGCGCACCATTCCTCGACGTTCCCGGTCATGCTGTAGCAGCCCCAGACGCTCACGCCCTGCGGGTACTCCCAGACCGGGCACGTGGTCTGCCTGCCGCGGTTGCGTCCGTGGCGGCACTGGTCCGGTTCCCATTCGTTGCCCCAGGCAAAGAGCCGACCATCCGTCCCACGGGCGCCCTTCTCCCACTCCAACTCGGTCGGGAGCCGCAGGCCCGCCCACTCGCAGTACGCGTAGGCGTCATCCCAGTTCACATGGACCACCGGATGGTCGGCCTTCTCGTCGGGGAAGCGGCCGTTCCTCCACACCGGATCACCGAAGCCGTACTTCTCAGGCGGGGGGTAACCGGTGGCCTCGACGAACTGCAGGTACCGAGCGTTCGTCACGCAGTACAGGCCGAGGTAGTAGGCCGGAAGCTCGGCCTCGAATGGGGGTCTGGCTTCGCGTCCGCACCTCTCGTCGCTTGTGCCGAAGATCGCCTTTCCGGCGGGGATCAGCACCATCTCGTAGCCGTCCACCGGATTCACGAAGTCCGGAGCCTTCCCCGGGGCGGGGCGCTTGCTCCCGGTAGGCGCCACGCGTGCCGGGGCGCGCGGCTTCTGGGCGCCAGCCTTGGCTGCCTCGGGCTCACCCAGGGCACTGGCGCGTTCCGCATCGCGCGGCATGCTGCGGGCCAGCTCAACCAGGAGTCCGCGTTCGTCCTCGACCGTCAGGTCCATCCGCGACCGGGCCAGCAAGTCCTCAACCGTCTTCCGTTCGGCCTTGGAGAGCGCCTTGGGGTAGACGAACATCGCGTCCTCGAGGCAGAAAGCCTCGTCAGCTTCCTGCGAAGCCAGGGACTTCAGGAACGACGAGAGGGATGGCGCCAAGACGCGGCTCGGGGCATCATGGCAGAGCTGGAACACGTAGCCGGTCAAGGGGGACTCGAGACCGACCACACAGGGGTCAGACTCGTTCTCCTCGGACACGAAGACCGGCAGGATGCGGAGACTGAGCTTGAAGTCGTAGTAGCCGGAGCTCTCCAGCGCCTCCGAGAGTGGGTAGAACCGGCACCCGAGTGCGGGGATGCGCCCGCCGTTGCACTGCTCGTAGAAGGCCTCGACTTCGGGCGGCACGGGGCACCCAAGTCGTGACAGAAGCTGCTGCCTTGTCTTCGCGGCGAGTGGTTTCCTGGCACGAAGTCCGGCTGCCTCGAACGCCTTGCTGGAATCCATGGTTGTCCTCCTGTGGCGCTCGAGGCACCCTTGCTGTCCGCTGCTGTGCGGCGTACACCTCAAGTGCGTCACCATCTGCTCGCGCCGCGCGCACTGATGTTGCCATACGCGTCAGGGTCCTGCCTCCTTCGGATGTGCTCTCCAGCGGCCCTCGCGCACTTGGCAGTGCGGCGGAGCGGTACGGCTTGGCGGCGGGCTCCAGCACAAGCAGGCCATCGCGGTCGCTCAGTGGGGCGAGCCCTCCCCTTGAGGCGGGCGGCCGCGTCAAGGGTCCCGGAACCGGACGACGCATACCGGCCCCACCCACGAGAGTGGGAGGCCTGGCATTACGGCTCGGGCGGAGCGGTGCCACTCGGTATGGGCGCGCCGGAAGGCGGCATTGAGTTCCTCCTGGTCGCTGAAAGTGACCGGTGCGCCGTGACACAGGACTGGGCCGAGGGAGAGGGCCGCCAGGAAGGCGGACATGTCACGGTTGGTCTCCCGGCACTCCTGCATGTACTCCCTGACCATCGTCTCTTTCATCATCACCCAGCCGGTATTGCGCTCGTTCAGCAGAGCGATGCAGTCCGCGTGCAGGCCGACCTTGACGCCCGGCACCGGAGGCTCGGCAAGCAGAACCAGGTAGGCCGGCCCGCGATGAGGCGCGGGTATCTCCGGGACGACCTCCGCCGCCGACTGCACCCGGCGCACGGTGGCCCGGGACATGAGTTCAACGGCCTCGGGGGGCGGGACTTGGTGGCCGAAGCCTCCCGCGGGCGACAGCCAGTGGGCCACGATTGCAGCCAGGGAGGCTGCCCCGTCCTCCGGGCTGAAGCCGGGATTGTCGCGCATCCAGCCCTGCACGGCCCGCTCCGCCATGAGTACAAAGCCCACGCTCCGCGAGTCGAGGGCGGCTACACACCCCTCGCCGACCATCCGAGCGGGCGGCCGGGCTTGGGCCGCCGCCCCGGGCTGGTCATCCACGTCCAGCTCCCAGTCGGGGAGCACGTCGTCCCCCGCGTCCGGCGGGCCCGCGGGGGAGGCTGCGGAGCCGCGGGGGTAGGCGCCGGGGCGGGGCCCAGGCGGGACCAAAGAGTATTGAGCGCGGCTTCGCTCCATCCTGAGGCCTGCAACGTCTGCCGGAGTTCCTGGTCCGACTTCCCCCGCGCCCGCCCCCGTTCCACAAACGCACGGCCGGCGGCCATTGGGTCGTCGCTGGTCATCGAGGTCCCTCCCTCCCTTTGCGGTTCGTCGCGACATGGATGGAACCCGTCCGCGCGGCCCGGGCCCCTATCACATGGGGCGGCGCTGCTTGCTCTTCCCAAGGAGCTCTAGTCTGTAGTTCAGCACTTCTGGGTGAGGGGAGACGAGCGATGTAGCGGGAGGACGGTGGCTCGACGGCGAAGTGGGCTGTGATCGCAGCATCCCATCGCAGCCGAGGTCACAGCCCATGCCACAGCTCATCCCCCCTCCGGAGGTTGCTTCGCTGTTGATGGCGTTTGCGCCTTGCTTCACGGTGCCCAGCCTTCACTACTTCACGCAGTTCGTGTGGGTGATGATGGTCGGCTGGGGCCGGCGGTTGGCGACGACGGTG
>VGFC01000416.1 GCA_016869045.1 Armatimonadota bacterium
GAGGCGTTCGAGGAACTCGCCGCCGAGGGGCGGCTGCCCGAGGACTGGCGCGCCTACACCGTGGGCAACAGCATGAACTTCACCGAGATGCCGACCGAGCGATTCGAGGCTCTGGTCGGCGCGCTGCACGCCGAGCTGGCCGAGCCCACGTACCTGAAGAGCTTCTACCTGACGGACTTGCGGCGGCGACCCGCCCACTACGTGCTGGAGGTCGCCAGGCGTCTGGTGCGTTCGCCGTTGAAGACCACGACGCGCGTGCTGGAGATCGTGAGAGGGCGGGCCGCCCAGCGCCGGGGGTAGCGCGGTGAGATCGCTGTCTCGTCTCCTTGTCCGTCCCGTGCTCAACCGCGTGGCAGACGCGATCGAGTGGTGCTTCCCCGACTGGAACCCCGACGCTGCCTGGCGCTACCGGCCGATCGCGCGAACCGTGGCGTCGGCCGTCGGCCGGGACGCGCGCGTCCTGGACGTGGGCGCGGGGGGCACGGGGATCGCGCCCTACGTGCGCAACCCCGTAGTGCTCACCGACGCCGGCCCTGCGGCGCGGACATCCGCCCCCTTCGTGCAGGCCCACTGTCTGCGACTCCCCTTCGCGGATGGGGCGTTCCCGGCCGTGGTCTCGGCGGACCTTCTGGAGCACCTGCCCCCCGCCCAGCGATCCGTCGCGGTTGCCGAGATGTTCCGCGTCGCGCGTCGGCTGGTCGTCATCGCTGCTCCCACGGGTCACGATGCCCAGGCGCACGACCGGCGGCTCTACGACGTCTCGGGCCGCAGCGGCCTCGGCCGCTTCCTGTCCGAGCATCTGGAGAACGGCCTGCCGGAGACCGAGGAACTACTGGAGTGGGTCACCGCAGCCGCGCGCGAGCGTTTCGCGACGCCCGAGGTGCGCGTCACCAAGAACGCCAACCTGCGCGTGCGCTACACAATGATGCGAGGGATCGTGGGCGGCGACGACTGGGGGGCCATCATCCGCGTTCGCCTCTGGACCCCGGTCAGCCCTCTCCTGGCGCGGCTGAACATGGGGCGATGCTACCGCACGATCGTCAGTTGCTGGGACGCAGGGGTGGGCGAGTGTTAGCCGAGCTGCGCCAGTACCTCCCGGTCCGAGACCGTGGCCGCCCGACGAGCAGCCTGCCGCGCGCGCAGCGCTTCGGGGAGCCTGCCCAGCGCGGCGATCAGGCCCCGCACGAACCCCCATCGCCCCGTACACAGCGAGGCCAGGACATGCGGCCCGAGCAGGGCGCAGTGGCTCAGCGTCCACCAGGGATCGTGCACGTTCTTCCAGGTGAAGAGGAAGCGGTGCGCGTCCTGCGCCAGCGCGATCCGTCCCCCGGGCTGGGTGGCGCGGATGACGCCCGCATGGTGGTCGGCCAGGCTGTCGGGAACACAGAGCACCTGGTAGCCGGCCTTCCACGCGCGATAGCCGAGGTCGGCGTCCTCCCAGTAGTATGGCCGATAGAGCGGGTCCAACCCACCCAGCCTGAGGAACACGTCGCGACGGAACGCCACCGCCGCCCCGACCGGGTAGAGCGTGGGGGAAGGCGTCGCATGGCACGCGAAGGGCTCATCGCCAAGAAAGTGCAGACGGAACAGCCCCCGACGGAACTCCCCGGCGATCGCACTCTCCGCTACACCGCCCTCGAGGGGCCGCCGAAGGCGAGGCACGGCGGCGAAGACCTCAGGCTCCTCCAGCGCGCGCAGCAGCGGGGGGACGAAGCCTGGGTCGGGTTCTACGTCCGTGTTGAGCAGGACGATGGTGTCGGCCGGAATCTCCCCGACCCCGTGGTTGACCGCGCGGGCAAAGCCGACGTTCTCGGCCAGCGCCAGAACGCGCACCGAGGGGAACGTGGAGTTCAGGAACGCGACGCTGTCATCGGGGCTGGCGTCGTCCACGATGACGACAGGTGCCTCGACCGTGGCGGCAGCCGCAACCACGGACGGAAGGTACCGCTCCAGAAGCTCGCGGCCCGCGTAGTTTGGCAACAGCACCGCAACCGACGGCGGCATGGACGTGATCCCTCAGAGCTTCAGCAGGAGTTCCCAGACGCACTCTGAGCGCTCGATGATCTCCCGGTCAGGGAGACCGGGTCCAGCCCTGAACCGGCGCGCGAGACACGATGGGAGGCGCGCCAGGGAGGCGCACACCCCCAGGAACCGAGCGGGGTCTGCGCGCAAGAGCAGATCGCCCACCGCACCGGCCGCCGTCCGCGCCAGGAAGGGGGCCAGTCTGCCGAGGCTGCGTAGGTTCTTCCAGCCAAACAGCAATCGGTTCCGCGCGCGGATGCGGCGGACGTAGCTCCCCGGGTAGAGCCGGCGGATCGTGGCGTTCTCCAGGTGCACGAAGTGGCAGCGTGGGTCGTGGACGATCCGCCAGCCCGCCGCCCATGCAGTCCACCCCAGGTCCATGTCCTCCCAGTAGAAGGGGTGATAGAGCGGGTCGAAGCCGCCGAGCGACCGGAACGCGTCCCTCCGGAAGAGCCCGCCGCCGGCTGGAGCGCAGATCTGATGACCGAAGGGTCGGCCGTCAGGTGCCTCCGCCGCGGTCGGCGCGCGCGGGCTGACATAGCGAGGCGCAACGGCGAAGACATCGGCTTCAACGAAGTGCTGAGCCAACACGGGGACTGAGCCCGGCGTGACCTCCATGTCGGAGTTGAGCAGGAGCACGAGGTCGTGCCGGACTTCATCGAACCCCCGGTTGCAGGCGGCGCCGAAGCCGACGTTCGGCTTGAGTTCCACCACGCGAACCGAGGGGAACTCGCGGGCCAGCAGGTCGAGGCTGCTATCCTCGCTGGCATCGTCCACCACAACGACCTCGTGCTGATCCGGCGGCAGCTCCGCCAGCAGGGGCGGCAGGATCCGCGGCAGCAACGCGGCTCCGTCGCGGTTGGGGATGACGGCCGAGATGGGCGGCAGGGGGCTACTCATCGGCCTGCCTGCGCGTCGCCACGATGATCTGGGACTCGCCGAACAGCCCGACCGACGCGTTGTCTACCACGGTGACGATGCCCTTCACGAACGAACGGACGAACCGGAGGAGGAACCGTCCCGTAGCCGTCACGTACAGGGCGTTGCGGAGCAAGCCCTCCGTACGACGGACCTCGAGCATCGCCAGACCTTCCTCAGTCAGCAGCGCGGCGAGTTCCCCCGCCGTGTACCGCCGCAGGTGCCCCGCCTCGATGTCGAAGGCGTCCCTGCCCCGCAGCCGCATCCGCAACCGGTGGACCGGCGCCCTGGCCGAGGGCACCGAGAACAGCGCCACGCCCCCGGGGGCCAGCAGCCCGCGAATCATGCCCACGGCCTCGCGGTCGTTCGGCAAGTGCTCCAACACTTCGAAACACACGACCATGCCGAACGGGCCGGGCGGCACTACAGAAGGGAAGTCAAGCGCGCGGAACTCCGCTCGGCCATCCAGGCCGAGGCGGCGGGCGCTCTCCCGACAGGACGCGACCGCGTTCTCCGAGATGTCGATTCCCAGCACTTCGGCGCCCCGGTCCGCCGCGTAGAGGCTCACCGCGCCGGCGCCGCAGCCGATGTCCAGCACTCTGTGCCCCGACGCCAGGTAGCGGTCGAGCACCGGCAGCAGATGGCAGTACGTCAAGTCGCTCCGGCGGGGAACGCGGGAGAGGACGCCGCCCCCGGGGTGAAGCTGTTCGTACTGCAGCCTGGCCTCGGCTCGTGACGGATCAAGCACGTGATCGGTCCCCGCGGATGGAGCAGCTGAGCGGATTATGCCACGCACTCCCGGCCAAGGCAAGTCGGGGCCGAGGGAGCCGGGCGTCACCTCCATGTCCGAGTCCAGGAGAAGCACGTTACTGAGTCTCGTGTATCTTGGGGAACAAGGAGCGAACTCGTGGGGCGGGCATTCTTGCCCGCCAATGGCCCGTGGCGGGCAGGAATGCCCGCCCCACGAGTTTCCCTATCCACACGAGACTCAGTAGGTCAAGCCTGGCCTCCGTGAATCCGAGGTTGCAGGCGGCGCCGAACCCGACGTTCTCTCTGAGAGGCACGGCGCGGACCTGGGGGAACTCGCTCCGCAGCATCCCGAGGCTGTCGTCCTCACTCGCGCCATCGATGACCAGGACCTCGTGTTCCCCCGAGGCAAGCTCCGCGAACAGCGGGGGAAGAGTGTGACGCAGGAGGTCTGCGCCGTCGCGGTTGGGGATCACGGCCGACACGGCAGTCAACGGGAAGTAGCCTCCAGGAGCCTCTCGGCGCCACGGGGGTGCGGGATCAGCTGCCCCCTGTTGCCACTCGTTGAGATGTGCTACTATTCCGCCACGCCGCAGGTCTGACCTCGTGACCCAATCGCGGAGCCCCGGAACGTAACGATGGCTGGATGTGCGCCGGACCCGTCTATCGAGCAGGCGAGCGCTGCCGATGCGTCCGTGTGGTGGTTGGGGGCCGCAGTGCTGGCGGTGCTGATCGCACCTATTGCCCGGGTGTTCTGGCTGGCCGGCGGCCTCGCGGGGGAGTGGTTCGACGGCGGGCTGGCGGCGGTGGCGGTGGTCCTGGCGCTGCTGACCCGAAGAGGCGACTGGGTGACGCGGTGGCTGATGCCCGGCCTGCTGTATGTCGTCGGCTGGCAACCGCTGCTTTGCTTCGTGGGCTTGCGGGCGGTGCGGACGCCCTGGGCCCACACGCTGCTCTGGGCCGTCGAGTGGGTACCGCGCCGGTTGGCGGCGAGCATCGCCCGAGGCGACTGCGAAGCTGCACCTGTTTGGCCGGCCGCCCGACGCCGCGGGGCCCTGGCGGGCGTGCTTGCCGTCGCTGCGGTGACCGGCGCCATGGGCCTCCATTCCGCACAGGGCCGGGACGTTCGGGGGATCGACGGCCGCTGGTACCTGACAGCCGCAGACACCCTCCTCCGCACAGGGCAGTTCCGCGGCCGGCACCCGCTCGCGAACGATGGTTCAGACCCCATCGCTCGGGCAGCCCGGACGCCGGGATACCCCGCCTTCCTGGCGGCGTGCCGGCTCCTCGCCGGGCAGGGAGACGTTCGCCTGGCCTCCGCGCTCCAGGCAGTGGCGACTGTGGGGGCCGCCGCCGCGGCCTTCCTGGTGGCCGAAGCGCTCGCCGGGTCACTCGCTGGGGTCGCAGCAGGGCTCCTGGTGGCTGCCTACCCTCCCCTGTGGCGAGATGCACCCCTGATCCTCACGGAGCCCCTCGCCGTCCTCCTGTATCCGTTGGTCGCACACCTGCTGGTAGGGGCTTGCCGCGGGAACCGTGCCGGCCTATGGTTGCTGTCCGGCTTCGTACTGGGACTGGCCACGCTCGTGCGTCCGAATACGCTGTTCAGTCCGCCGGTCGTTGCAGTCTGCGCGGCCGGCCTTCTGTGGCGCGGAGGGCACCCTCCCAGGGCGCTTGCGCGGCCCGCCCTGGTCGTCGTTGGCTTCGTGGTCGTCATGATGCCGTGGTGGATTCGGAACCAACTCGCTCTCGGCGCCTTCGTGCCGGGAACGACCCTGAGCGGCGTCCATCTGTGGGCCGGAAACTACCTGCCGCACCACGGCCGCTACCGCGATTATGCATACATCGTCTGCACGCGCGTCCTGCATGAGTGCGGCGATGATGAAGTCCGGGCTGACCGCGCGATGACGGCCATGGCTCGCGCTCAGGCGTGGGACAACCTGCGCCGCCCAGCTGCGCTGATGGGCCTGCTGTGGGGCAAGATCGGCTACCTGGTGTTGACACCCACCGAGGGGACAGGCCTCACGCGGCTGTTGCATCCCCTCTTGCTGCTTGGTGCGGCGATCGGCCTGGCGAGCCTCTGGCGCTCCGCAGGCTCGGCGCTGCTGGCCGCGTTCGCCCTGTCGATTGTCCTGGTGCACCTCGCCTCCTATGCCGGCGAAGGGCGCTACTTCCTGCCGCTCATGCCCCTCGTCGCCGTGTGGGCCGGAGTCGCCGTCAGCCGCCTGTTTGCGCTCCCCGAGCACGCGCAGTCCTCCCCGGAGCGCCGCTACCCCGCGCGGGGCGGGGCTGCTCCGACGGTGCAGCGTCTGCGCGTGGGGATTGACGCCACGTACCTGCTTCACTCGCAGAAGTCCGGCGTAGAGACCTGCACGCTCAACCTGACCCGCGCGCTGCTGGCCCTGCCCGACCGCCCGGAGCTGTTCCTCTACGCCGCCGGTCCGGAGCGCCCCGCAGACGCGGAGCCCCTCCTCGCGGCGGCAGACCGCGCGCGGGTCTCCCCCATTCCCCGGCTCTGGCTGCGTCTGCGGATGCCCGCCGCGATGGCCTGGGACGGCGTTACCGTCGCGCACTTCCCCGGAACGCTGCTTCCGGCGTGGCTCCCGTGCCCCGCGGTGACGACCTTCTACGA
>VGFC01000417.1 GCA_016869045.1 Armatimonadota bacterium
GGCCGGGAATCACGGGGCACAACAACGAGTTGTACCCGGGCGTCAAGACGGTGTTCGAGTACTTCCCGGACGCGCGGAGCCTCGCCGTCATCCAGGTGTGCAACCGGGGGTGCTCGCTCTACCTGCCCGGCCCTCCCGATGACGGCTACGCTACGAACGCCTGGCAGTGGGCGACCATGTGCCTGAGCGGCCTGGGCAAGCGGACCGGCGCAGCAGGCGTGCCGCGCGTCCAGGTCATCACGCTGGCGAGCATCGACCACCTCTCGCACATCCGGCACTTGGACTCCGAGGAGGTCGTAGAGGCGTACAAGCACGTGGACCAGAACGTCGGCCGCATCATCAACTTCATGCAGGAGCGCGACCTGCTGGACAAGACGACGTTCATCCTCGCCACCGACCACGGGGCCGCGCCTGTCAACAAGCACCTGACCATCGACCATGTGCTGGAGGACCTGCGCTTCGCACCCTTCGAGAGCTTCAAGTACATGGTGAAGAGCGACTGGGGGTTCTTCGAGTCGAACTTCTGGTACGGGACCCGGCGCAAGTTCGACCACCGGTACGACTGCGTCGCCCTGTGGGGCGGCAACTCCGACGCGCTGCTCTACATCAAGGGCCAGGAGCGGGATGCGTCGGGGAAGGTGGTACGGAGCAGTTGGGACATCGCCCCCTCCCTGGAGTGCCTGGAGAGGTACGACTGCCGGGGCGAGGAGATGAACCTGATCGAGCGCCTCGTGACCTACTCGCCCGGGATCGGGTTCGTCGTCGCCCACCCGGCCCCCGATGAGTTCCTCGTGTGCACCGCCAAGGGGAGGTCGCGGATCGCGCGCCGCCAACTCAACGAGGTGGACGCGGAATACCGGTACGACGTGGTTCGTGGCGAGGACCCGCTGGAGTACTCGAAGGAGCCCTCGCTCAAGCCGTACGTCAACACCGGGCGCTGGCTCAACGACCGCGAGTGGCTGCGATTGACCTGTAAGCTACGCTACCCCGACGTGCCCCATCGCCTGGCGAACTCGTTCGGGACGCCGCGCGCGGGCGACCTGCACCTCGTCGCCGCCGACGGCTGGGACTTCACGCCGGCCAACGTCAACAAGCAGGTCCTCACCGGCACCCACGGCGGCCTCGACCGCGCGCAATCCGTGGTGCCCATCATGTTCTGGGGTCGCGGGATCAAGCGCACCGAGTTCGCCACTGGTCGCACCGTGGACATCGTCCCCACGATCCTCAGACTCCTCGACGTGCCCTACGACCCGAAGGCGGTCAGCGGCAAGCCCCTCGATGTGCTGGCGGAACAACCCACGCCGCACCGCCGCTGACGCACGCCCCATTGGGACACGTGCGGCCCATACCTGGAGCCGAGTGGCAGCGGATGCTCCCAGTCGCCCGTCCGCCGCACGAAGAACGGCGCCCGCCACCAGTACTCCTCCGGCTTCAGGAACCCGAACTCCTGCTTCTGCGTGATCTCCGAGTTTCCGCTGTACATGTCCCACCGAATCACGCCGAGGAGGGGGCGAGGAGAGGGAGGCTGGGCACAGACGGTGGAGGCGATTGTGGCGAGGAACGGTGCGAAGACCATGGACGAACCTCCCAGCGCGAACGCCCGGTGCCATGGGTTCTCCGCAGGGCGGTCCGAAACCTTGACAGGCCGCTGTGCTTGGCGCATAGTTGCGTCGGCTCGGGGTGCGCACCCAACTGGCAGATGCTCCACGTCACGTCGAATCTACACGCGACGATGAATGCTGCGCTGGCGCAGTTCGACGACCCCATCGCCCCGGGGAGAAACGGTGAAGCCGGCGAAGCCGCCCGAGGCTTGCCGCGATCAACGCCTCTCCTGGGGCCGCACGGAAGGCAGGTGCCGCAAGTGCCGCCGGAGGTCTCTCAGATGGAAGGTGGCAGGATGTCCAGTGAGACCCGCGGGGCGAACGAGCGAGGAACGAGCGGCGGCCGCCTTTGCCGGGCCATGGAGTGGGTTCGGCGGGCAGCGGGCCGGGGAGCCCGCCCTCAGCCCGCCTGTAGCGCATCGCACACCGGGGGCGGGCTGCGGGACTTCCTCTACCTCGACACGGAGCGGGTGCGCTCATTCGTCGCTCAGTTCCGCAGAGGCGTTCCCGAGTCTGCCTCGCGTGAGTCTGGAGCCGACGCGTCAGTTGGGGCTGCCGTGGAGGGTGGAGTACCGCTCATGGGGACAGGCAGGGCGAGCGCCGAGTACCTGTACACGCGCCGCGAGAGCGAGACGCGCAGTCTCCACCATTACGTCTACTCGTTGTTCGAGAGCCACCTGTGCGAGACACAGCAGCTCAAGGACGTTGACGTAGCCTTCGCCGAGGAGCAATGGTCTGCCAACGCCTTTCAGGACGGGGAGTTCGTCCGTGTATCGGGGAGGATTCGCGTTCTGGACTACACGCTTCTGGCGGGCTACCTGCGCCACGAGATGCCGGGGATCGCCGCGGGGCTCAACGGCTTGGTCGAGAGCCAGGTGCCCGCCCCCCCTGGGGCCGGGAGGGCGCGGCTCACGGAGCAAACGGTGCGTAAGTGGCAGGCGGAGGTGAGCCACGCGGAGCGGCTGTGTGGCGGGGCGATTCGGGTGAAGGTGCAGCCGTCGCCCACGCACCGCGGCCGCTTCTTCATCTCCCGGATCCCGCGCGAACAGCTGGCGGAGGCACTCGGCGCCTTGGGGCCTGGGTGGTGCGTGGATCTACCCTCAACGTGGGTCGTCGTCGGCCAAGCCAATGTTCTTGGCGAGCCCCCTGAGCCCCACGCACGTCTCCCGATCGGAGACCCCGTGGAGGACCAAGCGGAGAGGATCGCGTTGGCGGCTCAGTCCCTATACTCGGCGATCAACTCCCCTGATCCTCCCTCTTGTCCGCTACCAATGACGATCATCGCCATCTATCGGTACTGCCCAGAGCCAAGGGGGTAACTCCGAGGGCGGGGCGGCCACCTCCCCCTCTCGCTCCGTTGGCACCTCGATGCCGGCCTTGGCACGGGAGCATCTGCGAGGTCCACTCAGTGGCGGTCGCGACATGACCAGGCGAACGCACATTGCCGTCGTGAGGGCCGCGATGGAACTGGCGCCAGTTCCGCCCGCCTCGGTGCGGGTCATCGAGGAGGAAGCCGCTGAGCCACAGTACCCGCGGGAGCAGGATCTTGTGGTTGGTTCCATCCCGCACGCTTCCGAAGCGCTGGCCGAATGGGCGTCAAAGGGGCTCGACTGGTGCGGAGGACACAGGCCCGTGGGCCTTAGCCAGCAAGCGGTCAACGCAGTCTATCTGGACTGCGGCGAGCGCTATGGCGTCTCCAGCATCCTGGACGAGCGCAGGCGCCGGCTGGCCGACGACAGCCTCGTGGTAGGCAGCGCGGAGTTTCAGGCGATCTGCGCCGAGTTTGCGGCGCTGGGCGAGCAATGCAATGCGCGCGCTCAGGAGCGAGCGAGGGAGGCCGTGAGCGCCCTGCTGCGCGACAGGTTCGTGGAGGGGTTCGTTGGGTGGGACTGCTCGGGAGACGAGCAACCGCTCTATGGTTCCCCTGCCTGGGCCGTCTCGCGGGCGGGCCAGGGAACGGTGCCCCAGGGCCGCCTGACCCTGGAGGAATGCGCCGCCATTGGCATCCTGCAGAGGGACGGCACGCCTTGCATCCAAGCGGACGTCGCCCCACCGGCCATACGCACCGAGCGCCGCGGTCGTTGGCTCTGGGTGATTGGCGCGGCGCCGCCGGACGGAGCCCACTCCCTAGGCGGCGCCTTGTACCGAGCAGGGGCGCGGTGGTCATCTGGGCGAGGTGCATGGTATGCGCCCGACGAGGAACGGAGTCGCCGCGTAAGCGCTGTGATCGAGTCCTACGGGGGCGCGACACGGGCGGCTCCCCAACGGGATGGGTCGCCGAGCACGTCGTTGTCCGCCAGGGCGTGCCTCCCGCGCGTCGGCCAGATGGTGGCCAGTAAAGGGCACCACGATGCACGCCGATGGGATATCCTCTTCCTACTGGACCTGATGGTGCTCGCACGCACCTTCGCCCTGGCAGGGCACGAGGAGGACGCGGCGCGCGTTGCTGGGTGGGTGCTGCATCTCGCAGCCGACGGCATCCTCCCCCTTCGCTCTCGCCCGTACCCCAGGGAGCACGCCCGACTGGAGCGTGATTGCGACGCGGCGGCCAGCGAGTTGGCGTCCCACTGTCCGCTCGGGCCGTCGCCACCCATGCTGGGTGTTGCCGTCCACGGGTGGAGGGCGATTGCGGCGGTTCACGCCACGCTGCGGCGCATCACGCAGGAGACCTTTGATGCTGTCGATGAGGCGGTGTGGTCGCCGGAAAGCCCAGTGTACCCCCGCGGGGCGCAGGCTGCTGAAGGAGCCGTGCGGCTCGGCCTACGGAGCCCACTGGAGTGGCTTGAGGCGGCGGTGCATCTGTGCGCCGTGGCCCTCGACGCGATCTACGGGGAGAAGGACCCCGCCTGCCCGGCCGAGGCCATGGCCGCATTTGATCGCAGCGCTGCGAAGGCCGTCGCGCTGACCCGGCGTCTGCTACAGGGCGCGTCCGCGGACGCGGGCATGTGGCTGGACGGCGTTCACTTCGAGTATGACTGGGAGTCGGCTGAGTACGCTGCGGAGCTTCGGTGCGTACAGAGGGATATCGTGCACTGGTGCGCTCTGGGGTGACTACCCATGTGCGCAGGGGGGCCTGGGGCCATCCACCAGGGCAGCAACCTCGGCCAGCATTCGCTCCCTGATCGGCCTGGGGAGGCCGGCCAAGTGCTCCTGGAGCGGATCGTCGAACACGAGCCGGTAGCTCACAGGCCGAGCCTCGCCCTGAGTTGTTCGAGGCTGATTCCCGGTCGGCGGGCGGCCCGGCGTCCTTCGGCTTCGTCCACCTGGCCCTCTTCAACGAGAGGCTCTGTCAGGAACGCCTCAAGGTCGGCCTTGCGCACGCGCCATGCGCGGCCGCGCTTGCTCCCTGGAGGGCGTCGAGTTCGGAGCAGGCGACGGACCTCGCCCGCGGTGACGCCAAGGCGGGCTGCGACTTCCTTTGTGGTGAGCGTGTGGCCCATTGGTGACCCGTCCTTCACGTCTCACCGTATCTCGGACCGAACACGGCCATCCTACTGCCGGGGAAGGCCGGTGTCAACGGCGTCAGGCAACGGCTGCCATCCCCGGGGCCACCGCGAGCCAAGCCAGCAGGCTGGTAGCCCTGCGCTCCCAGGAACAGCTCACCGCAGCTCCTCCGTCCTCCTCGCCTCGATCGCCAGAATCTCCCTCTCCTGCTCCTCGGTCAGAAGCGGCTCCCTCGGCTGGGAGAGGATGTCGGCGACGCGGTCCTGGGCGCGGTCGTGGATCCACTTGGCGCCCTTCTCTTCCCAGGGCTGGCGCTCGCCGCGATGGATGAGGTCGGGGTAGTGGAGCTGGTCGCGGTAGTTGTCGAGGGTGTGGTCGGCGATCATGAAGTTGCCGCCGGGGCCGACCCGCTCGATGTGGGGAATGGCGAGCGTGTGGTCGGAGACGGGGATGGCCCGCTGCGCGCGGAGGAGCTGGCCGGCGATGTCGTTGTCGATGACCGCCATCTCCATCGAGAGCGCCTGCTGGCTGTCGAGCTGGCCGATTCCCCAGATGATGTTCACCCCGGCGAGCGCGTGCTGGAGGCCGGTCATCGTCTTCTCCAGGCCCGCCTGCGCATCGGGGACGCAGGACTCCGTGCTCATCCAGCTCGCGCACGGGAGGTTGTAGAACTGCGCGAGCTGCGCGCCCGCCGATTGGTGCAGGCCGCACTCGACCGCGCCGGTGAGCGAGATAAGCGAGCGCATGTCAAACGGGTGCGCGAAGCCCATGTTGTAGACGCACGGCCGGCCGGGCTCGAGCGTCTGCATGACCGTGAAGCCCGCCAGCGCCTCGGCGTTGCCCTGCGCGATGCTGCCGGCGAGCGTGACGGGCGCGGTCGCCCCGGCGAGCGGCTCGACGTTGATCATGATGGGGATGCGCTTGCCCGAGGTTAGCAGGAACAACTCCAGCGCGGAGTTCGACCACCGCAGCGGGCTGACCGCCGTGTAGCCGAGGCTGAAGATCGGGTGCTCGGCGAAGGGCCGGGGCGCGATGACCTGCGCCATCTCGTAGATCGTCAGCGGCCCGCTCGGCGTGTAGACGCACGGGCGCAGGTGCTTGCGCGAGTTCTGCGCCAGCACGCGGAAGCCGACGAAGTCGCGGCACTTCGGCGGGATGTCCGCCATCGACGTCGCGACCGGCGCGTGCACGTGCTCCAGGCCCTCCGCGAGCCGCACGAACTCCGCGAGTGTCTCGGTCGTCGTCGC
>VGFC01000418.1 GCA_016869045.1 Armatimonadota bacterium
TAGGCCGCGACGAGCACCAGCCCGATCCCGGCGCCCGTGCGCCACGAGCCGCGCGTCGCGCGCCGCAGCCCCAGGGGAGCCAGCACCACGGCCGCCATCGCGAAGCGGGTCGCGAGGAACGCGACCACGCCGTAGCCGGCGACCGCGTCCTTCACGACCGGGAACGTCCAACCCCAAACCACGGTGACGAGCAGCAGAAGTACCGACAGAACGGTAGCCCTGGCTGACCCGTCCTGCCTCTCGCTCACGTGTCCCAGCCCAGGTCCCGCCCCAACAGCTCGTACAGGCGCTGGTTGTAAGGGCGGAAGTACTCGCGGAGCCGCGCCCGCGTCTCAGGGGCCATCTTCGCACGGGGACGGGAGGCGGTCTTGGGGAAGACGTCCATGCGGAACTCGGTCAGCTCGAGGAAGTCCGTCACCTGCCGGCACACCGCATCGGTGTCCGTCCTCAAGTCATCGAAGCTCAGGATGAGCAGCTGGTCGCGAGGGAAAGCCTCGAACCAACGTGTCAGTTGCTCGGCGTAGCGGCCCCTCGCCAGGTACGAGAAGCGGAGGTAGTCATCGAGTCGGCGGAGGTCGGTCAGACTCCCGGGGTGCTGAGGCAACCGCTCGGCTTCGGCGTCGATGGCCTCCTCGAAGGGCAGCCTCTCCTCGTTCCAGTCCCTGATCTGCTGCCAGTGGGAGTGCGCGCGGTCCACCGGGTTGCGCAGAATCGCGATCAGCCGCACGGACGGGATCGTCTCGCGCATCCGTTGGGGCACAAGCGGATGGAAGAGGTACGACGGAGTGCTCTCGCCGGTGACGACGCGACCCCCGAGTTGCTCAGAGGCGCGGTCCATCGAGGCGCGCGTGGGGAAGTGGGCGCGATACCAGTTCAGCCCCTTGTCGAAGTGCAGGTCGAAGAAGTGGATCTCCTTGTAGAGGCCTTCGCGGACGTTGGGATGGTGCCTCAGGTAGGCGTCTAGCGAGGTGGTGCCGCACTTCTGGCCGCCGATGATGCAGTGGTCGGGCAGGGCGCGTTGCGCCGCCGTCGGCAGGCGCGGGATCACCCTCGCGTGGACGGCGGCGCGAATGCCCTGCTGCTTCAGGACGGCGCGCACGACGCGCCGGACCTTCCTGGAGATGGCCATTCCGCCGCACCCGTCAGAGACCGTAGTGCTCCTTGGTCCACGCCACCGTCTTCGCAATCCCCTCCCTGAAGGGCACCGTCGCGCGCCAACCGATCTTCTCGGCGGCGAGGTCGCTGCTCAGGGCGCAGCGAGGGATGTCGCCGACCCGCTCCTCGCCGAAGACGGGCTCGATGGTCGTGCCGGCTGCCTCCTGAATCGCCGCGAGGACCTCCAGGACGGACGTCTCGATACCGGTCGAAACATTGAGCACGCCGCTGTAGCTGCCTTCGGCGGACAGCAGGTTCGCCATCGCGATATCCTTGGCGTATACGTAGTCGCGCTTCTGGGAGCCGTCGCCGAAGATCGTCGGCTGTTGCCCCGCCAGCACGCAGCGCGAGAAGATCGCGACCACGCCCGCCTCACCCTCGCTGTCCTGCCGCGGACCGTAGACGTTCGCATAGCGCAGCGCCATCCACGCCATGCCGAAGTTCCGCTCGTAGAAGTCGAGGTAGTGCTCGACCGAGTGCTTCGTGATCCCGTAGGGCGAGTTCGGCTGGACCGGGAACTCCTCGCTCGTCGGCACGGGGGCGAAGGGGCCGTAGGAGGCACCGCCGCTGCTGGCATAGACGAACTTCGCGACGCTCCGGTCAACGGCGGTGTGAATGAGGTTCAGGCTGCCGAGGAGGTTGATCGACATGTCCTCCCAGGGATCGATGACCGACGGCCGCAGAGCCGCCTGGGCCGCTTGATGGAAGACCCAGTCCGGCTTCACCTCACCGAAGAGCCGCTTGACGGTCTCCAGGTCCCGGATGTCGCCCTCAACGAAGCGGGCGCCCTCCGGGACGTTCTCCACCTTGCCCGTCCGCAGGTTGTCGATCACGACGACCTCGTGCCCGCGCGACAGGCACAACTCCGCAACGTGGCTCCCGATGAAGCCGGCTCCCCCAGTGACGATGACTCTCATGACGCACCCCAACGATTCGGTTCCCGCCCTACAAGGGCGAGGTCAGGCGCTCCTGGGCGGTCCTGAGCGCCTCAGGCGTATCCAGCGCGTAGCAGAAGCCCGGGTGTCGATAGGCCCACAGCCGGCCCGGCCGTTCCAGCAGGGCGGGGAACACGTTCCGCCCGAAATCCCATTCCTGCTCTGCCGGGATCAACTCGAAGATCCGCGGATGGAGTGCATACACCCCGGCATTCGTCCACGGGGACTGGAGTTCTCCCTCGCCGCCGCGCGTCTCCTCGAAGCCCACAATCCGGTCATCGTCGCCCACAAGCACTCGACTGCCCGCGATTCCGCTGTGGCGTTCCGCCCGCGTATCGAACACGGCCACCGTCGCCCACGCGCCGCCCGCGCGATGTTGCGCCAAGAGGGCGGTCAGGTCGCAGTCCGTGTAGTTGTCACCATAGATGACCAGGAAACTGTCATCGGCGAAGAACCGCTCCATCCGCTTCACGCCGCCGGCCGTGCCGAGGAGCGTGTCCTCGACGCTGTACGTGACCGACAGGCCCCACCGGCTGCCGTCGCCGACGAACTCGCGGATCGCCTCCGCCTGCCAGTGGAGGTTGATGGCGACCTCCCGGATGCCGTGCGTCGCGCACAGCTCCAGGTTGTGCCCCAGCACCGGGCGACCGGCCAGCGGGATGAGGGGCTTGGGCAGCGCCGGTAAGTCCGGGCCGGCGTCCTGCAGACGGGTCCCCCTGCCCGCCGCGAGCACCATGGCCCGTGGCGGCCTCGCCTCGCTCATGTCTCGCTGCCGATCCCGTGGATGTGGGTCTAGCCGCCCTTGATGCTCGCCAGTGCCTTCTCGCCGTCGGCCAGGAACTGGGTCACCGTCTCCTTGGTGCGGGCATTGACGAGCATCTTGTCGAGGATGTCGGGCGTGACGGTGAGGATGTGCGCGCCGGCCTCGATCCAGTCCTGGACGTTCTTCGTGGTGCGCGTCGAGCCCACGATGATCTCCGGGTCATTGGGGCACTCGTCGCCGTTCACGTCCAGCCACTCCCGCGAGGCTCGGATGACCTCGTAGGCGTCATTGCCCTCATCGTCGATCCGCCCGCCGAACAGGCTCAGGTACCGGCCGCCGGCCTTGGCGGCCAGTACGAGTTGGTTCAGCGTCATCATCGCGGTGACGTTCACGTCCACACCCTCCTTGCAGAGCGTGTGGATGACGGACAGGCACGACTCGCCCTTCGTGGTCGTGATCGTGATCTTCACGGCGATGTTCGGCGCCCACTGCACGTACTCGCGCGCCTGGCGCAGCATCTCCTCAAGGTCGTCCGCCACAACCTCCACGCTCAGCGGCCGCGGGGCGATGAGGTCCGCGATCGCCCGCGAGCGCTCCTGCATCTGCGCCCAGGTCGCCACGCCGCATTTGAGGTTGATGCTGGGGTTGGTGGTCACGCCGTCGCAGATGCCCCAGCTCAGGAACTTCCCGATCTGGTCGGTGTCGGCCGTGTCGATGAAGATCTTCACCGGCTTCGTGCTCCCAGGATGAGTTCACAGGCCTCGGCGAGATCCCCGCAGCGGTAGTCGGGGTTGGAGTGCCCGTTGTGTCCTTGCTCCAGGCTCCGGACCAGGACCGTCGTGCAGCCGGCCTTCTCGCCGGCCCAGATGTCGGTATCGCGATCGCCCACGATCCACGAGGATCTCAGGTCGATGGCCAGCTCGCGCGCCGCCCGCAGCAGCATGCCCGGCATCGGCTTCCGGCAGTCGCAGCTCTGGCGCAGTTCGGGAATCGCCGACTGCGGATGGTGTCGGCAGCTCAGGTACAGATCGAACTCCACGCCCAGCTCGCGGAAGCGCGCCAGGAACGCCTCGCGCACGGCCGTCAGATCGTCCGCGGTGGTCTTCTGCTTGGCGTACGCAGGCTGGTTCGTCACGACCACCAGCAGATACCCCGCGTCCCGGAGCCTCTTCAGACAGGGCGCGACCCCCTCATAGACGCGGAGGTCCTCCGTCGCGAGAGGGCTGTCGAGTTCGTCTCGCTCCGCGTAGTAGGCTTGGGGGTTGAGAACCCCGTCGCGGTCCAGAAACACGGCACGCCGCAGCTCGTCCATCTCAGCCCTCCTGCGCCAGTGCCGTTGCCACGAGGTGCCACACCACGCCCTGGAACGCCTCGGCAAGAGGGGTAATCGTGTCGTCGGACTGAGGTGGGATGCGCACAACCGCGTCTCCGTGGCGATAGGTGTAGCCGCCGTCGCGACCCACAATCCCCAACACCTTCGCGCCTACCGACTTCGCCAAGTCCACGGCGGCAACGATGTTCGACGAGGTGGTCTCCGACCCGCCGCCCACTGAGAGCACGAAGACCGCGTCCTGAGCCGACAGCCGGGACGTCCGCAGCCACGGTGCGAAGGTGTCCGCCCAGGAGTCGTCGTTGGTGCGGGCGGTCAGCTCGCTCACGTTGTCGGTCGGCGCGTAGGCCTCGATCCCGGCGATCTTGCGGAAGTCGTTGACGGCGTGCGAGGCATTTGCCGCGCTGCCGCCGACGCCCAGGAAGAACACACGCCCGCCGGCCGCGCGCAGCGCCCGACATGCCGCGATGAGGCGGCGAACCTCCTCGCGGTCTACCGTGTCGAGAACCGCATGTGCCTCCGCGAAGTAGCGGTCAACGTAGGGGGAACCATCGATCCCTGTCATATGATGTCACCTGAAGGCTATTCTATCACAACTGGGCCATCATGGTAATCCCGGAGTCCTCGAAGCTGAAGGGGAGGAGCTTCATCCCCATCGACTCCAGTTGCTCGATGACCTTGCGCTGCGACCCCGGGCAGTACACGAGGAGAAAGCCGCCGCCCCCGGCGCCCACCAGCTTGCCGCCCAGCGCGCCGCTCCGACGCGCCGCCTCGTAGGCCTCGTCCACGAAGGACGTAGACATGGCGCCGTGGATGCCGCGTTTCATCATCCAGTGTTCGTGAAGCGTCTCGCCGAAGGCGTCGGGATTGCCGGCCTCCAGCCCCTTGAGCGTGATCTCCCCCAGCTCCCGGATTCTGTGCATCCGCGCCGTGGCGTCGTCGTGGCGGGAGGCGATCCTCTCCTGCTGCGGCTTGAGCACCTCCGCGGCCTGGCGCCGAATCTGGGTGTAGAAGAGCAGCGTGTTGGCCTCCAGCACCAACCGCACCGTCGGCGACAGGTCCACCGGGCGGTGGTGCACGGTGCCATCGGTGTCGATCTCCAGCACGTTGATCCCGCCCAGCGCCGCCGCGTAAGGGTCCTGCTTGCCGCAGGGCTCCTGGAGGACGTCCATCTCGATGTGGCAGGCCTCGGCGGCGAGCTGCTCGGGGGTGCGGCTGCTGCGCTGGTAGGTGTGCAGCGACTGCAGCGCGGCGACCGTGAAGGCCCCGGAGGAGCCGAGCCCCGACTGCGCGGGCAAATCGGCGATCGAGAAGACGTCGATCCCCGGCTCGACCTTCAGGAAGCGCAAGACCTCGCGGAGACGCGTGTGCCTGATCTCATCGATGGTCTGCGCGATCTCCGTCTGCATGTAGCTGAGATGGTAGTCCGGCGAGTACCGCCGGTTCGCGATCACGTAGACGAACTTGTCGATCGTCGCGGTGACGAGCTTCCCGCCGTACAGCTTGTAGTAAGAGGGCAGGTCGGTACCGCCCCCGCCCAGAGTGATGCGCATCGGCGCCCGACTGACGATCAAGTGCTTCGGCCTCCTGCTTGCGATGGTTGTGCGTCAGACGCCTGCGCCGTCGCCCATGTACGGAGCCCCGTTCGTCCGTGCGCGGTTGAGAACGACTCCCAGCAGCGGCCTCCCGGTGCCGGCGAGTTGCTCGATGGTGGGCCGGGCGTCCCCGGCGCGCGTCAGTGTCGCGTCGAGGACCAGCAAGGACGCCTCGCACATCGTCGCCGCCAGCACCGTCTCCACGAACGCCGGGCAGGGGGGCGAATCCACAACCACAACGTCGAAGTGCGTGCGCAGCAGCTCCAGCGTCTCGCGCGCCCGCGGCGAGTCCAGCAGCTCCACGGGGTTGGGCGGCACCTCGCCGGCCGGCAGGACAGAGAGGCGGTCGATCCCCGTTCGCCGCACCAGACCCATCGGCTCCGCCAACCCCGCCAGCACGGCGGACAGC
>VGFC01000419.1 GCA_016869045.1 Armatimonadota bacterium
GTCATAGGCGTGCGTCCCCCAGCCCGTCACGCCGAAGGAGAGGCCGCCGCCGTCGTAGTCCCACCAGCGCGCCCAGCCGCGGTGAAGGTCGTTGTGGTAGGGCCGCAGGACCGCCTGGTTGGTCCAGGTGTCCCACCACTTGTCATCGCCGCCCTCGGGCATCGCCTGGCCGGGCTGGTCGGTCCAGCGGAACGGGCCGACGAAGTTGGGGGCGATGACCGTCTTCACCTTGCCCAGCGCGCCGCTCTTCACGAGGTCGCTGGCCCAGTTGTTGATGGGCATGGAGCGCTGCTGCGTGCCGACCTGGGTCACGCGCTTGTAGCGACGCGCCGCCCGCACCATCTGCCGCCCCTCAGCAATCGTGAGGCACATGGGTTTCTCGATGTACACGTCCAGGCCCGCCTGCATCGCGAGGACCGTCACCCACGCGCGGGCGTGCGTGGTCGTGACCACCATGACGCCGTCGAGGTTCTCCTTCTCGATCATCTGGCGGAAGTCCACGTACTGCTTCCAGCCCTGGCCCGCGCCGACATCATGCACAAACGCGCCGATAGCGGGCTCGAAGCAATCGCAGACCGCCGCGATTCGCACTTCCGGCACGAGCGCGCACGTGCGTGCGAGATAGCGCGAGCGACCACCCAGGCCGATGATGCCGATGTTCACGCGCTCGTTCGCCCCGGGTTGATCGCCCTGAGCCAGCACGCCGGACCTGATGACATACGGAAGGGCGAGCGCCGTGGCCCCACCCTTGAGGAAGTCCCGTCGCGTCCAGCTACCTTGCGTCATGGTCGGCCTCGCTTGCGGAACGGCGATTTCGAGCTGACGACGGCCACCGTCGCCTCGTTGGAGGTTCGGTTCGCAGCCTGGTAGGACCTTCGTTGACGAGGGTTAGGGGTTCGGGTATCATGCGGGGCGTTATGACTGCAGGCAGCCCCACCGGCACCCGAGTTCGACGGCGGCGCATGCTCTCTCGCTTCCTCCTGCTGGTGGCCGGGGCGTGCGTGGGAGGGCTGCTGGTCGCGGCCATCGAGAGCCGGCTGCACCGGAGCGGAGGGGGCCACGTTCCGTCGCAGCCCATCCCGCCGCCTCCGCCCAAACGCGTGGTCCTGACAGCGGCGGGCGACGTCATGCTTGATCGGGGCGTGTGGAACCGGATCAAGTCGGAGGGCATCTCGCACGTCATGGAGGGTGTGCGGGATCGGTTGCGGGCGGCGGACCTCACGTTCGTGAACCTGGAGTGTCCGCTCTCGACTGTGCGAGGCCATGCGCAGCCCGGCGGCAGCCTGGAGTTCTGCGCCGACCCGGGCACGGTGGAGGTCCTGGAGCAGGCGGGGGTGGATGTGGTCGCGATTGCCAACAACCATGGGATGGACGCCGGCGAGGAGGGCTGTGGCGACACCATGGCGACCCTCGCGGACCATGATGTCGCCTACGTCGGCGGGCGGCCGGATGGGCTCGCGCCGGATGACATCACCTACCTGAAGGTGGACGACACCGTCGTCGCCTTCCTGGCCTACACCGACCTGGACTTCCAGCACGGCTCGATGTGCAAGGTCGAGCCGGACATGCAGAATGCTCTGTCCACGGTCAACGAAGCACGGAACCATGCCGACGTGGTGTGTGTCAGTTACCACTGGGGCGTGGAGTATGAGAAGCGCCCGACACCGCGGCAGGTGGAACTGGGTCACGCGACGATCGACGCGGGGGCGGATGTGGTGCTGGGACACCATCCGCACGTGATGAGCGGGGTGGAGTGGTATCACGGCGGGCTGATTCTCTACAGCATGGGGAACTTCGTCTTCGACCAGCGCGACGCCGACGACGGCCGCATGAACAGCGCGATCTTCGGCCTGGACATCCGAGTTGGGCGGGGCATCGACCTGACGATCACGCCAATCCGCATTTCGCCGCAGAGCTACGCGCCCGGAACGCCCACTGAAGAGCGGGGACGGGCGATCCTGGTGGAGCTGGCGGAGCTGTCGAAGGACCTCGGCATTGACCTGACGATCGACGGACAGAAGGCCCGGGCGTCGTTCACCAAGGCGGAGGCGGGGTCCGGCCAACACGACGCCGCAGAAGGGGATAAGGGATGATGCGCAGGATCGGGACAGTGGTCGCAGCGATGATGGCCGTGTGGTGCGCACTCGCCGCCTGTGCGGGCGCCGAACCGGCAGCAACCGTGAACGGTCAGCCGATCGACCAGCAGACGCTGTACGAGTACATGCTGAAGCGGCACGGCTCGATCGCCCTGGTGAACCTCATCACTGCCGAAGCGATCCGGCAGGCCGCCGAGAAGGCGGGCGTCAAGGTCACGGACGCGGATGTGGACGCCTCCATCGCCAAGAAGCGGGAGACGTTCGATCGGACGGCCATCGAGACGGGTGTCGACTTCGACATAATGGTCTTCTCACAAGGCAACACGCTCACGACCTTCCGGGAGAGCGAGCGCACGCTGCTGCTCCTTAAGGGCCTGGTGGCGAAGGACGTGAAGATCACGGACGAGGCGGTCCAGGAGTACTACCGCACCCATCTGGGGGACTACAAACTGAAGGAAGGGATGAAGGTCAGCTACATCCGCATGGACGACCTGGACAAGATGAAGGAGGTGCGCAAGGCCGTCATCGCGGAGGAGGGCGGGCTCACCTTCGAGGCCGCGGCCAAGCAGTACTCTAACGATCCGTACACGAAGGACAGCGGAGGCAAGGTCGATCGGTGGGTGGGGCGCGGGGAAACGCCCTTCCTGCAGGCGGCATACTCGCTTCTGAAGGACGGAGACACCAGCGACATCGTGCCTTTCCCGGGGTTGGGGTACTACCTCATCCGCCGCGATCAGTACGCGCGCGACTACCAACTCGACTTCGACGAGGTAAAGGGCGAGATCAGGGAGTTTCTGGAGACCCAGACGACCCAGAACCTCGCCGCCGCCCAACAGCGAGAGCTGATGAAGGCGGCGGACATCAAGTTCCAGCTCACGTGGCCCGAGGGCTCGTTCCTGCCGCCGAAGCCCCCAGAGGCGCCGAAACCGCCGGGTGCAGGGAATCCGTAGGACCTCACAGGCCCCAGATGTACAGCCCGTAGCGGTCGATCGAGAAGTCAAAGACTACGGCGCCGAGCTCCTTGAGGGCCTGCTTCACCTGGTACTCGGCGTTCTGCTCGCAGAAGAAGATCATCGTTCCGCCGCCACCGGCGCCGCAGACGCGGCCGCCGGTGGCGCCGCTCTGGCGGGCGCCTTCGTGGAGCCGATCGAGGCATTCGTTGGTCACGTCCGGGTGCAGCTGCTTGTGGTACTCCCAGGTCTGCTCCAGCAGCGGGCCGAGGTCATCGAGGCGTGAGCGCAAGAAGGCCCGGCGCATCTCCTCGGCACACTCGCTCATCCCCTTCAGCGCCACGATCACACCGGGGTCTTCGCCCGCGACGCCCTGTGCGACCTTATCCAGGATGCCTTTCGCCGGGCGCGAAATCCCGCTGTAGGCCACGACCATTCGTTTCTCGATCTCGACGATAATCTCCGGCCCGAGCGGCAGGATGTCGATCTCGATGTCGCGTGAATCGGTCCGCGGCCAGTGCACCATGTACTTCACGCCGCCGCCGGTGACGGGCGAATACTGGTCCTGCCAGCCGTACTCGGTCTTCAGCGCGGCCTTCTCGCATTCGATGGCCATCTCCGCGATGTCGAAGTTCGTCAGCCGGTGACCGGTGAAGGCGCTGAGAATCGAGAGGACACAGGTGGCGATCGTGGAGGACGAGCCGAGCCCCGCACCGCCCGGCATCTCGGAGTAGGTCGTGAGCTCGATCCCCTGGTCGATTCCCATGCGGCCGATGATGTGCTGAACGAGACCCAGTTCCCCGTCAGCGCTTAGTTCGCCGGGGTCGGCCAGCTCGACGACAACGCCCTGGTCGGGCGCGCGGAGGATGATCCGCCGGTCGTCGCGCGGCTCGAGGGTCGCGTAGATGTACTTGTTGATCGTGGCGTTGAGGATTCGTCCGCCGAACTGGTCACAGGCGACGTGGTAGTCGGTCATCCCCACGAAGTCGATGCGCAATGGCGAACGGGCACAGAGCATGTCAGTTCCTCCTGAGGAACTCACCAACCACGTTGTACCACACTCACGAGCCCGCTCGTCGCGCGATCCCCTCGCGTACCGCGCTGAGGTGCTCGGCCGCGCGTTGGCGCGCCCAACCGATCTCATTGCCGCAAGGCAGGAAGAGCATTCCCTGTTCGGCCCGGCGGAGGCAGTCCTGGGTATCGGCGCAGGCCATCCCGACAGGGACGCCGCGGCGCTTGCCCGCCTCGATCACGCGCACGATGCACGCCTCGTGTTCCTCGCTGCGACCGAGGCCCAGGCCCAGCGACATCGCCAGATCGCCGGGGCCGATCATCACGCAACTCAGCCTGGCGACGGCCATGATCTCGTCGGCGCGCTCGACGGCCTCGCGCGTCTCGATCATGCAGATCGCCATGATCTCGTCGTTGGCCGCGAGGGCGTAGTCGGCGCCGTAGCGCTCCCGCCGGACGCCGCCGGAGGAGCGCTTCCCCGCCGGCGGGTAGAGGCAGGCCTCCACGGCGCGCTGCGCGTCGGCGGCCGAGTTGACCATCGGAATCACGATGCCCAGCGCGCCGGCGTCCAGCACCCGCCCGATGAGCCCGAAGTCGTTATCCGCCACGCGGACCAGCGGCGCCGGACCCGCGTCGGCGATGGTCGGCAGCGTATTGAGCAAGGCCTCGTAGCTCCAGTACCCGTGCTGAGCGTCCAGCAGAAAGCCGTCAAACTCTAGCACGCCCATGCACTCGGCCACGAGCGGCGAGCCGCCGACCAGCCACCCTACGACCGCCGGCTCGCCGGCGCGGATCCGCGCGAGAACCTGGTTGGTCTTCATGGTGCCCTCAGTCTGATGATCCGGCAGCGCCCGGGCGACGCCGGGATCAGGACCGGCTGCGCTCCGGGAATCCGCAGGACGACGTTCGCCTCGATGCCGCCGAACTCCGTGCGCCGGATCAGCACGCGGTCATCCAGCCGGACACCGGACACCACCGGCGCGGGCACGGTCGGCACGTCGAAGGTCACAGGCGTGCCCTTGTCGAGGAACTCCTTGTACTCCAGCGAGGCGGCGTAGACCTGCTGGATCAGCGCAATCTCCTTCGCGGTCTCGGCGTCCATGCACCAGTTCATCAGGCCGTCCGTGCCGCGCAGGAGCATGTGCCAGATCAGCTCCTGGTACTGCTCCTCGCTGAGCTGCTTCACGTTCGGATCGGCATCGGGCGGCGGCGAGGTCGTGTGCCAGTGCAGCCAGGAGATGATCGGCACCGTGTCGCCCCCGCTCTTGCAGGGGTTCGTCGCCACCAGCAGCATGTTGTAGAACCAGCGGTAGTCCGAGTCCTCGAAGTCGTACCAGCCGAAGGTCGGATACCACGTGTAGACGACCGGCATCGCGAACGTGTAGCCCGTCGAGGGGAAGAGATTCGGCCACTCGCGGTACTTTGCCCGGCAGTCGGTCTTGACGGGCGCGCCCTCGGGCAGGACCTCGAAGTAGTCGTACCAGTACCGATAGCCGTCGTTCGGGTACTCCGCGTAGTTGCCGACGAGCGCCTGCGGGAAGTAGGCCTTCACCGTGTCGGCGTAGACCTGCCGCTGCATGTCGGCGCGGATCGTGCGGAGTCGCTTCTGGAAAGCGCGGAAGTCACCGATGTCGGGCACGTTCTCACGGCAGCGCTTGCAGCGCTTGGAGGCCTCCCACGCCTCGTTCCACTCGATCGGCCCGTCGATCTCCCAGTCCAGGTAGATGAAGCTGACCTGCAGGCCTGCGTCCTGGTAGGGCTTCAGGAAGGCCTCGAACTGGGCCTTGATGGCCGGGTAGCGGAACTCCAGCGCGAAGGGGCAGCCCATCTTGTGCTGCTCGCCGAAGCTCGCATCGAAGAAGGGCTGGTCCGCATCGTCGATGTGCGCGGTCCGCTCGTCGCCGTTGAAGAAGCTGTGCATGCACGCGTTGGCGTCGATGCCGATCTCCAGACCGAGCTTCTGCTGCAGCCGGCCGAGGCGCATTGCCTCCGCGAGGCTGTGCTCGACATCCCCCGGGTTCCAGCGGGCGCTGAGCGCGATGCCCCGCGCGTCGAGTTCGCGGAGCAGGCGCTCGTTCTCCGCATCATCCTCCGAGGGCAACCCCTCCAGTCCCATCGCGCGGATCGGC
>VGFC01000420.1 GCA_016869045.1 Armatimonadota bacterium
ACCTGACGAGCACCACCGCCGCTGGGTCTGCCTTCACGCGCACCGCTAGCGTCACCCCATCCCGTTCCGCGACCACCGCCCTCGCATCGGCCGAACCGCCGATCTCCCCACGCAAACCCGCCTGCTTCGCATCGATGCGCACCTCGCACACTCCGGCCGCAAGCTGCGGCTGCGTATCCACCACGCAGACCAGCATCCCCTCCGGCGTCCGCCGCAGGATGACGCGGTGACGCATGGCGTCCGAGACACGCTGCAGTGTCGGCGGTCCGACCAACGCCTGCGCCAGCTTGGGAAGCCACTCGCTCCTCTCCAGTCCCGCCTCGCCGGTCGCCAACCAAACTGCCGTGCCTTTCCCGAACGTGTGTCGCGTCAGCAGCGGGCGCGCTTCACCCGTCTTCGGGTCGCGGAATGTCGCCAGCACGCGCGCCTGGATCGCCTCGGCGACCAGCGCCGGGCCTTCGACCGTCGTCGCCTCTAGGCCCACCTGTGCATCCAGTCCTTGCGCCTGCAGGCGATACGGCTCGCTGTGCCACAGAACCCGGCCCTCAGTACCGAGGACCTCGATCTCCTCGATGTCGGCGAGCTGCCGCTCCTTGCCTCCGCACGCTTCCGCGCGCACGTGGACGCGGATGCCCAACGTCTTGCGCGGCGGCTCGACGGGGCACTCGACGACCTGCTGCGTGTTGTCGGGGAAGGTCCGCACGAGGTCCCAGCCCGCCCCGTTCCAGGTGAGCACATCGAAGTCGCGCAGGATGTAGCCCCCGCGCCGGGCCGTGACGCGGACCTTCGCCACCAGCATCTCGACCGGCAGGTTCACCTGCGCCCAGTGCGGCATCGGCGAGTCCGCGGACGCCCAGCCCGCTTCGGTGCCATCCACCAGGTTCGCCCGCACCCAACCATGGCCGTACTCCGAGTCTACGTAGCACACCACCGGCCCCGCCTCGGGCGGGAACTCCGCCGGGCCAACGCAGCGCAGCCCGAGCACATCCGCCAGGCCGAAGTCGGGCCTCACCGTTCCGTCCGCCTCCACACGCGAGCCGTTCCCGAGCACGATGAGCGTGCCTCCGCCCTGCACGTAGGTGCGGAGTCGCTGCACGTGGTCGGGCCCCAGACATGCACGCTCAAGCACCATGAGGGCCCGGAAACGGCTCACGTCATCGGGCCAGCGGGCCATGTCGCCGAGTTCATACAGCACGCGCGCGCCGTATCCCAGGTCATTCAGTCGCCGCAGCAGGTCGGCAGCTGCATCCCAAGGAGCGCGCATGTCCGGGACAGGCCGGCCCCAGAGCTGTTGCAGGCTTGGCGGCCCGGGCAGCGAGGGCGATGGTGCGCCGAGGACGATACCGACGTTCGGCCACGGCTCACTGGCCGCAAGAAGATCGCGGCGCTCCCGCAACCACTGCCCCGCCGCGCGGACGGCCGCCAACTCATCGAGGAAGCGGCCGCCGTAGTCGGGCGTGATCGCGAGGTACACGTTCGCCCCCTGACACCATGCCACCGCGCATTCGGCCAACGCCTGCCGCGCGCGTCCCACGGCCATCGGCGGCGGCGGTGTGAACCAGGAGGCGCTGATCAGGTCGCCCGTCTCGATCGGCCTCGCCAACGCGCCGGCGGCGAGCGCCTGCTCGTCCATCGCGGGCAGGCTGTGACCCTCCGTGCTCAGGAACTGAAGCCGCGATTGCAGCTCCGTCGCCCCCAGCGGGCTGTACAGCGGCGCCAGCGCCGAGCCGTTGATGGTGAAGCAGACGCCCGGCTGCTGCTCCGCCGCGACGCCGCGCAGCTCCGTCAGGTACTGCGCGAGCGTGGTCCGCACGAACTCCCAGCCCTGTTCAGGGGTCGCCTTGTCAGGTGCGATGCCATACCGCTCGGTGAACGCCTCGGTCGTGAACCGGTCGGTCGTGGGCCACGGCTGTGAGTAGCAGTCGAGCCACACGCCTGAGATCGGGCCGTACTCGCGGATGATCTCGCGCAGTTGGTCTCGGGCCTTCGCGCGGAAGGGCGAGTGGAGGCTCAGCAGCCGCATCGGCCACGCGCCGGGGAACAGGATCGGCGCGCCCTTCGCATCCAGCGTGACGTACTCTGCGAAGTCCGGGTTGTTGTCGTAGCACCCGTTCCAGTAGACCACCAGCGGCAGCTTCGCCGCGTGGCACGCGTCAGCGACCGGCCGGAGCAGGTCCCGTCGCGTGTGGTACGTGGTGGTCTTCGTGTCATGGCAGACCAGCCCGTCGTGCCACTTGTCATAGTAGATCAGGTACGAGACACCCGAGTCCGCCAAGGCCTTGACCCACTCAGCGCCTCCGAGGTCGGCACCGACCCCTTCCGCCCAGTCCTCGAGCGCGCCAGGCTTCTCCGGGTCCTTCAGGAACCCCGTCATCACCGCCAGCCGCGGCGGGTGCAACCACTCGGGCGTTGCCGTTTGGGCCGAGGCAACGCTTGCCGAGGCAACGAGCACGATGAAAGCCGAGCACAGTCGGTTCATACGCATCACTCCCACGGCGCCTTCGTTGCCGGCGTTTCGAGCAGGAACTCGAGGCCCTCCCGCAGTTTGCCCTCGCGGGTGAAGAAGGGATGGAAGCCCTGCCCGTCGAGGCCGTTGGCGTCGTAGCGGTCGCGGCGGGTCGAGATCGCCTTCCCCTCGCGGAGGGCCCAGCCCATCCATCCGTAGCCCGTCTCCGAGAGCATCTGCGAGTAGAACCGCGCGACCTCTGCGCGGCGCAGATCATCGAGGCAGCCCGGGATGCACTCGTTCACCAGCATCGGCTTCTTCAGCCGCGTGCGAATGTCGTCGTAGCTGGTGATGGCCTCCCGCAGGGCCTCGGGCGTGTGGCCGTATGGGTGCGCGCAGAGCACGTCGCAGAAGGGCGCGAAGGTCTCGATGTTCGCCCCGTACATCGTGCCGATCGTGATCGGCTGCTGCGCGCCTGCCGCACGGACCGCCTCCGCCACCTGCCGGAAGCACTCGAACTCACGCTTCGCCCAGTCGTCGTTGAGGTTCGCCGCCTGGGGCTCGTTGCACAGGTCCCAGATCAGCACTCGCGGATCGGCCGCCAGCGGTGTGACCAGCGCCTTCACGTACTCCAGCTTCGGGCCCCAGTCGCGGTAGAGGTCCTCCATGTACTGCCCGCCGTAGTCGTAGCGCACGTCATGCCAGCGGTTGAACAGGCAGGGCATCGTCTTCATGCGATGCTCGTCGATGGCCGCGACCGCGTCCAGGAAGCTCGCCGTGACCCCCTCCGGGTCGGCCATCCACGCCGTGAATTCGATCCACACGCGCAGGCAGTTCGCGTGGACCGTCCGTGCCAGCGCGACCTCCTCGCGGAACCGCGCGCCGTCGTACCGCCACCAGGCCTCCTCGATCCGTGCCCCCCACGAGGGCACCACACTGAACCCCCGCAGCCATCCGTATGCCTCGAAGTTGTGCATCTTCGGCGCCTCCCAAGGCAATGGCTGGGCTTCGCCGCGCCCCGACATCGCAGCGACAAGCGCGCCCATGAGTCCGAGTGCCTCACGGCGATCCATGGTCATTCGTCTAGCGTCAACCCATGGGCTGGACGTACTCGGAGCGTGTTCGCGGCGGAAGCCGAGCTTCCCTCGCCAACCCCAGGAAGGACCTTGCGGACGCGCCGCCCAAACAACCTCGCGCCCGACGAAGGGAGGTCAGACCCATGGTCACCTGGCCGCTTGCCGTGCTGCTGGAGGCGTTGCTCCCGATGGCTGCTCACGCCGACAAGCTCGAGGCGCGCATCGCACCCACGGCCCCGCTCCGCTTCGCGTGCCTCTCCGACCCCCGGTCCCCGCTCACAATCGACCTCAGCTGGGAGCCGGCGACCATCGCGCCGGACGGTCCGTCGGTCAGGTTGCGCTTCCGGGAGGTCTTCAGCGGGCTCGACAAGGTCGCCTATGCGGCCGTGCGCCAGACGGAGCCGGGCAAGGGCTGGGCTCAGGTCACGCCTGGAGACCTTACGCTCACCCCCGGCCTCTACCACGTGCGCGCAGACCTCGCGGGCGAGGGCGGAGCGCGGGTCGAGGCGACTCCCGGCTCGGCGGAGTTCTACCTCGCGAAGCCCGGCGAATCGGCCTGGCACGTCCTCGGCAGCTTCTTCATCGGCCGCGTCGCCTTCACGTGGGACCCGGACGCCCAGGTCTACTGGCGCAACACCCCCGAGCATCTCCCGCCTTCTCTCGATCCGTTCGATGCCGGCGACTTCGCCGCCTACCGACAGGCGGTCACCGCCCCCGATCCCGAGGCCTTCTTCCGTCACCCCGAGCTGCAGCACGATGGCGGCGTGGCCTTCCTACACGGGGCCGAGGTCTTCCGCACGCTCGGCGAGGAGGACCGCGCTACGTTCTGCGAGGAGGTCCTGAAGCGGACGGCCGCCACGGTGCTGGACATCATGACTGACGAACAGGGGCACATCCGCGGCACGAAGCGCGTCGGCGACCAGTGGGAGCATGACTACTACATCCGCCAGCAGGCCGGCTTCGTGCTGAAGCTCCTGTGCCAGACGCTGGACCACTTCGCCGCCCGCGACGAGCCGTACGCGCGCGACCTCTGGCAGCGCATCCAGCCCATCGTGACGTGCGAGTTCGCCCAGGAGAACCCCCTCGGCTGCGGCGGCAGCGGGTGCAAGGTCTACGACGGGCGCATCCTCGCCGGCCTCGCGTACTGCTGCCTGACCGAGAAGCGCATGACCGGCGCCTGGAACGACGAGCACGTGGCGCGGGTGATGGACTTCGCCTCCCGCGCCGCCGACCACTGCGTGCAGCAGAAGGGCTGGTACGATGACGGCTGCTACAACGAGGGCAAGTGCCACATCGGCTTCGGCACGCAGAACATCCTCTGCGGCCTGCTACCCGCCCGCCAGATCGCGCTCGACCGGGGCGACCTGGACACCGCCGCGCGCCTGAAGCCGGGCATCGAAACCGGCCTCGACTTCCTCGCCCGCACCAACGGCTCGCTCACGAACTCGGTCCAGTGGGTCCCCACGCGCCACTCCCAATGGGCCAACGGGAACATGCACGAGATCCTGGACATGTACCGCGCGCAGTTCGGCGACAGCGAGCCGCTGACGTGGTACTACGCCAACCTCTTCCGTCCCACGTTGGACTTCTGGGTCCTCGCCTTCCACCGCTGCGACATCTTGGCAACCGTGCTCCTGGAAAGCCCCGAGTACAAGGCAGCCCTCCAGGCGAAGTGAGCGCGGACGCCCTGGTCTGCCGCGACGGTCGCCGCGCCCTTCCCTACCTCTGCGCGGCCGTCCCGTACCTGACCTTACACGCAACGTCCTCCTCCAGCACCGGCACCTCCAACGCCAGCCCTGTCGCATCTGCTGTGAGCTTCTCCCGGTTGGCGACCTCCCCCGTCGTCGTGTTCCACCACTCGACCTCGCAGGGCCCCAGCGGGATGCCGGCGACGGTAACGCGCACGTCGCGCGCGGGCGTGATCTCGGCCCTCTCCGCGATCGTGCCCCAGTCGCTGGCCTTGTTCTGGAGCCACAGGATCGCCAGGTTGGCGCCTACCATCCCGACCGCGCGCACGGGCGGGGCGGTCTCGGTCACGTACCGCGGGAGGGTGATCCGGTCTATGGTGATCCCATCCCGTCCGGCGTTGTACAGCTCGACCTGGTGCTCGCCGGCGGGCACGTCGATGGGGATGTCGAGGTCGTAGTCGGAGGCCCAGATCTTCCACTGCTCGCTGAACTCGGCTTTCTTCCAGGGCCCCTCGCCCGGCGGCCCGGCGGGCAGTTCCTTGCGCAGGATCGGGTTGCCGTCGAGCTTGATCTCCAGGATGCCGAGCACCCACACCCGCCCGATGTTCAGGATCATCTGCGTAGGACCGGCGCACCGCAGCTCGAAGGTGATCGGCTTCTGTTGGTCCTTCTGCGCCACGCCGTACAGGTACACGCGCCCCAGCCCCTCCGGCGGAGCGCTCGGGTCGATCTTGCAGACTCCCTCCAGTTGCGGCAGGCCCGACCCGCTGCAGGGGATGACGAGGTCCTTCGGCTCAGCAGGTGGCTGGGGCTTCGAGAAGCCGATCTTCACCTCCGCCGGACGGAAGCCCGCCGTGGGCCACGGGATGCCCTCGCAGAACTTCGCCAAGGGCGTGTAGACCGAGTAGAGCCCCAGCTTGTGCACGTAGAAGTCCCAGCACCACGTCAGCGCCGATGACCCTCCGCCGCCGAGCAT
>VGFC01000421.1 GCA_016869045.1 Armatimonadota bacterium
CCCCGACGATCTGGAGCTGGGAGACCGAGGCGCTGCTGTCTTGCCAGCGGACCCACGCCCGCCCTGTGAGGCAATCGGCCAGCCACTGCTCGTAGGAGGCCTCTGCGACCCAGCGGTTGCCGCGATCCACGAGCACCCGACTCGGCAGCCCGCTGAGTGCGGGGTCCTCGGTGTCGATCAGCAAGCCGCGCACCCGCTGGTACGCGACGCCCGCGGTCACGTTCCCCGAGCCGCCCGTCTGGCGCTGGAAGCGTAGCTCGTACGAGCGCCCCGCACCGCCCTCGGCGAAGTTCAGGTAGCCGAGCCCGAACGGATTCGCGAAGGGCTCGACGGGCGACAGCTCCGCCGCGTCGGGCCGCAAGATGGGGATGGCCATCAGCGCTACCCACGTCTGGCTGTCGGGCCGGTACAGGGCGACGGCCTTCGGCAGCGCCACGCTGTCGGACCCGTCCTGCCTTCCATAGTACCCGCCGAGAGTCACGCGAAGGCGATCGCTGACCCGCTCTTCGACCTCCAGCCACGCGGTGTCGGTCCCCAGCTCGGTCTGATCGGCGAAGGGCGTCGGCGTGACGGTTCCGGTGTTTGGATCGACGACCCCGGCGGTGCCGCGCAGCTCGCGCTCCTCCCAGAGGCGGCTGAAGCCTGCCCGCAGCGAGGTGCGGTCACAGATCTCGGCATCGACGCGCGCCTCCAGCGAGTGCCGCGGGTCCTCCGTGTTCAGCACGCTGAACGGGTTGGTATCCAGGCCGGTCAGGCTGTCAGGGTTGCGGAAGCGGTACTCGCCGTGCCGATGGGAGTACTTCCCCGTGGCCGTCACGTCCGCAGAGAGTCGCTGCCGATAGGCCAGGACTGCGTCGTGGCCGGTGAAGGCTCCCGTGTCGTCCGGGTCGCCCAGAGAGCCGGCCGTCTCCGCGCCCGGGAGGTCCGTATCGCTGTCGTACAGGCTGCCCCAGAAGGTCCACTGCCGGTCCACGTCGGGCTGATAGCCCAGGATCGCCTCGCCGAAGCGTTCGGTCCGGTCGTTCTCCACGGAGCGCCAGCCGGTCGTCTCATCGACCATCCCGCTGGCGAAGTAGCTGATCTTCCCCTCCGCCGAGGCGTTGCTGTGTCGCCCCTCGACGTGCCATGTCCCGTAGTTCCCTCCGGCGGCGCTGATCTCGGTCCGCGCATAGCGGCGGGTCTCGAGCATCGCCGACGAATCGGCAGTCACCGCAGCGAGCGTCTCACGCACCGAGTCCCGCGCCCGGTCCTGCAGCAGATAGAGCTTCGCCAGCTGGAACCGCGCCTGCGGGTAGTCCTCATCCACCGCCAGCGCCTGCCTCAGTTGCGCCATCGCCCGGTCGGTGCGGCCCTGACGCACGTAGATGCGTGCGAGGACGGTGTGCACGAACGCCGAGCGCTCACCCATCTTCACCGCCTTCTCGCCTTCGGCCAGCGCTTCGGGGTACCGGTTCTGCTCCAGGCGCACCACCGCCAGGTTCGCGTGCGGCAGACCCCACTCGGGCTGCAGCTCGATCGCCCGGTTCAGGTGCTGCACGGCCTCGTCCATCTGCCCGAGCGAGGCGCACACCCCGCCGAGGTTGTTCTCCGCCGACGCCGAGTCCGTGTCCATCGCCAGCGCGACCTTCTGCTCATCCAGGGCTTCCTTGAACCGGCCGCGCTTCGCCAGAACCGCGCCCCAGCCGGTGCGCGCCTCGCTGAGGCTGGGATCGAGCGCCAGGGCCTTCGAGAACTCGCGTCCGGCTCTCTGCGAGTCGTTGTTCAGCAGGAACAGCAACCCCAACGCGCTGCGCGCGGGCGCGCTCTGCGGGTTGAGGCTGACGGCGACCTCCGCCTCATCGAGGGCCGCCGTGAGGTCATCCTCTGCGGCCAGGAGCTTGGCGTGGGTCAGGTGCGCGCCGGCCGAGAGCGGGTTGATGGCGAGCGACGTCTCCAGGGCCTGACCGGCGGCGCCGAGGTTCCCCGCGAAGAACTGCGCCGTGCCGAGGGCTTCCTGGGCGAACGCGGACTTCGGCGCCGCTGCCACCGCCTTCTGCGCCGCCGCGACCGCGCCCGGTGCGTCCCCCTCCGCCAGCCGCACGTACGCCGCGTAGCCGTTCGCGAGGTGGTTGTCCGGACCCAGCCGGATCGCTTCCGCGGCAGCCGCCTTGGCCGCCTCCAGGTCACCCAGCCGCAGCTCAGTCGCCGCCAGGTACGCGTGCGGCGCCGGGTCCTGGGGCGCCAGCGTCGCCGCTTGCCGCAGCAGGCCCTCGGCCGGGCGGACGTCGCGCTGCCCCATCGCCACGAGCGCGAGACCGATCTGCCAGCGCGCCTGCGTCGCCTCCGCCGCGGCGGCCGCGGTGAAGCGATCCTGCGCCTCGGTCGGATGTCCGGCCTGCAAGAGCGCGAAGCCCACGAGCCCGTTCAGCGCCGCATCCGTCGGCGCGAGCGCGAGGCCCGCTTCAGCCTGCTCCAGGGCGCCCTCCGTCTGGCGGAGGTCCAGGCGCACCTGCGCCACGGCTGCGTGAGCCGCCGCGCTCTGCGGCGCGGCCTGCAAGGCTTGCTCCCGCTCGTTCAGCAGGCGCTGGAGTTGCTCGGGATCGGTGCCCACCTGCGGATACTCCGGCTCCACGATCAACGTCTGAAGACTCGCTTCCCAGGCCACCATGCCCGACGGGTCGATCACCACCGGGCGCGTGGGCGCCGACCCGGGCCTCGCCGTGCTCTGCTGAGAGGCCAGAACCGTCACTGCGCCGAGGTCGTTGCTGAAGTCCACCGTCCCTTCGGCCACCGTCAGGGTCGTCAGGCCATCGTCGGCCACCTCGACCTGGAAGATGGTGCCCTCCGCGGCGGCCACCGCGCCGGGCGCGCGGACCTCCAGGCGCTTCCCGCCGGTCAGGGTCGCCAGGATCTTCCCGGCGAACACCCGCCAGCCGCTCGGCTGATTGGGCTCCTTCAGGGCCACGGTCGTGTTGGGGCCCATCGACACGCGCTGGCCGTTGGAAGTGACAATGGTCGCCGAGCCGTCCGGCCCGGTGCGCAGGCGGTCTCCCGGCGAGGCGACCTGCCCGCTGCGGGTGACGGCCTTCCAGGCGCCCTGCCCGCCGACCTGACGCTCGACCCGCCCCTTGATCGACTGGAGGCTGTAGCCCTGCGCCCACACGGCGCCCTGCCAGACGATCAGGCAGGCAAGCAGAAGGGCGGTTCGGAGCACACGCCGACAGATGTGGCTTCCGCCAAACGCTGGTTGGGCTCTCATCGGGACTCCCCCTGAACGCGCAGTCACGCCTACTCGTCGTGAGTCTTGCCGGCGCCTCGCCCGTCAACGACGCCGTACACGCGGATCGGCAGCTCGCGGCCCTTCACCTTGACCTCGTCTACGAACACGGTCTCGATGTCGTCGGGCAGTTGGCTGCGAACGCTCTCGCTGAGGATGAGCGAGTAGCCGAGTTCCTTCGTCAAGGACTCCAGCCGCTGGGACACGTTGACCGCATCGCCGATGACGGTCGCCTCCAGATTCTCCTTGCCCACAAAGCCCATGGCGATCGGGCCGGCGTTGACGCCCACACCCACCTGCAGCTCGACACCCAGCTCCTGCCAGGGCCGCGCCAGCTCCGGTACCTTCGCCAGGACCTCCCGGCCGGCCCTCACAGCGGAGGTGGGATGGTTCGCGCCCCGATGATCCCGCCAGAAGACCGCCAGCACCGCATCCCCCGGCGTGATCACGATCGCCCCTCCGTGGTGGCGGATGACGTCCTCCACGGAGGCGCGATAGGCGCTGAGCAGCCGCAGAATCTGCTCGGCCTCGAGCTTCTCGGAGATGGTGGTGTAGTTGCGGATGTCTGAGTAAAGGACCGAGGCCTCGCGGGTCTGGATCTCGTCCACCGCGCCCACACCCGCCTCGCGCACCTCCATGAAGGCTGGTATGAAGCGCCGCAGGACTCCGGCAACCTTCTGGCTCTGCGCCGAGGACGTGATGGCCCACGCGAGCACGATGCTGCTCTGCATGGTCAGGACGTACGCCCAGATCAGGGATCGTCCGAGAAGCTCGCGCCCGACCACCACGACGATGAGCATCAGAAGCACCACCGCGAAGATGGACCGGACCACCTTCGCGCGGCGGACCAGCCAGGCCGTCGTCAGCGCGAGCAGGAACGGTAAGGGGATCCTCAGCCAATAGGGCAGGGGGCTGATGAACCGCCCGGACAACATGGTGTGCAGGGCGTTGGCCTGGATGTCGGGCCCGGCCATCCTGCCGACGCCCGTCCACTGCTCATCCCAGTTCCGCCGCCCCACGATGACCGCCTTGCCGCCGAACCTCTGCTTGCCCTGGGTGTCCTGCATCGCCAGGACGTCGAGCAGTTGGAGGGGCTGGATGGCCCCGCCCGGGCCGGCCCAATTCACCAGCATCGCGTTCCACGATGTCAGGCGCGGGTGCCGGCTCAGGTTGTTGCCGCTCACCACAGTGATGCCATCGCCGGAGTCCGCCGCCGCCGCGGAGCCTCCGCCGCCCATGGGGGGCAGGAGGTGGATTCGCTCGCCGCTCACGAGGGGGATCCGGTGACCCCCGGTCGTCAGCGAGCGGCCTTCGTCCACGTGCCTGTCAGAAGGGTCGATACCCGAGAACCGTTGGAACGCGAGCAGGGAGAGGGCCGAGTACTCGCAACCCGAATCCTGATCCGGGAGGACCAGCGGAACCGACCGGACATCCTGGTTCGGCCGCGAGACCACCGGCGAGCCGACGCCCCACGGGACCTCCCCCGGCTCGGGCTCCGCCGACTTGGCCCCGGGCCGCTGCAGGGCCTTCGCCAACGCGGCCACCGGCGGCTGCAGCGACACGGCGTCCGGTATCACCTTGGCCGTGGCGGCCACGATGACGTTTCCGGCCTCGCGAAACGCCGCGGCGAGCTTGGGGTCCTCGACGTCACAGGGCCGGCTGAACCAGATGTCGAACGCGACCACCTTCGCGCCCCAGCGGTGCAGGTCGCGCACCAGCTCCGCGTATGCGCTCCGCGGGACCTCACAGCCTTCGGGGGGCTTCGGGCAGACGCGCAGATCGGGCCGCGCCTGGTCATAGGCCGACGCGTCTGCGCCTATGTCGATCACTTCGACGTGGGAATCGAGCCCAGTGGGCGCGTTGAGGCGGAAGAGGAGGTCGTAGACGCGCACCTCCCAGAAGCTCAACGCCGGAGCGAGGACCAGCAGCAGAACTACGACCAGCAACGCGATCGCGGGTGGGCTGCCGAGAATCGCCCGAACGCGCTGCCGCCTCACGGGCTGGTTGCCTCCGCAAGTGCTCCAACCGCATGACCGCGTCGTCGATGCGGGCGTGTCGTCTCGGTGGTGTGGAGGTTCGGAGCACCTCTTCGACGGGGAGCCTGCTTCCTCCTTCCTGATGCAGCGGCTTTCCTCGCGCCGGGCTCCCGGACCCCGGGTGTGCCCTCCGCCGGGCCCCCGTGGGAGTTTGCAGGAACTTTACATCCCAAGAAGGTGACGGAGATCACATGCCGAACTATACTGCCGACGTGTGCGTGATCCCTTCCGGTCTCGAGGACGACAGGACCGCCGGCCGGTTTTGTCCGATGGATCGCGACCCGGGTTGTAGGATGCACGACGCAGTGTGTCGCTAGACCCTCGTCCGCCCTGCGAAAGCCACTGAATGCCTGCTCGCAGGGAGTGTTTCCTTTTGCGCTTTGCGGGAAGACGGGACTCACGAACGGCGGTCAGGTCCTTCGAGGTCACTCAGACACTGTTCCGGACGCTGTGGGAATGCGCTGTAGGCCCGAAGGTCGGAGGGCGCCTGCTCGGGTGTGCCGGAGCGATCAGAGGTCAGCAAGGAGGAGTGCGGGATGAGACGTTCGCCGCTAGCCGTCGCTTCGCTATTAGGGTTGGTCGTCGCCCTTGGGTTCATGGCCGCGGTCCCGGCGTACGCGGGCTATGATAAGTTCTACCGCTTCACGAACTCAACAGGCAGTCCGCAGAACTCGGTCCGCGCCACCATGATGGGGCTAGAGGTCATCGGCGCGCAGTTCACCGACCCCGCCTTCAACCCGTGGGGCGAGGGCACGGCGGGGACCCAGATCGTTGGCGGCGTCTACTGCAGCACCATCGAATGGTCTGGGGCGTCCGCCCTTACCACCGCGATGAAACTCGGGTGGAACTCCACCGACCATAGCCTCCAACTGCGG
>VGFC01000422.1 GCA_016869045.1 Armatimonadota bacterium
TCGGGCGCGCGAACCACCGTTGCCACAACCCGAGCGCCACACGACGCCGACTCCAAGCCCTCGGTCAACTGCTCGCCGAGGGGTCATGAATGATCCAGGCTAGCGCTCACGCGGCCGTCTGACTCCGCACCTCCCCAACTCCGCATCTCCCTCCCGAAGGCCTCCTCCGCTTCCGCGGCGAACGTACGCGCCTGCTGGCCATCTACGCTGCCGCAACGGAGCCCACCCCATGAACCTGCTGTCCCGCTGTCTTGTCATTGCAGTCGTTGCCGTTGCCGCACTATCACCCATCACCTACCACCTATCACCTTCCGCCCACGCCGACCTCTTCTCCTACGTCGCCAAGCCCGACGACGCCTTCAAGTGGGAGCTGCGCGAGACCCAGGAGAAGCCGAATGGGAAGATCTACGATCTGCACATGGTCTCCCAGGTCTGGCAGGGCATCACCTGGGAGCACCAGATTCAGGTCTATGAGCCGCAGGATCTCAGGTACCCGAAGGTCCTGCCGCTCATGATCACCGGCGGCGGCGCGGGCGCGGACGATCAGGGCATGGGCCTGATGATCGCCAACCTCGTCGGCGCGCGCATCGCGGTGCTCTATCACATCCCCAACCAACCGCTCCTCGGCGGCCTCTCCGAGGACGCGCTGATCTCCCACACGTGGATGAAGTACCTGGAGACCGGCGATGAGGACTGGATCTGCAACTTCGCGATGACCAAGGCCACCGTCCGCGCGATGGACTGCCTCGACGCCCTCGCGAAGCAGCAGTGGAACACCGAACTCGACGGCTTCCTCCCCTTCGGCGCCTCCAAGCGCGGCTGGACCACGTATCTGACCGGCATCGTCGCCCCCGAGCGCTGTATCGGAATCGCGCCGATGGTCTTTGACATCCTCAACATGCCCGTGCAGATTCAGCACCAGAAGGACTTCTGGGGCGACTACTCCCCCATGATCGACGACTACACCGAGAAGGGCATCCAGAATGTCCTGGACACCCCGCGCGGTTTCCGCCTGAGTTGGATGGTCGATCCCTACAACTTCCGCGACAAGCTCACGATGCCCAAGCTCGTGATCCTCGGCAGCAACGATCCCTACTGGCCCACCGACGCCGTCAACTTCTACTACCCCGGCCTGGCGACCCCCAAGTTGCTGTTGATCGACCCGAACTCCGGCCACGGCCTCGACGACTTCATGCGCGTGGCGGGGTCTCTGGGCGCGTTCTTCACGCTCCTGGCCGAGAAGCAGCCTCTCCCCTCTCCCCTCTGGCAGTGGGATGAGACCGGCGACGGCCTTAAGCTCACCGTGACCGGCACCCCGAAGCCCGACGAGACCCGCCTCTGGGTCGCCCGCAACGCCAAGCGCGACTTCCGCCCCGCCAAGTGGGAGGAGCAACCGCTGCCCGCCGAGGGCGAGGCCTTCGTCGCCTCAATCGAGCGCCTTGAGGGGGAGTACCTCGCCGCCTACGGCGAACTCGTCTACAAGGTCGGCGCCCTCCGCCTCACCGTCTCCACGCAGCCCTACGTGCTGCACCCGAGGTAGCAGGGGCCGACGCCGTCTGTGGGCTCAGTTCCGGCACCCTCCGTGGGCAGACGCCGTGCCTGACCTGTTTCCGTCCCCATTCCTCTGGCGTTGGGGCACGGGGTGCCGCTGATCTGTCCGATTACCTTATTACTAAATCTGGAAATCGATGACTTGACATCAGTTGCAGAACCGTGTACCGTTGGCCCGTGAATGTGGAGTTCCGTGACCCAAGGCTTCAGAGGATAGAGAGCGATGCAGGGTCCGGCGGCGAGTACGACGGCGCAATCGTCACGGCATTCCGCAAACGCATGCAGCAGATCAGGGCTGCTCCAGATGAGAGAACGCTGCGCGCCTACAAGTCCCTTCGCTTCGAGAAGCTCAAGGGGAACAGGGCTCACCAGGTCTCGCTCCGATTGAACGATCGCTACAGGCTCATCGTCGAGCTGCGTGGTCATGGGACAGAGAAGGTCGTCGTGATCATAGGTATCGAGGACTACCACTAGCGGAGGGTAGCATGGACGATAGGCAGGTCGCCGAGGCCTTCCCTCCCGGTGAGTTCATCCGGGAGGAACTAGAGGCGCGCGGTTGGAGCCAGGCGGAACTGGCCGAGGTCATGGGCCGTTCTGCCAAAGACGTGAGCCATCTGATCTCGGGCAAGAGAGCCATCTCTCCAGAGATAGCAATGGAGCTGGAGGCGGCGCTTGGGCCTCCTGCACAGCACTGGCTGAATCTGGAGAGCACCTACCGACTGTGGCGGTTACGCAGCGGGCAGGACTCGGAGGACGCCATCAGGAGACGGGCTAGGTTGTACGCATACGCTCCCATCAAGGAGATGGCGAAGCGCAACTGGATCGAGCCATCGGAGAGCGTGGAGGTCATGGAGTCTAGGCTGAAGCGCTACTTCGGAGTGTCTGACCTGGATGAAGAGCCCAGACTCGCGTGCGCAGCACGTAGGGGTACTCGGGAGATATCGCCTGCCCAGGTCGCGTGGCTGTTCCGCGCGAAACACCTTGCCGAGGCCGTCTGGGCGGAGCCGTTCTCCAGCCAGTCTCTCGCGCAGGGAACCGCAGAACTCAGGAGCCTCTTGTCGAACGCACCCGATGTGCGCCGGGTGCCGAAGGTTCTCTCGGATGCAGGCATTAGGTTCCTCGTACTTGAGCAGCTTCCTGGGACGAAGATCGATGGGGTGGCCTTCTGGCTCGATCCGAGGTCCCCGGTGATCGCGCTGTCCCTGCGTTGGGACCGTCTCGATTGGTTCTGGTTCACCCTTGCTCACGAGGTGGGCCACATCAAGCAGGTGGACAACGAGTTGCTTGACATAGACCTGGTCGGCGAGAACGCGCGACCCGTTCAGGAGGACTCGGAGAGGAACGCGAACGAGTTCGCGGAGGAGTTCCTCATCGATCGATCCGAGCTGGACAGGTTCATCGCGCGTGTCGGGCCCCTCTATGGGACTGACGATATCGTAGGTTTCGCAAGACGCATCAGAGTCCACCCCGGCATTGTCGTTGGGCAGCTACAGCACCGCGGCGAAGTGCCTTGGTCTCACTTCAGGTCTGCCCTGCAGAAGGTGAGGCAGGTTGTCCTGCAGTCCGCTATGGCCGATGGCTGGGGACGAATGGCTCCGGCGCTAGCATAGGAAGGTGCAGCATGTTCGCTGGCATACCGAGGAAGCGCTTACAGATGATCGCGGATGCTTACTGGGCATCGGGGCAGCCCCGCCCAGCCACCAAACATGAGATCGCCAAGTGGGCCCTGCGGGAAGGGCTATGGGTGCCACAGCCGCGTGATCTGGAGAACCTCTTTGCTGACCAGCTCGCGAAGGCAATGGGCGAGGACTACCACACCGATGAGCAGGGCCGCGTCGTGCGTTCGAAGCATGCCCGGAGGGTGTGGAGGGGGGGAGGCAGCTTACCCTTTGGGACGACATGCGCGTTGCAGAGTGGACCCACATGGTCTCGGCGTTCCAGCAACGGCGGCGTGTCATCGCCTCGGAGTGTAAGCAACTCAAGACCGACGTCGACAGCTACAACGACAACCACAACACCGGAGATCCTGTCCAGTTGGTCTTCGACTTCACCGACGACATTGCTGAGCGAGAGGCCCTGGAGTCGCTCGCCGAAGGCGCCCCGATTGGCGAACTCGCGCAGTCCCACCGGCAGCTCCAGAGCGTTGCATAGGCGCGAACCGCCCAGCTCTGCGGGTGAGCCTTCGAGTTCCCCAAAGCGCCTGCGCCCAACTGCCCTCACCCCCGGGGCGATGAGTGATGCCCCCCATCGGTGACAGCCTCGCCGCTCAGTTCGCCCGTTGTTGGGAGATGCTCCGCGACGTGGTCCGCAAGACGCCCGAGGAACGCTGGCGGGCCGATGCCAACCCGCAGTTCACTCCCGCCCGCTGGGCGCTGCACGCCGTGCAGGCGGTGGATGCGTATCAGTGCACGTCGTTGGCTGAGGTGGACTGGACTCCGCGCTTCTGCCACGGACTGGACGGCCCCGTCGAGCAGCTACCCACTCGCGACCAGCTCCTCACGTATCTCGACGAGGTCGCTGCCAGCCTGGAGACCCGCCTTTGTGGGATGACCGACGAGGAGATGCTCTCGCCGCCGCCCTTCCACTGGACCGGCGCCACGTACCTGGAGCATTGGCTCTACGGCCTGCGCCACACCCACTCGCACCTCGGCGAGCTGAACATGCTTCTGCGCATCGCAGGGGATGAGACGGGAATCTGGCGTTAGCGTCTCCTACGGCAGTCTGTGCACGGCCTCCGGGTCCGCCTCCACGCCCAGGCTCCTCGCGAGGTCCAGCAGCACGTCGGGGTTGGGGATCAGGCTGAGCGCACAGCTTGCCCCGCCTGCGTGGAAGAAGCTGTCGTCCTTCATCGAGATGACCAGTTGCCCGCTGCGCAGCCCCATGCTGCGAACGTCGCCCCACGCGTGGACTTGATCGGCGTACCGAACGCCCTGGCCCCTGCTGACCGTGAACCGGCCGAAGTCCAGGGCCTCTCCGTGCTCGAACGCCTGCGCTAGCCGTTGCTGGCGCAGGGCGAAGGTCTGGTCGCGGATGGTTTTGCCCAGGGCGTCGGGGGCCCCGGGTAGGCTCAACTCCTGTCCCTCGGCTGTCTCGATTCGATGGCCGCAGGACGACTCCCCGGGCACCAGCACAACCTGCCGCACGTCCTCCCACCGCCACGCCCTGAGGCCCCCGGCGTCGAGGCGCGCAAAGCCCTCTTCGTAGACCACTGCCCACTCCCGCAGCCGACGCAGGCCGAGCCACCCAAGGACGCCCATCACCACCAGCCACACGCCCAGCAGGGCCCACAACTTCGGAGGGAAGCCGCCGGGGGCCTCCCGGCCCACGTTCCATATCAGGCCCAGTACGGCCACCCAGAGCACGGGGATGACCAGCATGGGCAGGGCCGCGCGGCACGGCGAGAACACCCGCACGGGCGCCCCGAGGTGCGTAATCCCCTGGAAACCCTCCGGCACGCGCGCCGGCTTCATCCGTCCTCAGCCCCTCCTCCACCGTCGTTCGCAGGTCGGGCTTCCCAGCCCGACATTGCCTTGTCGTTGCCGTCGTCCCCAACCCCCGCCGTTCTCCTCCTACCCACCGGGGGGCACCGCCTGGCCTTCGGTCGCCGTGGCCTCCGGCGCGACGGGCGCTGCCGTTGCCTTCGAACTCTGGTCTGCCTTCTCCGTTGTCTCTGGGCTCTGGACTGCCGTTCCCTGCGAGCTCTGGACTCCGGACTCCGGGCTCTGGACTGCCGTTCCCGCTGCCTTCGAACTCTGGACTCCGGACTCCGGACTCTGGACTGCCGTTCCCGTCTCCTCGATCTGCGTGGTCAGCTCTCGCAGCTTGCCAGGCGGGGTGCCTCCCGATAGCTTGTCCGCCATGTCCGCATACCGCTTCGCCAGCAGCAGGCTGTACTTCGCGCCCTCGGCGTCGCCTGCCGCCGCGCGTATCTTGGCGATGGCTACGTTCTCTTCGATCACGGGCAGCAGGTCATCTGCGACCTTCCCGGCCGTCGCCTCCATGCCGGTTGCCTGCGTCTTGATCGTCTCCAACTCGCCCTTCAGCGCCGCTACCTTCCCCCGCAGGTTGTTGGCGTATAGACCCAACAGAACCGCCGCCGCCAGCAGCACCAGGATGACCACCGCCACGGTCGGCCACACGCTCCGCTTCCGCGGCGCCGGCCTCGCGGCCGGCCGCACAGCGGCAGGCTTCGCCTCTGGCGGCTTGCTCTCGCTCCTCTCCGCTTCCGCCGCGGGCTTGTCCGTGGGGGATTGGGGCTCGGGCCTCTCGACAGGGGGCGCTTCGGCCTCAGGCTTGGTCGGCTTGTCGTCCGCGCTGAGCAACGCCTCCAGTTCATCATCTACATGGGGTGGCGCCATGGCTGGCCTCCGATCACTCATCGGGTAGCTGCTTGTCGGCTCTCGCGTCGGTTGGCGATCGCCCGCCGTCGGTGACATGCGCGGCTCGCGCGTGAGGCGGCGGCAAGCGCCGTCTCGGAGGACAGGCATTCCTGTGGTTTGCCAAACCAGCGTAACGCTTGCTCATCATTGAGGCCCGCTCCAGACGTGGAGCATCCCTAGACGCGATGGGTGCGTGAGATGCCCGTTGACATCATCAACGGCAC
>VGFC01000423.1 GCA_016869045.1 Armatimonadota bacterium
AGCTCGCGCTGTCGTGGGGGGCGTTTGCCGATCATCCCTCGCCTCCTCGCGGGTGTGCCAACACCGAAGTTATAGCACACTGCCGCTCGCTTGAGGAGAGGGCGAACCGACTTTTTCAACGCAATCTGAATCGCGCCCCTACATCACAAACGACCGTAGATCGCCGTCATGTAGGGGCACGATTCATCGTGCCCGAGTGTAGGGGCGTGATTCATCACGCCCGATGCCGTGCTTCTCATACACCCTCCTACGACTTCGGGGTCACGACGATAGGCTCTCTCCTTCCTCGGAAAAACGGCGCGTTTTCATGGGCCTCCATATATACTGGTTACTTCCAGGGCGGGTTTTGTCAGGCTGAATCTCATAGGACTAAAGGCTCATTTTTCGTGGCTTAGCGGAAAGGCCCGAAAATGGGGGTTTTCGGGGGGCTGTCAGCGCCTCTCCAGGCCCTGCGGATTGGCGGGATCGACGTCGAGGGTGGGCCAGACGAGCTCGCCGGCGAGCTGCCTCTCGACATCGTGGTAGGCGCCGAGGCGCTGCGAATTGGAGTCGAGCCAGAGCACCACGCGCAGGTAGTCGCTCTCGCTGATCCTCCCCCGGTGGTTCTCGTCCAGCAGGGCCTTGCCCATGCGGCAGTTGCGCGCGCCGAAGCGGCCGGGGATGGTGCGGGAGCCGCCGTGGATCGGCTTCGTCGTCGTGCGGCTCATGCCGCCGGCGAAGTAGAAGACATACGGTTCGAGCGCCTCATAGCTCATGTCCACCGGGCCTTTGCCCTGCTGCCGATGACAGGGGAGGCACGACTGCTCGAAGACTGGCTTCACGGTGCGGTAGTAGCTGACCGGCTCGACCGCGCCGATCTCGGGTTGGAGCTTGCTCGGGGGGCGCTGCAGCGCCGAGGGGCGGTCTGAGAGCGTGACCGACTTGTGCGGGCTTTCGTGGCAGCCCTGGCAGGTGAGCTGCTCGCCGGGATGGACGAACGCGACGGACCGCATGGACTGGACCGCCATGTGGTTCTCGTCGAGGGCCTGGAAGATCAGCTCTCGCTCCACCGGCGCCTCGAAGTAGGCGCTGCCGTCCTCCTCCACCGGCACGATGCCCAGCGCGATGCGCGGCGTGTTCTCGTTCTGGTAGCCGATCATCGGCACGCCCATCCACGGGTTCAGCTTCAGGATGTTCTGCGTCACCCGCAGCCACTTGATCTTCGCGCCCTCGGGGAACGGGAAGTCGGCGTCGTACACGTTCATCAGGCGGATCGTCGCGGTCGGCTTGCCCGGGTCCGCGTCCTCGCCCTGGTTGGTCTCCGTCGCGATGACCGGGGCCGTCGGCCTCGGCTTCACGGGAATGGGGTCGATCAGCCGCATGTCGTGGTTCGTCTTCCCGAAGACCAGCGCGTTCTCGCAGAGCAGCACCTGGTTGCCGAAGCGGTCGAGCAGGTAGAGGTTCTCCCACCAGTTGCAGAGGTAGAAGTCCTCGCTGAGCGGCCAGGGCGTGCCGAACTCGTACTGGCTGCGGCCAGCGAACTCGGTCTCGGGGAAGGGCACGTAAGGCGTGATGCGCTTGAGCTGCGACATGTTGCCATCATCCGGCTCGCGCAGATCGAGCATCACCAGCGACCCGAAGGCCTCGCCGTGGTGCGGCGCGGCGGTCATGAGGTAGCGGTGCGAATCGGGAATCGCCCGGATGTTCATCTCGGCATACGGCCGACCGTCGCGGCTGTCGCCCTTCGTGTTGTCCTCGAACGTGTGCCAGGGGTACGGGTAGTTGCCGTGCGGCGCGCGCGGATCGCGGCCGTCGGGGTAGCAGACCCAGAACTGGCTGCCCAGGCAGTTCTCGCGGTCGGTGTAGTCCCAGCGCGTATAGACGAGCATCCCGTCGTTGTTGACGCTGGGCTGCCACTCGCTGGTCTCGTAGTAGCTGAGCGGGATGATGTCCGACCCGTCGGCCTGCATCGAGTGCAGCACGTGGCTCGGCACCTGCAGCAGCGCGAAGCAGCGGATGTACCCCCCACGCCGCTCGCTGATGAACGCGATCCGCCCGTTCGGCAGCCAGCACGGATCGAAGTCGTCGTACTGCGAGTCGGTGAGCTGCTGCAGCCCCGAGCCATCGACATTCACGCGGAAGAGGTTCCACGTCGTCTGAGGCGACCAGACCCACTTGTGCTCGCGGTTTTCTGTATGAGCAAACGCGATGGTCTTCCCATCGAAGGAGAGGTCCGGCGAGAGGAAGGCGCCGGGCTCCAGCTTCCGCCCCGTGAGCCGCCCCCGCTCGACGACGGAGTCGGCGAGGACGTTCACGACCTTCGGCTCGGTCTTGTAGTCCTCCACGCAGTACAGCCCGCCGCCCGGGATGCTGTTGAAGCCGTAGTACTGTGTCGCGAAGTGCTGCCCGTACACGTCGGCGGTCGTCGTCGGCCCCGTCATCCGCGAGCCCAGGTAGTTGCCCCGCGCTACGAACAGGATCTTGTCGAAGTCCAGCAGCGGGTTCGCGAAGGCGATCTCCCGCTGTAGCGCGCACGCTGCCAGGAAGAGCCGTTTCCGCGCCTGCGCGTCCTTCACATCAACCTTCGCTGCCGCCTCTCGCAGCTTCGCCAGGTCAGCCTTCAGACTCTCTGTAGGGGCTCGCCCTACCGAGGCCCTGAGAGGCACCAAGACAGTGGGGCGGGCATTCTTGCCCGCCACGGCCTCTGGCGGGCAAGAATGCCCGCCCCACTGTTTCCGCGTTTCCCCGAGCATCAGCACATGGTCGGCCAATGCCTCCGTCCTCCGCAACACCACGCCCAACGGGTCGCCATCGATCGGGTAGACGAGGGCCTGCGGATCGAGGACCTGCATTTCGGCATTGGCGGGTGGACGCTCGCGCCCGGTCAGGCGGAGGTCGAGGCGGTAGTACTGCTCCTCCCAGTCGAACAGGACGGCATCGCGCGTCTGCGAGGCGTTCGCCAGCGAGGGGAGCTTCAGCGCATCGAGCGCGGCTCGGAACTCGGCCCGCGTCTTCGCGAGGTCCACCTCAGGGGGAGGGATCGCGTGCGACTTGCCGCCCGGCTGCTGGATGCGCTTGTCCAGCTCGGCAGCCTCCATGGCGGACAGCTTCGTTACGTCGATGCGGTCCAGCGTCGGCACGGCCCGAACACATGTCGCGGGATTGCCCGTGACTGACAGGTCAGCGTACTTGCCCTCCTGCGGCGCCTCGGAGAAGCGCCACAGGCCGATGGTGTTCTCATCCGCCTCGAGCGGGCCGTTCGGGAGGCCCTCGATCGTCCTGGCGATGCGTGAGAGACGCACCTCGGCGATGGCCCCGTCGCAGCTCAGTCCGCGCTCCACGAGCGACCCGAAGAACATCGGCGCCGCCACGGGCTGCAGGTCGGGCGGGCGCGTCACCTCTCCGCCGGCCTCCTGCTTGCCATCCACATACAGCCGGACGCTCCGCTCGTCGGTGACCATCGCGAGGTAGTGCCACTTCCCGTCGTGGAGCGAGGTGCGGCCCTCGAACTGCGGCGGTTTGTTGCCCGGCAGGTAGGCGGCGAGCACGCCGCTACCCGGCATCGTGAAGATCTCCCAGTGCGTCGGCGAGGCCTTCGTCTCGTTGGCGATGAGGATGTTGTAGCCCTGCGCGCCGTTGAGCCTCGCCCACAGTTCCACCGTCAGCGGCCGCGTGTTGTAGACCGGGTTCGCGGCGACATACGCCGCCATCTCCCGGGCGTCGAGGCTGCGGGCGAAGCGGCCGTCCTGCCTCAGGGGCAGCAGGAGGATTGGGAACAGGCTGAGGGCAGCTACGCGCCCACCGATCATTGCTGTGCCTCGCCAAGTCCGTGTGTGTCACCCGCTTCCTCGGGAGGCGCCAGCGTCCCTCTGAGCGAATGCGGAGTGGCAACCGCGTGAGGAGCCACAGCCAATGACGGCCATTCTCCTTCCGCTCGCCTTCGCTGGCATCGCCTCGGCCGCTCCTCGCATCGTGGCCGCCGAGCCCGACGCCACAACCGTCCCGCGCTGTTCTCGCCTCGAGGTCACGGTTCGGCTTGCCGAGGAGTACGCGGACCCCTACGACCCGGCTGTGGTTGCGGTCGAAGGCCGCTTCCTTGCGCCGAGTGGCCGGGAGATCGTCATGCCCGGGTTCTGGTGCCTGCCCTACCGCAACGCCTCCGAGGGCGGCGAGACCTTCACGAACCCAGGCTCCGAGCGATGGGAGCGGGCCGGTGAACCGTGCTTCAAGGTTCGCTTTGCGCCGACGGAGACGGGCACGTGGCGGTATCGCATCCTCGCGCGCGATGCGACCGGAGAGACGCAATCTGCGGAGGCTACCTTCGAGTGCGTGCCCTCCGAGGCGCGGGGGTTCATCCGGGTCAGTGAGCGCAATGCCCGAGCCTTTGCCTTCGACGACGGCTCCGCGTTCGTGCCGCTGGGCATGTGCATCGCGTGGGCGCGGCGCAACGGGCCGGGCGATACGTATGACGCCTACTTCCGGAAGCTCGCCGAGAATGGCTGCAACGCGGTGCGTGTGTGGATGTGCCATTGGGCGTGGCTGGAGTGGACGCAGGGCGAGGCCGGCTCGCTCGCCGGGTACGAGGGCGTGGGTCGGTACAACCAGATGGTCGCCGCGAACTTCGACAACCTCGTCCAGCTTGCCGAGCGCCACGGGCTGCACCTGATGCTGTGCCTCAACAACGGTGCGTGGGAGTTCGGGAGGCCGGACGGGAAGAACGCGGAGTACGACAGCTGGGGCGGCAATCCGTACAACGCCGCGAATGGCGGCCCCTGCGCGCAGGCCGACGACTTCTGGACGAGCCCCGAGGCGAAGGCGCTCTACCAGCGCAAGCTGCGGTACATCATCGCGCGCTGGTCCTACAGCCCGAGCGTGTGGTCGTGGGAGTTCTGGAACGAGATCGGCCAGGAGAGCCCCGCGACCGTCGCCTGGCATCGCGAGATGACCGCGACCGTGCACCGCACCGACCCGTACCGGCGCCCGGTCTCGACGAGCAGTTGGGTGCAGACCGCCGAGTCGAACCGGGAGACCTTCGCCGTGCTCGACTACAGCCAGCTGCACTACGGCTCGGCCGACGCGATCACGCAGATGCTCGCCACGTGCGAGGGCAAGCCGCTCGTGATCGGCGAGGGGACCGCCGACGAGGAGGGCGTCGAGTTCCACAACAGCCTCTGGCGGAGCCTGATGGCCGGCGCCGCGGGGCCGCCGCTGACGTGGCACGACGGGCCGCAGTCACCCGTCGAGACCCACGACCGTTACGGTCAGTTCCGCGCGATCGCTGAGTTCCTCCGCGGCGAGAACCTGGCGGCGGGAACGTACACTCCGGTCCGCCTGCGGGCGACTGCCTCTGACACGAGCCTCGGTGCGGCGCAGCGGTACGCCCCGGTGGTCCTGCGGCCGCTCTTCTCGCCGTGGGCGGAGAAGGCGCCGCAGGGCGAGTTCGTCGTGCCGCCGGATGGGATCGTGAACACGCGCGGCCTGGGCACGAAGCTCTACGGCACGAACGCCGACCGGGCGATCTACGCCAACCCGCCGACCTTCGTGCTGGACTGCCCGGTCGAGACCGACTTCGTGGTAACGACCGGCGAGTGCTCCGGCCCGGCGACCGTCGAGATCCGCGTGGATGGCGCTCCCGTCACTCGGCACGAGCTTCCCGGCACCGGCCGTCGCTACGTGCCCGAAGCCGACAGTCGCACCGTTGCGCACGTCCCGGCCGGCCAACACCGCGTGCAAGTGCTGAACGCGGGCGCGGACTGGATTGAGGTGCTGAGCTTCGTCGTGGCCGCGTACCGCGACCGCAACGTGTACCCGGACCTCGCCGTGTACGCCCTGCAGGCCACGGACCGGGCGCTCGTCTGGGCGCAGAACGCTTCCCACACGCCGGAGGTCCTCTCCCTCGGCGTGAGGACCGAGCCCGTGCCCGGCACGAGCGTGGAGCTACGCGGCCTGCGCGATGGCGAGTACCGCATCGAGCTGTGGGACACGAACGCCGGCACCCATGCCGACTTCGGGGCCGTCATGTGCAAGGGCGGCGTGTTGAGCCTGCGCTTGCCGGAGGTCGCAACGGACGTGGCCGTGAAGGTCCTGCCCTGAGAGGGTGCATGAGAGGCACGGCATCGGGCGTGATGAATCACGCCCCTACACTTGGGCGCGATTCATCGCGC
>VGFC01000424.1 GCA_016869045.1 Armatimonadota bacterium
CGGCTCTTCGCCTCGCGGTCCTTCTTCAGCTTCTCGACGCTCTCCAGCGTCACGATGCGGATGCCGATGCACGGCACCTCGTGCAGGGAGCCGTCGTTGGCGAGCTGAACCACGCGCGTCCGAGAGAGGTCAAGTAGCTTCGCCGCCTCGGTGACCGTGATGAACGTCTGCTCGGACGCGCTCTGCTTCACACGTGGGGGACTACTCATGGCTGCACCTCCGTGGTGATGTGGGTCATATATCGCATGTCGGAGAGAGTGTCAATGCTGCGTCCTGTGCTTCTTGCAGGTGCCCCACGACGCGGCTCAGTCTGCCCCTCCGTCGGTCGCCCCGGAACTCCCCCAAGAGCCCGCGCTTCGTCGGGCCCTTGGGGGAGGCCCGAAGGCCTCCCCCGTTCAGGTCACTACCCGGCGGCAGCCGGCTGAGCCTCGGACTCAGCCAGTGCCTCCTCCAAGGCCTCGATCATCTGCTTCGCGGTCTGGACAATGCGGTGGGCCGACCGTGTCACCACCTCCGCCGTCGCACCGTGGGCCCGGAGGTAGGCCGCCGCGTTCGCGGAAGTGTCCACGCCGAAGTACCGCAGCACGACCACCTTCACGGCTTCGGCTTCACCCTCGAACAGACAGCGGTCCCCTGCGTGCTTCTCCGACAGCTCGCGATGCTGGAGGAGGTGGTGGGCCAGTTCGTGGATTAGCGTCTGAGCCGCGACGCCCTCCGGCAAGCCCGGCTTGACGTTCACCCTCGTGCCGTCTGACCAGCCGTTGCCCTCACACGGTAGGCGCAAGACCGGCACGCTCCACGACGCGGCGACGTTGCGCAGGACGCCCAAGAGGGCGCCGGCCTCCGGCAGGTCGGGCCGGAAGTTCGGAATGGGCCCGTCGCCCTTCGTGTCCACATCGGCGAACACCGGCACCGGCCGGAAGTAGAGGGCTTCGACCTCCTCGGTGTCGCCGTCGTCCGTGGTCACGGTCTTGTGATACCGGGACGGCGCCAAGATCCAAATTGCCTTCGCCCCACGCTTCACCGATCGACCAAGGTCCCGCCAACGGTGATAGCCGGCGACGAAGTAGGCCTCGGGCCGCTGGAACATGATGAGCAGCGTGTTCCGCCACGAGTACCGATGGAACCGGGCCGCGTAGGAGAGGAAGGCGTCGAAGGTCGCGTCACCGACGCCGGCAGCGATGGTATCGCAGAAGTCCGCGAGAGCCCGTTTGACGTCCTCCTTCCGCGTCTCCTTGTCCACGAGGGACAGGGGACACGCCGGCCGCTCGGGCGTCGTCTCCACCTCAACCAGAGAGGCAGGAACCTCCTCCGTCGCTGGCGAAGGAGACACCGTGCTTCGGCACGATTGGCAAGGGCGGACTTCACCTTCCCGGGTTGCGAGTTCGCCCTTGCCCTCACCGACTCCACACGGCGCCGGCTGAGCCTCCGGCGCCGGTTCCGTGACGGGCCCTCCCACAACCGGGGCCATGCGGATACGCTCACCCTCCGGCGTCACCGTCAGCGTGTCGGCGCCGAGGGTGACCCTCACCGGCTTGCCCCACTTCCGGGCGTCAGCTTCCGCGCGTCGCAGGATTGCCTCCCGGTCCTCCGGCTCCGGGGCGACGGGCGCCACCTCCCCCTCCGACCGCAGCCGAGCACCGCATTCGGTGCAGTACCGCCCGTCGGGCTCCGCCACCTTGCCGCACGTTGCGCACTTCGCCGGCTCCGGCTCCGTCGCGAACGTCTCCGCCGGCAGGGGCTTCCGGGGCACCGGCTCAACGCGACAGGTGACCTTCGCTTCGGGCTCCGGCTCCGGGGCTTCCGCCGGCTCCGGCTCGGCTTCGACCTCCTCCGGCGGCGCGTCCTTCGGCCTTCGCTTCATCGCCGTGACCGCCGCCTTCAGCGTGTCGTCAAGCACCATCGGCATGACCACGCTCAACGGGGCGTCCGGTCCGGTCACGACGACCGGCTCCAGCACGCTGCCCCACGTGACCGTGACCGGCCCCTTCACTGGGAGCGCGTCGGCAAGGTACTGCGCGTTGAGCCCAATCGGCCACGCCCTCCCGTTGCCGTTCACCTCCGCCGGCAGTTCGGCTTGCGCCTTGCCGACCTCCACGGACTCCGCGTAGAGGGTGAGACCCTCCCCGGTAGACACGAACGCAACCCGGTCACCGTCTTCCGAGGCGACCGAGGCCACGGCGCCCAGTGCCGACCGCAAGGCCTCCGCGTCGGTGCGAAACCCGGCACGGTGCTGCGAGGCGTCCGGGATCACCCTCGTGTAGTCCGGGAAGCAACCCTCCACGGTCCGCGTCCGCAGGCGCCACCTCTCGCCCCGGAACTCCGTCACGGTGTCCCCAAAGGCCCCCGTGACCACGCCCTCCTTCTGAGCCGCGGCGAACAGCACGCTCAACGCACGCCGCATGATGATGTGATCCGTCTCGCCCCGATGGGAGCCGAGGGGCTTCGTCCTCAGCGTCGCCTTCGCCAGACGGTGCGTGTCGGTCGCGACGACCTCGGGAGAGTCGGTGCCGGCGCCGAGACGGAGGAGGACGCCGAGCAAGGTGGGGCGGGTTTCGTCGGTCGAGCACGCCTTCGCTACGTGTTCCAGCGTGGAGAGGTCCTCCGGGTTCAGCCGCACGGCGAACCCCTTCTCTACACTCGGGATGGCCTCGAAGTCCTCAGCCGCCATTCCCCTCAGCCGACTGACGGAACCGCTCAGGTGCAGATCGACCTCCGCCGACGTGACCGGGCGGAACGCCACCTCAGCCTTCGCGGCCTTCCCCTTCAACGCGCCCTTCAGCGCCTTCGGGGGAAGGGTGATCCGGTACACGACGGCGTCTTCGTCGAAGCCCTCCTGCCACGTCAATACATCGACGAACTCCAAGTCCGTGGCCGACAGCCGAACACGGTCGCCGGCGTCACGCTCCAACAGGACGTTGTTCTGAACCGGCTGAGTCGAACGTCGCGTGATGCCCCTCTCGGTTCGGGCAGCCACCGCCCGCACCGCAGCGACGTTGTTGACCCCCTATAGGGGGGTCAGTCAACAACGACGACGCGGAGTGCGGCCTCGCCCACGTCGTTGACCGTGGTTCACGATGACCGTCAACGACGTGTTTGCCGCACCACTCCAGCATCTCTGGCCTCTCGGCCCGCGCGTCGTTGAGCGTTGCTGGAACCAAGGCCGATCACGCACCCTTCTCCACGTCGTTGAGCGTCGTTGATCCGGCGCCAACGACGTGCCCCGGCCCCGCAGGCTTGTAAAGGACGGACTTGGTCGCCCCACGTCCCCGGAACCCGGCCTCTTCGATCTGCCCCGCTTCGAGAAGAGCACTCACGGCCACTCGCACCGCGTACTGCGTCAGCCTCGTCGCGGTCTGCAGCCCGTTGCGGCTCATCGGCTCCCTGGACCCCTGCAGCCGCGCGAGGACCGCCGCCCGCGTGCGCCGCGTGCTGGGGATCATCTCCGGTTCGCGCAGTACTCCGCCGTCCCGGGCGGGAGGGCGTTGCGCGGGGTCCGTCGTGTCAAACGCGTGGTCCACATGGTCCAGATGGTCCAGTTCCTCAAAGCCCCGAATGCCAACACAGACCCTATCTCTAGGGACTACTGGACCAACCAAGTAGCCCAACTGGACCATGTAGCCCATCAGTTCTGACCTGCCTTCAGGCGCCATGCCCATGTGGTCTCGACTCCAGGTAGTCGCACAGTGTCACACGTGGCCTGCCTGGCGCACTTGAGCGTCTTCTCGGTGATGCCTCGCGCCTTCGTTGCCGCCTTCACCTCGTCCGGCAGCCTCTCGCCGTTCCTCAGAAACTCCCGCAGGAAGTCCTGGGCGGCGCTCCGCTTGGGGGCGCGCTCCGCGGGCTCAGGAGGGGCGCCGAACTTGACCTTCCCGTCGATCAGCTCAAACCCGAGGCACTCGGGAGCGGTCGCCGCCATCGTGTGCTTCGCGCATGTGACGCGCCGTGTCTCCGCATGGCCCTTCACCATGTCGATCCCAATGACCGAGGTTGCCGCGTTGATCAGGGCGGTTGACCCCCGGATGGTGTGCATGTCGAAGTTCTCTGTGTCGTCGAGGATCGTCGGCTTGCGCACCTGCTGGAGGAGTGCCCAACAGGAGTCCGTCTCGTCGGCGAGGCGGGTCACTCGGTCGAGCGTGAGCCGCACCTCGGCGTCGTTCTCGCGGCCGGAGTAGCAACGGTTCCAGCTATCCACCACGACCATGCGCGGGCGGATGTGGCGGACCATCTCCTCAACCATCGCGAAGTCGTCATCGTGATCGAGGTAGTAGGCCCGCCAAGGGTCGGTCATCCCGAGGATGTGGTCGGTGTTGATCCCCATGCTGCGAGCCCGCGCAGTGTTGGTACGGAGTCGGGCCTCACCTTCGAGCCACAGGACCAGTCCGGGTTCCGGGCCTGGCGAACCATCGGGCCACGCCCACCCTTCGATGACGGAGCCACACACGGCCAGGACGAACCAGGTCTTGCCGACTCCGCTATTGCCGGCGATGACGCCGGCCGACCCGTTCGGCAACCACTCGGGCCAGCACCAGCTCAGTGCCGCCGCCTTGGTTTCGGACTCCGTCCACGTCGTGGGGGTCGGACCTTGTGCTTCGGCACGAGCACGGGGACGCGGCCCGATGAACGCCTCCAGGTCCTCTATGGTGCCGCCCTCTCCGAACCAGTCGGCGGCGTCATACTCAGCCGCCGCGTCGGGTAGAGTCACCCAGGAGACAGGCCTCTGAAGGACGGCCCCGATGGCGCCCATGTGACCCTCGCCCTTCGGGCCAGCGTCGGGCCAGAGCACCAGGTCGAACCGCGCGAGCTGTAGCAGTACCTCGGCGTGGGGCGTAGAGCCGCAGCCGCATACGGTCCCCACGGCCCGGAGTCCGGCTCGCCTGCAGGCGTCAGTTGCCTTCTCCCCCTCACACACGAAGACGCGCTCACCGTCTGGTGCATCGGCGAGTTCGTCGAGGCCATAGAGCATCTGCTTCGGATCCACACCATCGGGTAGTTTCCACGGCCCAGCGGGCTGCTGCCACCTGTAGTCCTTGGTGCCGTCGTCCAGGTCGTGCCGATGGTGGAGGAACGTCCTCCCATCCGGGTGGCCGACCTCCCACTTCGCGCGCTTGACGACCTTGGGCTTGCTGGGCTTCGACGGCTCCGCGATCGCGAGGCAGTCGGCCACGTACTGGAGTTGCTCGGGGAAGGTCGTCAGCCCGTGCAGTCGGGCAACGAACCGGAAGATGTCGCCAGTAAGGTGCTTCCCGTTCTCCGACTCACCGTAGTCGCACCAATGGCCGTCATCGTAGAGCGCGAAGCTCGGAGTCCTCTCGGACCGCCAGGGCGAGGGGAACTTCAGGTGGTTGTTACTGCGCTTGCCGTCGCCAGAGAGTCCGCACCGCTGGTAGGCGGTCGGCGGATCAGCGGCCACGGCTTCTTTGATGCTTCGTTTGTGTGCGTCGTGTCTGGTCATTGCCCTGTTCCGTCCTCTCGGGGGAGGTCGCCGGCGGACGAGGCCGGGCAGGCCTATGACCGGAGGCCTCCCCCAAAGCACAGACGGCCCCGCCCGTGGGCGAGGCCTGTCAGAGAATCCCCAGAAGGAGTGTTGAGGGTTGCCGTCGAATACGTGCGTGAACCCGACCGACCCGCGCCAGGTTCGCGCGGCGCGGACGCAGGGATACGCGCTAGGTTTTGCGGGCCGTTCTCGGGCACATCAGAAAGTCGTCGCGCGAGGGAGGGACCAAGGGGAAAGGCCCGAACCTGGGGCTCTTGACAGCGGCCCCGGATTACGCTAACCTCACCAACGTGCCGACGTGGCGGAATTGGCAGACGCGCTAGGTTCAGGACCTAGTGTCCATTTGGACATGCCGGTTCAAGTCCGGCCGTCGGCACCAGTCAGACCCCCAAGCGCCCGGAAAGACGCATTTGCGGGCGTTTTCTGCCTCCCCACCCTGACGCGACGGACTCGCGTGCTGCCCGAAAACAACCCTCGGAACCTAGTCTGTAGTTCAGCACATTACGCTGCTGAGGGCAGGTCTGCTGGGCCATCGGCGGGCCAGGAGCTTGGGTTTTCTGTGCTCGGGCCGCTACTGCGGTACGCTTGAAAGGCGATCTGGCGCAGGAAGTCTTGGGTTTGGCCTAGACTCAGATGCACGG
>VGFC01000425.1 GCA_016869045.1 Armatimonadota bacterium
CGCGCTGCGTCTCCATGATGGCGACCTGGATGTCGATCCCGCCGATCGGGGCCTCGGGCAGCATCCGGTGCCCCTGGCCGACCGCGCTGACGCGCACCACGCGGTCGCCGGTGATGTCCAGGATCGGCCCGAGCGAATGCGTGCAGTAGTGCAGCGGCGCGCGGGTGAACCGCCACTTCTTCTGGCCGGTCGCGCGGTCGTAGACGAGCTGCGGGATCGGGTGCAGGTACTCCGCCTCGGCGTAGAAGATCTCGCCGAGCTTCCCCGCATCCACCAGCTCCTTCCACTGCGAGACGAAGTGCCAGTAGATGCAGTTCTCGGCGAGCATGTAGAACCCGCCCGTGCGCTTCACCGCCTCCACGATCTGCTTGCAGCCCTCGATATCGCTCGCCGCGGTCACCTCGCTGAGCACCGCACACCCGGCCTCCAGCGCCGCGACGGTCTGCTCCGCATGGAAGGGCATCGGCGTCCCGACGAACACGATGTCCAGCCCGCTCGCGACGAACTCGCCGTAGTCCGCGAAGCACTGCGAAGCCGGCAGGTTCAGCTCCCGCCCGAAGCGCTCCAACGCCTCCGGCGAGATATCGCACACCGCGGTCACCTCACACCGCAGTTCATCCGCAAACAGCTTCCCATACCCCGACCCTCGCCCGACGCCAACCAATCCGACGCGCCACTGTGCCATTGAGAGACCATCCCTTCTGAGTCGTTCAGGACTGTCCAAGTCGCGATCCCGCAGGCGGGATCGCGACGCATGGACTGTCCATTGTTCGCGCTGACTCTGAAGGCTACCTCGCCCGCAGCCCCAGCCTCGACCCCTCGCCCCAGCGGGTCATCCTCACCGCCTCCTCCAGGTCCGTCCTCCGTCCCCGCAGCCCGAAGCTGACGACCTGCCCCGCCTTCATCCCCGAAACGAGGTCCTCCCCTTCCCGCCTCACCTCGCAGCCCTCAATCGTCGCCTCCTCCCCCCCGAAGGGGTCCCGCAACCTCAGCCTTCGCTCCACCGTCGCCCGCACGCGCACCCACACGGTCCGCCCTTCCCTCCGTATCGCAGAGACCCAAAAGGCGCCCTCGGTGAGCAGGTCGCGGAAGGCGATCTCGCGCCAGTGGTCGGGCACGGCGGGGAAGATGCGCAGGCGGTCGCCCCAGCCCTGGACGAGCATGTCGCCGATTCCCGCCGCAACGCCGCAGTTTGCCTCCATCGTGAACGGGCCGTAGGCGCCCGGCGGGTAGCGGAAGCAGGACATGCCGGACTGCGCGAGGTCCGCATTGAAGTGCAGGCCGTTCGGCCCGATCCAATGCTCGACGAACTGCAGCAGGCAGTCGTACGCCCAGCCCGCCCGGCCTAAGACCGCCGCGAAGCTGATCATCTGCGCGTACGTGTGGCCGGCCCAGCGGTACTGGCCGAGCGACAGGAAGTGCTCGACGCTCGCCGCGATGATCTGCTGGACGTGCTCGTCGCCCTCGATGGTCAGGTCCATCGCAGGATGGATCGCCATGAGGTGGCTCGGGTGGCGGTGCGATTCATCCAGCGGCTTGCCGGGCCAGAGGCAGAGCACCTTGCCCTCGGTCAGCGGGTAGGGCGTGAGCTTCTCGCGCAGGTCCTTCGCCGAAGCCTGGAGATCACTGAGACCAAGCGCCTGCTCCATCTCGACGACCCAATCGCAGCAGCGCCGGATGAGCGCGAGGTCGATCGCGGGATCCTGACACCATGCGGCGGGCTGGTTCTCGCGATACTCGGGGCTGGTTGAGAGCGGCACGTGCAGATACCCGTCCGCTTGCTCCTCGACGTTGGCTCGGTAGAACCGGAACACGTCCGACACGATCGGATAGCCCGTCTCGGCCAGCCAGTGCTGATCCAGACTATGACGCCAGCGCAGCCACACGGGCCACGCGAGCCAACCCACCGAACTCCACGCGAACTGCACGGTGTACCAACACTGCACGCTCGTGAGCCCCGGCAGGCTGGAGCACGGCCAGAAGCTCCCGTCGGTGCCGAAGAAGCGCTTCGCGAAGGCGCGGGACTGGGGGAGCAGCCTCCGCATGTGGTCACACCACGTGTCCAGCAGCTCCAGATGCCCCGAGCAGCATGCGGGCCAGAAGGTCTCCTGCACATTCATGTCGGCATGGTAGTCACCGCGCCAGGGCGGCATGACGCCGTCCATCGCCCACACGCCCTGCAGGCCCGGCGGGCTTGCGCCCGGCCGCGCCGAGCACGCCAGCAGATACACGCCGTAGTACCAGAGCAGCTCCATGCGCTGCTCGGGCAGATGCACCGCCGACCCCGCCCAGAAGCTCGCCCAGGCTTCGAGATGCTCCGTCAGCACCGCCTCGAAGCCCTGCTCCCTCGCCCGCAGCGCGGAGGCCGTCGCCCGCTCGACGGCCCGGTCGCGCGTGTGCGCCAGCTCGATTGCGAGGAACGTGTCCCGTCCCGACGCGCACCAGGCGACCGCGCAGCAGGGCCCGTCGATCAGCTCCTGCGCGCAGACCCACACGTCGCCCTGCTGCGAGAGCGTCGGCGCCGGATGCCCGAGGTCCGCCATGCCCGGCGTCATCTCGGCGAGGGGCACCAGCTTCAGCGGCTCACCGGCGCCTCGCAGGCAGATGACGTCACGCTGTCGATGCACGAAGGCGACGAAGTCCCTCGCGCCGATGCGTCCCTCGACGAGGGCCCGGTCGATGTCCAACGCCATCCGACACGCGACACCCGTCCCAACCTGCGCCTCTGCCCGCCCGATGCTGATCTTCGTCGGCGCGAGAGGGTTCTCGCGCTTCTCACGCTCCTCGAAGACCTCGCGGGCCTCCTCGAAGCGCCCCTCCGCCACCAACCGCCGCAGGTTGGCGTAGGTGTAGGCCGGGTCGCGCTGAAAGGCGTCATTAACGCGCAGGTCCCAGAGGTCCGCATGATCCAAGGTCAGCCGCAAGGGAGCGCCATCGCCCCACACCATCGCCCCGATCCGCCCGTTGCCAAGCGGCAGGCCTTCCTCCCATCGCAGCGGAGCTCGTTCGTGAGTGATCCGGTGTGCCATGGCGTGGGTGCTCACTTCTCGTAGAACCAATCGATCCCGATCCTCGCCACGTGGATCCCGTCCCGCGCGTGGTAGCCGACGAGGGCCGTGTTGTCGGCCAGGAACTCCACGCACTGATAGCCGAAGTCGTCGTCTGGGTCGCGGGCGATGTTGCGCTGATGGATGAGCGTCTCGCCCTCGTCGGTGGAGACGGCGGCGCTCAGCGCGCACCGCCGCCAAACCTGGGGCTTCTCCTTGTCCTGCGACTTCTCGGTGATCCAGATGAAAAGCAGGTCGCCCGTGGAGGGGATTCGCCGCACGGTCGCCAGGCCTGCGTAGGGCATGGTGATGTCCTTGCGCGCGATGCCGGGGCCCCAGGTCTCGCCCTTGTCCTCGGAGTACGCGAACACGGGGAAGCCGCTGTACGTGCGCGCGAACATCAGCAGGCGGCCGTCCTTCAGCTCCTCCACGTCGGCTTCCTGCACCTCGATCTTCTGCTCGCCGAACAAGTCCACGGTGTTCTTGCTCGGCTGCCAGCTATACCCGCCGTCGTCGGAGAAGAACGTCATGCCCACATAGCCGCTGTGGTCATCGCTGCTCGGCAAGTACGCCTTGTACTCCGCCGCCGCGATGATCCGCCCGGTGGAGAGCGTGTGCAGGCGGTCATTGTGCACGAGAGCATAGCCGGGGTACGTGGTGTAGCAGTACTGATCGGTCCACGTCTGCCCCTCGTCTGCGGAGAGGCGGTAGTAGTTCGTGCCGAAGTACGGGGTGACGGGATACGTGGTGTAGATGTACGTGAGCAGGATGTTGCCGTCAGCCAGCCGCAAGAAGCTCGGGTGCGCCAAGCTCCCCTTGGCCGGAGGCATCGGCCGGCGGACCAACACGGCCGGCTCGCCCCACGTCCGCCCCGCGTCCGTGGAGCGGATCACCATGAGGTCGTTGTCGGTGTACGACAGCAGGATCGACCCATCCTTGAGCTGGATGAAGTCCCCCATGATCCCACGATACCCGTGATCCCCCTTGGGCTTCTTCACCACGTGCACGTCCTCGAACAGACCTTCCGCCACGGCCGCCGTCGCGACGGAGATGAGCAAGGCTGCCGCCAACTGAATGGCCCCCGTTGACATGGCTACTCTCCCTCCTGCGTCTCAGCGGTGCCCGCCTGGTCCAGTCTCAGAACCACTTGCCGCTCCCACTCCACCACGGTACCGCCCTTCACAAACGCGCGTACCGGCTTGCCCTTCGCGTCGAGGACAACCACCGCGATCTCGCCATCGGTCCGCAGCTCTCCCGCCTCCCGCTGCCTGCCAGCCTCGCCGAAGCTGACGACGTAGCGCTCGCCGCCGATCGTGACATCGAGGCCGTCTGCGGTGAGGCTGCGAATCTCGGGCGTCAGCACCTGCGGCCGTTCGACGGCGGCCTCGACTCGCACGTCGTCGAACCAGCCGACGCCCGGCGCGAAGAACTCGAGCGCCACGCAGATCTGCTGCGTGCCCTCAGGGACCGTCTCGGTGATCGAGTGCTCCTGCCAGTCCTCGTGCGCGAACGGGCCGACGCGCTTGCTCGCGAAGGCCTTCCCGTCGCGCCAGAAGTACAGCGTCATCGTCGCGCCCTCGCCGGCTGGCAACGGCGTCGTGCGCACCTTCGCCCGGACCGTCACCTCCTGGGCGACCTCCAGCGTGAAGTAGTCGCTATAGTAGTACCCGCTCTTCTCGATCTGCCCGCACTGCGCGCCCTCGGCCGGTTGCTCCGTCACGATGGTGTGGTTCGGCAGGTCCTCGTTGCTGCGTGGCCGCCAGCCGAGCATCCCGCGTTCGAAGCCGCCGTTGCGGATGATCACCGGGTCGGGGTTCGGCCGAGGGTACAGGAACGCGGTGAACGTCGTGCTCGATGTCGGCTCCGTCGCCACACGCAGGTAACTGCCGTAGCTCTCCGCGCCCGGAGCTGTCTCGATATGCGCTTGAGTCGCGGTCGAGGCGGCAACCCGCGCGAAGACCTCGGCCTTGGCGCGCGTCACGCGGAACGCCTCGCCCTCAGGCTCGATGACGCTCTGCGCATCGGAGTGCAGCAGGAAGCTGAACGAGTGCGGCGCTGGCGCCGCCAGCTCGTCGTGGACCACGAAGAAGCTCGGCTTCACGTACACGATGCTCCGGTCGAAGCGGTCGAGTACGTTCAGCGCGTCGCTGTTGTACGCCTCCGCCGCCTCGCCGCGCACGTAGTCGAAGGCCTTGCCACCGTAGAACTCGGCGATCCGCCCGCCCGTGACCTTCACCTGATCGTGCCCCGGGTCGGGCACCTTCGTGCTGTTCAGGCAGGCGTCATCCACGTCCAGCACGATTGTATCGTGCCCGAGGCTGCCGAGCGAGAACTTGCGCTTCGCCGGGTCGTAGAATGAGTGATAGCCCCGATCGGGGATCACCCATTCGCCGCCGTAGCTGATGACGAACGAGTTGTGGTCGTAGTGGTTGTGGCCGATGGCGTTCTCGTACGGTCCCGCCTTGAAGAACAGCGACGCCGCCTCGGCGTTGTAGCCATCCCGCAGCGAAGCGTGCCCGATGTCATAGAGCGCAACCGACGGGTTCCAGTCCGGCTGCTTCGGCTGCAGCTTCGCCGCATCGAAGCGGATGAGCTCGTACAGGTCATCGATGGGCAGCGCGCCGATCTGCTCCAGATACCACGCCGCATCGCTGCTGCCTCGATGCGCGAGGATGCCCATGGTCTGCGCATAGCCGGCAGTCGGGCTGCCGTCGCTGAAGCACGGCATCTGCTTCGTGTCCGGCGCGAGCTGGCTGATGCAGTAACGCGGCATCGTCGCGAGGTACGGGTGCTCGAAGAGGTCGTGCTCGGCGTGCGCGGCCCCGAGCGCGTCCAGCGCCTTCGCGAAGGAGTCCATCAGGTAGGTCCCGTACATCGGCCCCTCGAAGGCCCCGCCATCCTTGCCGCCCTTGTCCAGCGAGACGCGGACCTTCTCGATGCACGTGCGGATCGACTCGACTGCCTCCGGGGCCTCGGGCTCGACCGCGATCGCCCCCAGCGTCGCGCCTGCCGTGATGACCGCGTACCCGTTCGTATCCGCCGGATAGCGGTCCACCCCCTCCAGGCACGCCCGTACGCCTTTCGTGAGGAT
>VGFC01000426.1 GCA_016869045.1 Armatimonadota bacterium
TGTACACCCACAGCCTCGGCCACACCGGCAGCTACTTCCCGGCGGGCTTCGTGGACGCCGGCAGCCCCACGGCCGGCTTCAGCGACAGCCACACGTGGACCGAGGGGCACCTGGAGGCCTTCCTGCTTACGGGCGACCGCCGGCACCTCGACAACGCGCTGCTGATCACGGACTTCTACGACGGCTTCCGCCTGAACAACTACGATTACTACAATGCCCGCGAGCCCGGCTGGCACCTGATCCTGACGGTCGCGACCTGGCACGCGACCGGCGACCCGTACTACCTCAACGCGGCGCGGATCATGACCGAGCGGGTGCTGGAGCGCGAGCGTCCCGGAGGCGGCTGGCGGCGGCACATGGTGCCGGGGCACTGCTACGAGGAGCCGCGCCATCACGGCGAGGCCGGCTTCATGGTCGGGGTGCTGATGCGGGGCCTGAAGGACATGCACCTGGCGACCGCCGACGAGCGGCTCCCGCCGGTCATCGTCCGCGCCGCCAAGAACATGGTCGCCGAGATGTACGGGCCCGAGGAAGAGGGCTTCCGCTACACCTCCTGCCCGAACATGAAGCCCTCACCGGGCATGAACCTCACCTCCACCGAGGGTTTCGGATATGCGGTGACGCGGTCGGCCGACCCTGAGCTGGCGCGCATCTTCGAGCGCGGGATGGTCATTGCCCTGCGCGGCATGAGCGGCATGGGCAAGTCCATCAGCCATGCCACCCGCGGCACGCCTCACGCCCTGCGCGACCTGGAGGGTCTCGCGGGTACAGGCTACCGCGTAGGTCCTGAGGGCCAGTACACGTTCCTCCTCAAGCAGGAGAAACCCGAGGCCTTCGAGGTGCAGGTCCGACGCTTGAGCGGCGAGGGCACCGCCACCGCCGGGTTGCGCAACGTCGACGGCACGTGGACCCAGGCCGCCGAGGTGACCGCCGGGCAGACCTCCGCGTGGGTCGAGGTGCCTGCGAAGGCCGTGCCCGGAACGCTGCAGCTCATGGTGAAGACCACCGGCAGCGCAGCGTGGACCGTCATGTCGACCTGCCTGCGCGACATGGTTGAGGTGGGGCAGGGGTTCACGGTCGCGGCCGGCAAGACGCAGCTGCACCTGGCCTCCCCGACCGCCGGCAAGGCCGCGATCCGTGTGCGCTCCGCAGGCAAGGGCACCGCCACTGCCTCGGCTCCGGGCTCCGCGCCCGTGACCCAGCCGATCCGCGACGCCTGGACGTCACTGCCGCTACCGGCCGGGGCGCCCTTCTGCGTGCTCCGCATCGAATGCGATGCACCCGTCGAGATCGCCATCGAGGGCGCAGCGCCTTACGTCGCAGCGGACCGCTGGCACCTGTTCGCTGTGCCATAGAACGCCGCGGGCGGAGGCCTTCTCGACCTCCGCCCGCCCGAGCCGTTCTCCCCTCTCCCTTCAGGAGAGGGGCCGGGGGTGAGGCTTACTCCACGTTCAGCCCCGCGATGTAGTCCTGCACCGCCTTGAGCTGCTCGGTCTCCTTGGCCTTGAGCTGCTTGATCTCGCCCTGCAGCGACTCGTACTCGGTCTCCTGCTCCGTGAGCTTGTCGACGTAGCGCTTGTACAGCTCCGAGTCGCGGCTGAGCTGCTCCATGTTCTTGCGAATGCGCTCTTGCTCGTCGGTGATCTCCTTCAGACGCCCCTCGCGTTCGGCGATCTGGCGCTGCGTGTCGGCCAGCTCGGCCTTCATCTGGATCAGCTTCTGCAGCGCCTGCTTGACGGCGTCGCTGACCTTGTCCATGCGCACGAACAACGCCATCTGGTCCGCGTCGGCATCGGTGAGCGCCACCATCTCGGAGACGGGCTGCTCTTCCACGACCTTCAGCTCGCCCTTGCCTTGCGGCGCCAGCTCGACGCGGAACCGGTAGACCGACCGCGCGCGCTCCTCGGGCTTCTCCGGTTCGAGGAGCTTCCAGTCCTCCGCGAAGGGGTGCTCGATCAGCAAGGCCTTCTTCGCGCCCGCCGCGTTCCTGGCGGTGTACAAGGACTCGCGGTGGTTCTTGCGGGTCAGGATGAGCACGCCGCGGATGATCTTGAGACTCAGGATCTCCTGCGCGCCACCCTTCTGCTGCTGCTCGACCTCGACGTCCAGATCGACCGCATACGTCAGCAGGCGCTCGTCATCCGGAGCCACGTCCTCGATCAGCGCGTCGCCCGCGTAGATGCCGCCATCGAACACCGTGACCGGGCCTCCCATGAGGTGCAGGCCCGTCGTGTTCTTCAGCTTCACCCCGTTGTAGGGATGCTTCGGGTCCGTGCCGGCGTTGAACACGGAGACCTTCTCACCCTCGGCCTTCGCGTTCACGATCGGGATCATCGCCGACTTCTGCCGGCCGATGGTGACCGGCTGATCGATGGCGTACTGGAACAGCTCGCCGACCTTCTCTCCCGCCGCCATCGCCTGCCCAAGCGCTTCGCCAGCCACGACGCCCAACATGGCTGCCGCCGGGGGGGCCGCCGGAGCGGCCATCCCGCGGCCGAGCCCGCCACCCATTCCGCCGGCCAGGCCCGGCGCCGCCTTCGCAGCCGGCCGGCCGCGCCGCACCAGCGCATTCTCCTCGGCAGGCGCCGCCTCCGTCTCGGCGGCATACTCATCGAGGGCCTTGTCGTACACCTTCGGCCGCGGGATCGCCGCCACCGACGGCGGGATCACCGGCCGCGAGAGGTACAGCGGCTCGTAGAGGTCCTGGATGAAGCTGATCGGCCGGCCCGACACGAGCGTCAGGCCCACGTTGGTCCAGTCATCATCGGTCGTGTTCTCGACGATGGCCCAGCCCTGGACCTGCAGCCCCTTGTCGGCCAGCACCAGCCGGTAACTCGTCTTCCAGACGGGCGTCTCCAGCAAGTACCCCGCCGAGACGCTGCGCCTCCCGTTGCCCTTGAAGCCCAGCGTGACGGGCCGCTTGCTGACATCCCGGCTCTGGGCCAGCACGCCCAGCGCCTTGCGCAGATCGCTTGAGACCGCCGCATCCGTGATCTGCAGCGACTTCACCTGCCAGATCGGAATCTCGACGATGCCCCCGTCGGTCAGCAGGTTGATGACCGCGAACTCGAGGATCTGGTCACCGACCGACTTCTGCTGCGTCTCGACACCCATGATCACGCCGGTGTGCACGTGGTCCGACTTGATCTCCGCCGTCACGCCCCGCAAGCGATTCAGCAGGTCGAAGAGCGATGGGTTGTCCGAGATGTCCACCGCGAACGACCCCAGCGTGCGCTCGATCGGCTCCTGCGGCGCATACGTCACCGGCGCAATCGTGCCCCCGCCGAAGTCCTGCAACACCAGCGACTTCAGCAGATCGGGGATCTGCTCCGTGCGGAACGTCAGCTCCACCTGGGCATTACCGTCAACCTCCCCCTGCCGATGGAAGTAGCCCACGCCACTGGAGAACAACACGACCTGCTTCAGCGGCAGGTCAGCACCAAAGGCCATGCTGCACACGATCAGGCTGAGCACGATCCCCCAGAACACTCGCGTCTTCATGGCAACCCTCCTGTTGGGAGAACTCACGCACGCGCGGCCAGGTTGACCGCCGCACCCCTTCCTTGCACACAACACCCGCGGCGTTGGCCCAACCTCACCCGATACGACGCGCAACTTGGCCGGGAGGTTTGGCCCTCGCTGCCTACCCGGGCTTCGTCTGGAGACGGCCTCCACCAAGGGGAACTCCGGGGCCGGTTCCGACTGCAACATCGAGGACGTGTGCGGGGCGACTGGTGGCCTCGCCGCAGATGGCGCACAGCCGCGTGCTGGCTTGGCCGTCAGGAGTCTCGTGTCCACTAGGCAGAGATAGCGGCGGCATTGCGTAGGCGGCCCGGGCGCGGATCTAGTCGAGCCTGGTCGCGTACTCCACGTTATGGCCGAAGCTGACGCGGTGCGGGTTTGCCCCCAGCGCTGGAGGGTTGTGCAGGCGACCGAATGCGCGCGCCTTCTCCTGGGAGGCCTCATCAAACTCCCAAAGACTCTCCGCCAAGCGCTCCTGATCAGGGTAGTGATAGGTGATGTGGATGTGGTCTTCCATGTACCACTCGCCGTCATCGCTCCGCTCAAGACCATCAGCCCGCACCTCCGACTGTAAGTACACAATCCTATCGCAAACGGACACGGGACGGTCCCAATCCTGCACCTCGTCGCAGAGGATGAGAAGGAACCCGAGGGGGTCTGTCTCCAGCGAGACAACCTGCTGCCCTCCCGTGTCCCGAGCGACGCTAGACGGAGGTAGACGTGCTCCATCCCTGGTCGCATTGCCTCGGAAACTCACGGGCGCGTCGTGAAGCACAATAGCTCGCAGAGCGTGGCGGAGGCAGGCTGCCTGCGCGCGGGCAACGGGGCCCCGAAGGTGCCGGGGACTCACCCCGCCATACAGCGATAGGGCTATCGCAAGGTTGACTCCACCGCAAAGCCCATGCGCTACGGATTCGCGTGGTGCAGCCCAGGGCCCGAGCGCGTCGGCTGAAGGGAACACGCCCCAGGCCCGGACGAGGTAACCATACGCGAGTTCCATCAATGCGCGTGTACGTTCGGCGCTGTTCGGCTGTTCGTCCACCAAACTGCGGAGCGGCAGGTGGTACGTGTGCTCTACTGCGTCGAGAACATGCCGCATGCCCGTGAGAGCGGCGTTCTTCTCTTCGGGCCGCGTGAGGTCGTCGACAGACGCGACCGAGGTCAATACGTGCGCGAGAGGGTACGCGTGGTCGTGCAAGGCGCTGGCAACAAGCCAGGCTGCCTCCACGTCGGCTTCCTCGGGCTCGGCTGCCAAGTGCTCGGTAGAGCAGATCTGCTCCGCGGCTAGCTTCCAGAAGGGTCGAGCGCCCGCGACCCCACTCTGGGTGCGGTGCCCCACGTCCGTCTTCAGCAACAGAAGACCGAGGGCAGCGACGAGGCACTGATGGACGTGGTGATCGCGGTACCGCTTGCGTGTGAGCCGTAACAGCCAGTCAATGGACGGGCCATGCGTGCACAGCGTCTTGAGCTGATGGACAGCGCCAGGGGTCACACAATGGCCGTCGAGGAGGGTCAGCAGGTCAGGGACCGCCTTCACAGGATCGGGGCTCAACGGGCCGAGGCCGCAAAGCCGCTCCAGTTCCCCGCTCAGGAATGGCCAGTCGAATGTGACCACGAGGCCACCCCTAGTCGCTGCTTCCGTACAGAATGGGATCGCCGTCCGGCCGGACCTGAGCGAGAACGAGGAGCCCGTGTTGGCGTGGTGGGCGCTGTTGGACGATCTCCAGGAACCGCGTCTTCTGCGCCTCGAAGGTGGCTTCGTACTCAGCGACCCTCAACCCGAGCTGCTCCTTCTCCTCATCCGTCTCCGCTGGCGGTTCCATGGTCTCAAAGGCCGGTGACGACGTGACCACCGTGCAGCGGTCGGCGTTCTGCATGAGTTGGCCGATAGGCCCCCCGAGGAAGGAGTCCTTGCGTCCGATCTTCGTGTGGTCGCACATGATGACGCGGTGCTCCGTGGGTTTCGACCACATTGCCTTCTTTACAAGCTCCTCCTCCGTGTGGCCATGGTAGTAGAGCCCCCCGTTCTCGTTGAATGTGAAGCCGCTGGTCCCCATCACGACCACGTGTGGGTTGAAGTCCCTGAGCCCGTGTGCGGCCTGCGACCCGAAGAGGGCATCGTGCTGCTGGTCGTACTTGCCCCCCGTCAGCAGCAGCGCGAGGCTATGGGCGGGCCGAGGGGCGAAGGTGCTCTCAGGGTCCTCCGGGTTGTACGTGTCGTTGAAGTCGTTCCAGATCCCCATGTTGTTGGTCATGATTGTAAGGTTGAGACAGGTCACGCGCTCACGTCGGAACACCTCTCGCCCCACCCAGCCGACCGTGCTCCCGGCGTCAAGCAACACCGCGTGGCGCGGCCTGATGAGTCCGTGGTCCAGGATATAGGCGGCCATGCACCGCTTCGCGGCAGCTCGGGCCCTCCACTGCTGCTTCGTGAACGTATCGGATTCGCAGGCCGGCGGTGTCGTGGAGGGGCACCCCGGCGACCCTCCTGAGTTCCCAGGGCATGGGTCGTGCGCCCCCCCCCCCGAGCTCCCCCCAACGTCGCCGCCTTGCCTCTCTCGCTCGTCAGACATGGCTGTCACCCCCAACATCGCCCATGGGCAGCAGAACTCC
>VGFC01000427.1 GCA_016869045.1 Armatimonadota bacterium
ACCCAAACGCGCTCCCCGGCCCGATGCTGCCGAAGAAGTCGCCGATCAGGTTCCCGATCGCGCACCCCCACGCCGCCGCCGGCCCAAACAGCAGCGACAGCACAGGGGGAATCGCATTCGCCGGCCGGATCTCGGTAATCCCGGGGATCAGCGGAATCGCCTTGAACGGGATCAGCACCGCCGCATACACACCCGCCGACAGCGCGACGAGCACAATCGCCCTCGTATTCCGCCAAACGGCCAACACATCCCGCAACTCAAAGCCCCCGAACGCACAGCCGATGTACCCTCAGTTTCGTCGCCCCTCCCCCCTCATCCTGCCCTCGCCGGGACCGCCGACACTCTCTAGGCCCGCCTCGCCTCTTCCGCGCCGTTCCTCTATGGCAGCTCCGCCCTCCTTGCCCTGAGCCTGTTCCTCGTGGTGAGAGGCCCGCACGGCGCTCAACGTGCTTGTGCATGGTGATGAGGCACGCGCGAAGACAGGTGAGACGGCCACCCGTGGCCAATATGGATGCAGAGCCTGCCGTGGCGCCAGGCACCCAAGTGGAGGTGTCGACACACGTGCCGATCAATGCCGACAAGCCCCACCTATGGAAACAGGACATCGCAGCGTCGGTGGACCTCTTCAACGACTGGTTTCTGCGCTTCGCGCCCGCAGCCTATCGCGAGACCCGTGTGGAGACGACCGCGCAGGTGGAGCGCGCCCTGCGGCTCACCGGTGACCTCCGGCGGATTTCCCCCGGGGTACTGGCGGCGAACCCTCAAGTGCTGCCCACCCTCAGAATGGCGACTGCGCCTCCAATCGCCCGGGATCGACTCGTCGGTCTTGCGCACGTGAGCAAGAACCTCGTGACGGCGATGGAGAGGGACGAACGCCTGCCTCCTCGCATGTCTCAAGCGGACGTGGACGAGGGGTTGCGGACCATCTGCGTCGTGATCGACCGCCTGTTGGATCGAGACGTCTTCCCGTGGCTCGAGACAGGGCGCGCGCCTTCCCGGTCGGCGCGACATCGAGCGGCAACGATCATCGCCGACCGGCTCTGCGGTGCGGTGGCGGATCCCATTGTCCGCAACGCCCAGGAACAGCGCCAGCTTGCCCTGATCGGGCAGTACCTGGACGGGAAAGGCTACACCCAGGAGGCGCCGACGAGACGGGGGCCACTGACTGGGATGCACCGGGGAACCTACGCCTTTCGGCTCAGCATCCACACCGGCACGGGAAGGGGCGTGAAGGTCCCGATGGACGCCGTTGTCCAACCCCACGTCGCCGCGTCCGGTGCCTTGCCCATCCTCATCGAGGCCAAGTCGGCAGGGGACTTCACCAACACGAACAAGCGCCGGAAGGAGGAGGCCCAGAAGGTCCGGCAGCTCAGGGATACGTATGGACAGGAAGTCCGCCTCGTTCTCTTCCTGTGTGGGTACTTCGATAGTGGGTACCTTGGCTATGAAGCGGCAGAGGGCATTGACTGGGTCTGGGAGCATCGGATCGAGGACATGGCGCAATTGGGGATCTAGCAATGGGCACCCTTGAAACACTCGAGGGGCGACGGCTCCGCGAGCAGTCAGGCCTCGATGCCCTGCGGACCGCCCCGCAGCGCAACGAGCTAGGTCAGTTTGCGACTCCCTCGGACCTCGCCTCGGAGATCGCGGCGTACGCGCGCCGCCTTTGGGGGAGCCTCCACACGGGCATCCGTTTCCTCGACCCAGCCCTCGGGACAGGGGCCTTCTACTCAGCCTTGCTCCGAGCGTTCCCCGCGGGCTCGGTGGTTGCGGCAACAGGGGTGGAGATCGACCCAGCATTCGCATCGGCAGCTCGCCAACTGTGGAGCGCCCACGGACTTCGGGTCATCGAGAGCGATTTCACCAGGATTCCCCCGCCGGACCCGAACGAGCGCTACAACCTGGTGATCGCCAACCCTCCGTATGTCCGACACCATCACCTGAGCCGGGACGACAAGGCCCGCTTGCGTGCGGCCGTCGGGAAGGTCCTGGGCCATGAGCCCAACGGCCTCGCCGGGCTCTACTGCTACTTCATGGCTCTGGCTGACGCGTGGATGGCTGAGGACGCTCTTGGTGTCTGGCTCGTACCGTCGGAGTTCATGAGCGTCAACTACGGTCACGCGATCCGGCAGTACCTGGCGCGGCAGGTGTGCCTACTTCGCATACACCGCTTTGACGCCGAGACGTCGCAGTTTGACGACGCCTTGGTCTCGTCGGCCGTCGTCGCCTTCCGCAAGAGCCCGCCTCCCCCGAACCACTCGGCGCGGCTTACGTGGGGTGGTTCGCTGTTGGCGCCGGACCTTGAGGATGCGGTGCCCGTATCGACACTAGCCCACACCCCCAAGTGGACGCGCTACCCTAACATGCGTCGAGGCCATGGCGACGTGGACGGTGTTGCCGGCAGCCTGCCAACCTTGTCGTCATTGCTCGTGGTGAAGCGGGGCATCGCGACCGGCGCCAACGGCTTCTTCATCCTACCCAGGTCCCGTGCCAAGACGATCGGAATCGCGGAGGATTTCCTGAGGCCAGTCCTGCCCAGCCCCCGCCGCCTCGCCGAGGCCGTGATCCGGGCCGACCCACTCGGCTACCCGCTCCTGCCAAACCCCCTCGTCCTGATCGACACGGCTCTTCCCGAGGAGGAGATCCGCGCACGGTGCCCTCCGCTGTGGAGGTATCTGAAGGAAGGCGAAGCGCAGGGCATCACGAGCAAGTACCTACTGCGCAACCGCGAACCTTGGTACCGCCAGGAGCGCCGCGAGCCCGCGCCCTATCTGTGCACGTACATGGGCCGCGGGCCGAGCGGCCGGACCCCGTTCCGGTTCATCCGCAACTACTCAGACGCGATAGCAACCAACGTATACCTGCTGCTCTATCCAGTCGGAGCCCTGCGCGCCGCTATTGATACGGATCCCGCGAAGGCGGACCAGTTCTACCGCCTTCTGTGTAGCATCGGGGCAGACGAACTCAAAGGCGAGGGGCGGATGTACGGTGGCGGGCTGCACAAACTAGAGCCAAAGGAACTTGGCCGTGTCAGCGCAGGCTGGCTTGTCGAGGAACTTGGCCTGTGCGTAAGGCCCCCTGCCCAGCAGCACGCTCTGGATCTCTGACGCCTGCAGATCGCCCTCTTCCTATCCCCGTTCCGCCTTCCACTCCTCCACCATCGCCCTCACATTCTGCCACTTCCACTGTGGCCGTATCGACGCCGTCGCCATGAGGATGGTGCCTCTCCTCCCGAAGACCTCATAGAACTCCCTTACCGCCCTCCTCACATCCTCCGGAGTCCCCTGCCCGATATGGATAGGTGCACTGAGGCCGGTCCAGATCGCGTGGTGCGGGCCGAGTTCGCGCGCGACGGTGCGCATGTCCTGGTTGCCGAGGACGGGCTCAATGCCGTAGAGGCAGTCGAAGCCCGCGCGGTGCAGCAGGTCGAGGATCGGCATGATGCCGGTGCAGACGGTGTACACGGTCGGCACGCCGGCCGCGTGGCCGAGGGCAGTCTGCTGCTGGTGGCGCGGGAGGAGGTGCCGCTCGATCTGCGCGCGGCTCCAGAAGTCCGTGGTCTCGTAGAATCCGTTGCGGTGCAGGATGTCCACTCCTGCGGCGAGGCCTAGCTCGATCTTCCGCATCGTGACGCGATGGTCGATCTCGGCGAGCCGGTCCAGCAGTTCCGGCTGATCGACCGATAGCAGCACCGCCTGCTCGGCTCCCATGAGCGAGAGCGCGAGCGTCCAGCCGTAGCCCGTCGGCAGCGAGATCGGGACTTGCCACTTCTCGGCGAGGACGCGCGTGGGTCGGATCGCCTCGATGGCCTGGGCGTCGGTCCAGCTCGGCGGCAGCCAGACCTGTTCGAAGCAGTCCATGTCGGCGTGGGTCTCGATCCACGGCTTCACGATCCGCGAGACCACGAAGTCCGACATCAGCGGGATGTCGGTCCCATGCGGCCAATCCTCGGTCTTGCGGACCGTCGCGGTCAGCCTGCCGGCCGGCGTCTCCATGACCTTGTGGATCAGGGGCAGCGATTCGCCCGCCGGCTGCTCCTCCCACGCGCGCTCGTGCACGTTGGGGTTCGTCGCCTGCGGAATGCCCCAGTGCAGCACTGCGTCCACTCCCAGCCTCTCGATGCACACCTCCAGCCTCTCCTCCTCATTCCTCCACTCGAAGCCCGGCTCCACGGGTGACGACCAGAACGTCGGCGCACACGGCGCATAGTCCACCTCCTCCCTCCCTATCGCCGCCAGCAGCCTTTCCTTCGCCGTCATCGCCGCGCCTTGCCTTTCCCCCCTCTCCGGAACGGAGAGGGGGCCAGGGGGTGAGGCCAAAGGAGAGCTGAGCCGTCGCCGAGAAGTACCGCCGTATCTCTCTTCTCACTCCTCACTACTCACTCCTGCCGTCCCGGAGTGTCGCCATGGCCGGCAAGTTGCTGTCGGTCGAGGAAGCCGTGGGGATCATCCCCGATGGCGCGACGGTGGCGTGCGCGGGGTTCGGCGGCGCGGGCCACCCGGAGGCGCTGACGGCGGGGATCGAGGATCGTTTCCTGGCGGACAATCGCCCGCGCGATCTCACGCTGCTGTTTGCGGCGGGGCAGGGCGACGGGCAGGGACGGGGGCTCGATCACCTGGCGCACGAGGGGCTGGTCAAGCGCGTGATCGGCGGGCATTTCGCGCTCACGCCGAGACTCGCCCAGCTCTGCGCCGATGGCCGCTTCGAGGCCTACAACTGGCCTTCGGGCGTGATCAGCCGCCTCTACCGCGCGATTGCCTCCGAGCAGCCCGGCCTGCTCACCTCCATCGGCCTGCGCACGTTCGTGGACCCGCGCCTCGGCGGCGGCAAGCTGAACGCGCGCCTCGCGCCCGACCTCGTCGAGGTGGTCACCCTCCGCGGGCGCGAGTGGCTCCTCTACCACGCGTTCCCGATCAACGTCGCGCTGATCCGGGGCACGACCGCCGACGAGCGCGGCAACCTCACGCTGGAGCACGAGGCCCACGTCGGCGACGCCCTCGCGCTGGCGCAGGCTGCCCGCAACAGCGGCGGCGTGGTGATTGCCCAGGCCGAGCGACTGGCCCTTGCCGGCAGCCTGGACCCTCGCCTCGTCCGCGTACCCGGGCTCCTGGTGGACGCCGTGGTGCTGGCCGCGGCCGATCAGCACCCTCAGACCTTCGGCGAGGCCTTCAACCCCTCGCTCTGCGGCGCCGCGAAGACGCCCATCCCCGAGCCCCCGGTCTACCGCCTCCGCGCGCGCAAGATCGTCGCCCGCCGCGCCGCGTTGGAGCTGTCCGCCGGGCTCGTCATCCACATTGCAGCGGAGATGGTCGATGACCTCCGGAAGGTGCTGACCGAGGAGGGCATCGGCGACCGCCTCGCCATTGCCCTTGAGTCCGGCGCAACGGGCGGCGTGCCCGCGAGCGGCCTCTCCTATGGCGCCGCCTGGAACCCGGACGCCATCCTCGATCAGCCCGCGCAGCACGACTTCATCGACGGCGGCGGCCTCGATTCAGCGGTGCTCCCGATCGGCCTCGTGGACGCTCGGGGCAACGTGAACGTCAGCCGTTTCCGCTCGCAGATCATCGGCTGCGGCGCCTTCATCAACATCTCGCAGGCCGCGCGCCAGGTGATCCTCTGCGGCCTCTTCACCGATGATGCCGAGACCGCGCTCCTCGATGGCTCGCTCACGATCATGCGCGAGGGCGACCAACGCACCTTTGTCGATACCCTCGACCAGATCACCTTCTCCGGCGAGTACGCGACCGAGCGCGGCCAGCGCGTGCTCTACGTGACCGAGCGCGCGGTCTTCGAGCTGCGCGGGGGCAAGCTCACGCTCACCGAGATCGCGCCCGGCATCGACTTCAAGCGCCACATCCTGCCGCACATGGACTTCCGCCCGGAGATCGATTCCGAACTCAAGCGCATGGACCCAATCATCTTCTCCCGCGATCCGATGGGCCTCTCCGCCCGCTTCTAGCCTGGAGCGCGGACATCTTGTCCGCATGCCGGTGCCGATTGGGTCAGGGCGGACTTTGCAGCCCGCCCTGCCCGTTCGAACCGTGCGTGCGGGACTACCGCACACGGCTCCCGCCGGGATAGCCCGAGGTGGGCGGAGCGAGCGGGCCGAGTTCGGAGAGCCG
>VGFC01000428.1 GCA_016869045.1 Armatimonadota bacterium
CCCACGAGTCTGCGGCTCCAACCTGACGGGCACAGGGGTGCTCATGGCGACCACCTCCTGCTCCCATCATACCAGCCCGACCCGAGCCTGGCAAGACTCAATATCTATTTCAGGGACTGAACACTAGTTTCCCTCCTCGGGTTTGGCGGCGCCCTTCCTGCGGCGACGGCGGCGGCGGGACTTGCGGGCGGCGACGGTGCCGCGCACGAAGGAGCGCCCGACCTCCGTGAGCCGCACGGAGAGCGGCTGGTCGATGGTGTGGGGCGCATCGGGGACGTGGCAGACCACGCCGCCGGGGATCGCGATCAGGCCGTCGGAGGGGATGTCCAGCGCGTCCGCAGGCTCGATGGTGATGACGGCCCCCGTCTCGAAGGGCAGGCCATCCTTCGTCACACCCTCCGGCGCCCCGCTGTTGATGACGAACCTCTCGGGGTGCATCCCGGTGTTGGCGCGTACGTGGATCTGACGGCCGAGGTCCTCCTCGAGGGCGGCGATCTCCGCCCCGCCCTCCCCCACGAGCTGCATACAGACCGGCGCGCTGCACGTGATGCGCAGGTCGGTGGCGGCGCCCTTCCCCGCGAGTTCCTTCAGACGGTCCTCGATCCGGATGGCCGTCGTTTCGACCGAGGCGATCCGGCCGCGACCCTCGCAGGTCGGGCATGTTGACTGCAGCTGAACGTTCAGCGTGTCCCCCGTGCGCTTGCGCGTCATCTCCACGAGGCCCAGGGGCGTGAGGTGAACCACCCGCGAGCGCACGCGGTCGCTCTTCAACGCCTCCTTGAGCTTCGCCATGACCTGGCGCCGGTGGTTCGCGTTGTCCATATCGATGAAGTCGATGACGATAATGCCGCCGATGTCCCGCACGCGCACCTGGCGCACGATCTCATCGACCGCCTGCAGGTTCGTCTGCAGCACCGTATCGGCCAGGCTGCCCGCGCCCGTGAACTTGCCGGAGTTCACGTCGACCGCGGTGAGCGCCTCGGTGTGGTCGATGTTGATGTGCCCGCCGCGCGGCAGCCAGACGCGTCGCCGCAGGGCGCGCTCGATCTGCGTCTCCAGGTCGTACATCGCGAAGAGCGGTTTGGCGCCCGCGTAGTGCTCGACGCGCTTGCCGAGCTTCGGCGCGATCTGCTCGACGAGGTCCACGACCTTCCGGTGCACCTCCGCGTCATCCACGATGAAGTGGTCCACCTCCTCCGAGAACACGTCCCGGATGATCTCAAAGACCAGGCTGAGGTCCTCATGGATGAGCGCCGGGGGCGGGGTCCGCTTGGCGCGGCGCTGGATCGACGCCCAGAGGCGCGTGAGAAATCGGACATCGCGCTGCAGGTCGATTCGCTGCACGCCCTCCGCGCGCGTCCGGATGATGATCCCCATGCCGCTAGGCCGGACTTGCTCGCCCAGATCGCGGAGACGCTGCCGCTCGGCCTCGTCCTCGATCTTGCGGCTGACCCCGACCTTATCGCCGCCCTGCACCATCAGCACGAGGTAGCGTCCGGGCAGCGAGACCCGCCGCGTCGCGCGCGGGCCCTTGCTGCCGACCGAGCCCTTGGTGACCTGCACCAGGATCTCCTGGCCGTCCTCCAGGACCTCCTCGATGGGCGGGAACGACTCCATCTTCCGCCGCAGCATCTTCTTCGTCGGCTCTTCGAGCACCGCGTCGGAGACGTGGAGGAAGACGTTGCGGTCCAGGCCGCAGTCCACGAACGCGGCGTCGAGTCCCCCGACCACGTTCTCGACCTTGGCCTTGTAGACGTTGCCCAGCACGTCCGTCTCGCGCTCGAGCTTCAACTCCGCGAGCCGACCGTCCTCAACCATCGCCACGCGCGTCTCGCGGTGGCCGACGCTGACCAGAATCTCCTTGCGCATTCCTAACCCTCGATGGCTTGCCTCGCCGGGAGGCCGATGGAGCCCGGGTATCTCACAGAAGGGCGTCGCGGTGCACTCGCACGACCGTCGCGGGAGCGAGGCCCCGCTCCGCGAGCGCCCGGTTGACGACCTCCACGACTTCCTCGGGCTTCACCATGTACTCATCCGTGCAGGCAAGCTCAAGATGCAAGCCCGTGGGCTCAGGCAGCACCGTCGCTGCCGTGATCCCCGGGCGGATGTCCACATTCCGCTCTCCGCGCTTGGTCTCACGAGGAACCTCGACCACCTCCGCCGCGATCACCGCCTCGAGTGCCCCCGCCAGCTGCTCGCCAGTTGCGCCCTCCAGCTCCACCGTGTACTCAGCCCGCGCGATGTGAGCGAAGGGCGACTTGCTCAGGCGCTCGAGCACCTGCACCTCTCTCAGCGCGAGCCCGGCCGGCAGCTGAGGGTGCAGCGCCCGCGCGAACTCCAGCGACGAGCACTTGCGGTGCAGGTCGATGGCACACAACTCCCCCTCACCTGTCACGCCCAGCGGCAAGGGGCGAGCGATGGTCATGCGCGGACGCTGGTGGTAGCCCTGGCTGTAGGCCACGGGCAGCCCGGCCCGGCGCAGGGCCCGCTGTAGCGCGCGGCTGATGTCCAAGTGCGCCAGATAGCGGGCCGGCTCCTCTTTCGCGAAGGTCACCATCGCGCGGCAGACCGGCGGCCGGGCATCCGGCGGCTCTCGGAGGACAGGCATTCCTGCCTGTCCTGAGCCGCCGGAGGACGCCGGAGGACAGGCATTCCTGCCTGTCCTGAGCGGCAGGCGGTACGGCGTCGCATCCGCCGCCACCTCACACCGATCCTGCAGTCCGCACGCCTCGCACTCGCCCTCGCGGCAGTCCGGCGTGACCTCCGCCGCGTGTGCCTTCTGCAGCTCCCGCGCGCGGAACTCGGGCGTGATGCCTGTGTCGATGTGAGCCCAGGGAGACTCCGACCGGTTACCGACCGCGCGTGCCAACTCGGCGTCGATGGTCGTCCCGATGGCGGCGAAGGCCGCCTCCCACCGCGAGGCAGAGAACCAGTCCTGCCACGCCTCGAGGCCGACCCCCTCGCGCGCAACCTGCTCGATGACCGGCGCCAGGCGACGCCCGCCCCTCGCGAAGATGCCCTCGAGAGCGCTCTGGTCAGGCGAACCGAGCTTCAGCTCCACCCGCCGGTCGCGGATCGCCTCCCGCAAGAGCTGCTGCTTGCGCCACAGCTCCTCGCGCGAGCATTGCGGCTCGGCCTCGAACACCGTGTGTGGCTTCGGCACGAAGCCCGCGACCGTCACCGGAATCCGCAGCCGCCCGGCCCTATTCCCCAGTTCCTGCCGGCCGATCTGCAGCACCTGCGATACCGTCTCGGCCAGCGCCTGGAGGTCCTCGTCGGTCTCGGTGGGCAGGCCGATCATGAAGTAGAGCTTGATGTTGTGCCAGCCCGCGCGGAAGGCCGCCGCGGCCGCCTCGCGCAGGTTCGCCTCCGTCACGTTCTTGTTGATCACATCGCGCAGGCGCTGCGAACCCGCCTCGGGCGCCAGCGTCACCGGGCTCTTACGGCCGTGGCTGACGCGCTGCGCCAACTCGATTCCGAACTGATCCGTCCGCAGCGACGGCAGCGAGATCGACACGCGCTTGTCGCCGAACTCCTCCAGGATCGCGTCAACCAGCTCGACAATCTGCGGGTAGTCCGTGCAGCTCAGCGACGACAGCGAGACCTGCTCGTAGCCGGTGTTCGCCAGGATTGCGCGGGCCTGTCCCTTGAGCGTCTCCAGCGACCGCTGGCGCACCGGCCGGTACAGCATCCCCGCCTGGCAGAAGCGGCACCCGTGCGTGCAGCCCCGGTTGATCTCAAGCTGCGCGCGATCGTGCACGATCTCCAGGAACGGTACGACCGGCCGCAGCGGATAGGGCGCGCCGTCCAGGTCCGCCACCAGCCGCCGCCGCACGCTCTCCGGCGCCGCGTTCGTTCTGGAGCCTATCCCGAGACTCGGGGTGGGCCGTTGGGACTGTCCCATTTCCTGCCTGTCGTTGGCAGGAAATGAGGACTGTCCCTTGTTGGCGGTGGCTTCTGGGGACAAGCTCTTAGGCCTCGGGCGGCCGCCGTCCGCTTCGTACAGGGACGGCACGTACACGCCCTCGATCTGCGCCAACGCCCGCAGCTGCGCCTCCCGATTCCCCTTCAGCGCGACGCAAGCGTCGATGATCTCGCCCAGCACCTCCTCCCCATCCCCGATGACCAACGCATCGAAGAAGGGCGCCACCGGCTCCGGCGCCGCCGCGCACGGCCCGCCCCCGATCACCAGCGGATGCCGCGCATCGCGGTCCGCCGCGCGCACCGGAATCTGCGCGAGGTCCAGCAGCCTCACGACGCCCGGGTAGCCTAGCTCATACTGCAGCGTGATGCCGACAAGGTCGAGGTCGCGCAGCGGCGTCTGCGTCTCCAGTGATGCCAGCGGCAAGCCACGCTGCACGAGCTGCGCCTGCATGTCCGGCCACGGCAGGAACGCCCGCTCGCAGGCGGTGTCGGCGCGTCGGTTGGCGACCTCGTACAGGATCCGGGAGCCGAGGTGGGACATGCCCACCTCGTAGGTGTCGGGGTAGCAGAGGGCCATGCGGCAGGCAACCGCGCCCTCCTTCACAACCTCATTCCACTCCCCGCCGGTGTACCGCCCCGGCCTCTGCACCTCTAGCAGGAATCGCTCCAGCGTAGTCCGCCTCACTATCGAAGCGGGCCCGGCGCCCTCACCAACCCGAGCCGGGTCCCGGCATCATTGTACCGGATCGACGGTTTGGCTGTCAAACGGGGGTAGGGGGCGTGACCACGGAAGGTGGACGGGTCCTCTCATCGGAGTGCGGACGCCCTCGTTGCCCCGCCGCCTGTCGCCCATTGACGCCGGGGCCCGGATCGGGTATGCTCTGCATATGCTAACGCGGGCAAGCATATACACCCAGAGCCCCCAAAGCGCAGACGAACCTGCCTCCCGCGACGCCCCGGCGCAACCCAAGCACGACGACCGGAACCCCCACGCCGTGGCGCTCGGGCGGCTGGGCGCCATACGCGGCGGCCAGGCGCGAACCAGGAAGCTCACGCCGGCGCAGAGGTCTGACATCGCGCGTCGGGCGGCGGCGGCCCGCTGGTCCACCCCCCTGGACGCCCGCGGCCGGCCCGTCACTCGCCGGCCCGCCCGGGGGGCGAAGCGCAAGCACGAGTTCACTGTCCAAGGCCGGAAGATCGTCGGGACGCGGGCTCAGGTGGAGGGAGCGCTCCGAAAGGTGGTCCCAGAGCGCATCGAACGCCACTTCGTGGAGGTCAAGGGCGTCCGCTTTCCCGTCAAACAGGCGCTGGCCTGCGCCTTCGGGCTGCGTCGCAACGACTTCGACGGCGCCCGGGCGCGGGCGGTCCTGCTCAAGATGGGGCTCGAGGTTGGCACTCTCCGCCCGGAGGGAAGCGGCCCGCCGCCCTCCGGCGGGGTGCGCCCACGCTTCCCCCGGGCTCGCGGCCTGCCCAGACCCGAGCGCGTGGAGGCCTACTCGGAGGATGGCGAGCCGGCAGCCCAGGTCCAGGCCATCGAGGTCCCGCCGATCGTGCTCCCGTGGTCCCCGTGGCACTGTTGGCTAGCCCTCCGCGAGGACGAGCGCGGTGGCGCCAGCATCCGCCTGCCTGCCGGTCGACCGGGCGTCTACGAGGTCCGGGCCGAGGGGCAGGACATACGGCTCACCATCGGCCGTACCTCCGACCTGCGGGCTCGGGTGAAGTACCAACTCGTCATGGGCTCCGGCGGTTCCCACCCCGCCCGCAAGCCCATCATGGAGAACGAGGACCTCGGGCGCGTCTTCATCCGCTGGGCCATGACGGACCGCCCCGCCACCGCTGAGGAAGCCCTCCACCTCGACCACGTCCGCCGCCACGGCCGCCTCCCCAAGTACACCCAACGGACGTGACGGCAGGTGACGGGTGATGGGTGACCGGTGACGGGAACGGCAAGGAGCCAATCGGTGGCGGGACGGGCCTGCAGGCACGAACCACAACAGCAGACGTCACCACCAACAGGGCACCAGGCGCCGCTCTGAAGACGCGCTGTAGCACATCGGAGGGGGAGGGGCTAAGCGGCGCAGGCGATAGGAGATGCTACGACAGGCAGTTGGCGCGTCGTTCCGTGGGAGCGCGGACGCCCTCCAGCCTGTCCCTAAAGTCAGGGATTCCCCTGAGGGAATCGAGTGTGGTAGACTG
>VGFC01000429.1 GCA_016869045.1 Armatimonadota bacterium
GCCCGCGCCACAACCCCCTTCCCCAGTGGGGCGGCCATTCCTGGCCGCCAATGATCGCCACCCCTTGCGGGCAGGAATGCCCGCGCCACAACCCCCTTCCCCAGTGGGGCGGCCATTCCTGGCCGCCAATGATCGCCACCCCTTGCGGGCAGGAATGCCCGCGCCACAACCCCCTTCCCCAGTGGGGCGGCCATTCCTGGCCGCCGATAGTCTCCACCCCTCGCGGGCAGGAATGCCCGCGCCACAACCCCCTTCCCCAGTGGGGCGGCCATTCCTGGCCGCCGATGATCGCCACCCCTCGCGGGCAGGAATGCCCGCGCCACAACCCCCTTCCCCAGTGGGGCGGCCATTCCTGGCCGCCGATAGTCTCCACCCCTCGCGGGCAGGAATGCCCGCGCCACAACCCCCTCGGGAGGGGCGGCAGCCCCTGCGGGAGGGCCAACGTCACACCGCCCTCACGAGCCTCGCGGGGAAGCTCCTCAACGCCGGGCTGGGCACGCCCGAGCAGGTGCGGGCGGCGCTCCACGCCGCGAACCGCGAGCAGTGCGATCCGCCCTTGCCCGAGTCCGAGGTGGACGCCATCGCGACCGCGACGGTGACGTGGAACCGACGACCGTCGCCCAGCCCGCGCGAACAGGCCTGTCCCGACTGCGGGGACGAGGCCTGGTCGCTGCCCGGCGGAGGTATCGGCGGCTCGCGGCTGTGCCTCGTGCCCGGTGGCACGGGCGGCTCGCCCGTGAGCGGTGGCCCACCGCCTCATGACCCGGCCGGTCATGCCACTCACCTGCCGGGCTTCATCAACGGGGTCGAGCTGGGGGCGATGGTGCGGGCGACCTCGTGGCTGTGGCCCGGCTGGATCGCCGACGAGCACATCACGGTGCTCGCCGGGGAGAGCGGCGCGGGGAAGAGCTGGCTGGCGCTCGCGCTGGCCCGCTGCGTGGCTCAGGGCCTGCCGTGGCCCGACGGCCGCCCGAACGAGCTGGAGCCGGGTCGGGTCTTCTGGCTGGAGTCCGAGGGCCGGCTGGGCGTGCTCCACGAGCGCCTCACGGACCTGGGCCTCGACCGCGAGAAGCTCTGCTTCATGCGCGAGCCGTATGTCAGCTACTACCTGGACCGACCGCGGGACTACGAGGCCGTGGTCGATGCCGTGACTCTCTCTCAACCGCGCGCGCTGATCGTGGACGCCTGGTCGAAGTCGCTCGCCGGCAGCGAGAACGATGCCGACGTGCGCTTTTGCCTCGACGACCTCCAGTCGCTCGCGCGGACGTTGCGCATCCCCATCGTGCTGATCCACCACCTCCGCAAGAAGCAGCTGACCGACTATGCGGAGGGCTTCGACTTCGACCGCCTCCGGGGCAGCTCGGTCCTGTCGCAGGTGGCCACGTGCATCATCGGCGTGGACCAGGCGGAGCGCGGGGTGCCGCACTGCCGCGTCTCCTGCGGCAAGGCGAACCTCGCTCCGCTCCCCGAGCCCTTCGGCTTCACGATCACCGGCGGCTTCCGCTCCGGCGCGCCGGCGCAGCTGATCTTCGGCCCGCCGCCCCACCGCGACGAGCCCACCAGCCGCCTCGACGAAGCCAAAGCCTTCCTCCGCCAGGCCCTCGCCAACGGCCCAAGGCCCGCGAACGAGGTCAAGGAGGAAGCGAAGGAGGAGGGGATCAGTGAACACACCCTACGCAGAGCGAGAGCCGACGTCTGCGTCGCCCACCGTCAACCGGGAAGTCAGACGAAGTGGCTGTGGGCGCTGAACGTGGAGTCACAGGAAAACGTTGGTTGACATGGCCAAGTTGGTCCAGTAGCCCCCCGCAACCTGACCAACATGATCAACTCAACCATCATCTACGACAGGGGGGATGTGCCGGGGAGGGGGCGACGCGGCCCCCTCCCCGCCGGCGGCTGTCGTTGGGAGGGGCCGAATGCGAGGGGCGCCGTTTCCCCCGAGCATCCGGCTCGCCGTGCAAACGACGGGGCCGGATGGCCCTGCGGGCCATGCGGCCCCTCCCCAGGGCGCGCCCGCCGGTCAGGGAGCCTTGCCGTTCTCCGCAACTCCGCAGCTCCCGCCGTTCGCCGCTTGACGCCCCTGCTGCCACCTGTCATACTCTAGGCCTCGTTGGGAGGGATGAACCATGCAACTCAAGCTCGTGATGTTCACGCCGGGAACCGACCCGTGCGCGGGGGTGCCGCGGGCGGGGGTGTTGGTTGATGACACGGTATGCGACCTGCATGCCATCGGCGAGGAGTGCGACTGGTGCGGGAATCCGCTGGCGATCGCGGAGATCATGGCCTGCGAGGACACGCTGGCGAAGGTGCGCGGGATCGCGGAGCAGTGCGCGGCGGGGAAGGCCCCGAAGGACGCCTCCTGGCCGCTGGCGGAGGTGAAGCTGGAGGCCCCGATCCCGCTGCCGGGCAAGCTCTTCGCGCTGGCCGGCAACTATGCCGAGCACATCATGGAGAGCACCTCGAAGAAGCTGCAAGGGACAGGCGTCACCGGCAGCGACCTCGCGACGCCGCGCGTCTTCATGAAGCCGCCGACGAACACGGTCTGCGGGCCCGGCGACCCGATCATCGTGGGGAAGGGCGCGACCTTCGTGGACTGGGAGGCCGAGGTCGGCATCATCATCGGCAAGCCGGGGAAGTACATCTCCCGCGAGGACGCGATGTCCTACGTCGGCGGCATCACGATCGTGAACGATGTCTCCGAGCGGGAGCTGAAGATCTGGGACCGGCCCGAGGACCGTGAGTGGGATAAGTTCTTCGACTGGCTGAACGGCAAGTGGTGTGACAGCTTCGCGCCGATGGGCCCGTGCGCGGTGCCCATTGGCGACATCGAGAACGTGGATCGGCTCTCGCTGAAGCTGTGGGTGAACGACGAGCTGAAGCAGGACGCCAGCACCGGGCAGATGATCTTCAAGGTGCCCGACATCCTGGCCTACTGCTCATCCATCTGCACGCTGCACACGGGCGATGTGATCGCGACCGGCACGCCCTCAGGCGTCGGCCACGCACAGGGGATCCGCCTGCAGCCGGGCGATACCGTGAGGATCGAACTGGAGGGTGTCGGCGTCCTGGAGAACCCGGTGATCGCCGAGGAGTGAAAACCGAACGGAGGACAGGCATTCCTGCCTGTCCTCCGAGTACGAACTGCGCCGGTGGCGAGGGCGTGAGGGCCGTTGCCGTCTCTCACTCTTCGCTTCTCACTCCTGCCGTCACTAGCCGGTGGCCAGCGACTTCATCACCCGCGACTTGATGCGGGCGGCCTTGCAGCGGTGGACGGCGCCGGCCTTCGCGGCCTTGTCGATGGCGCTCTGAGCGGAACTCAGGACCGGGGCGGCATTCTCGCCGCCGGCGGCCTCGCGAGCGGCGCGGATCGCAGTCCTCATGCGGCTGCGGTACGACCGGTTGCGCGCGGTGCGCTTGTGCAGTTGGCGCAGGCGCTTCTTCATGGATCGATTCTGCGGCATCTTGCTTCTCCACCTCGCTGGTGCGCTTCGGGACGAGCCGTGGCCGGTCCCAGGGAAGCCGGAGTATAGCACAAAGCCCGGAAGGAAGGCAAGGCGCGACCGCCTGCTCCCCTGCAATGCCTGAAGGCCCGCCCCACGACAGCAAGACCCCCTCGACCGGCGACGCCCTCGGCTCGGCGGCGATGCTCATGGCTGTCGCGACGTTCGCCAGTTCGGTGGCGGGCGTGGTGCGACAGATGGTGTTCTCCCGCCACTTCGGCACCACCGAGGAGTTCCAGGCCTACATCCAGGCCTTCCGGATCCCCGACCTCTTCTACTTCCTCGTGGCCGGCGGCGCGCTGAGGACCGGCTTCATCCCCGTCTTCACGAAGTACCTGGCCGAGGGCAAGGCCGACCGAGCCTGGCGGACCTTCAGCATCACGTTCTACGTCCTCGGGCTGCTCAGCGTCATCGCCGTAGGCGTGGGGATGCTGTTCGCCCCATGGCTGGTGCAGCACACGGTTGGCATCGGGATGGCCCCGCAGTACCAGGACCTCTGCGCGCGGTTCATGCGGACCATGTTCCCCGCGCAGGTCTTCTTCATCGTCGGCGGCCTGCTGATGGGCACGCTCAACGCCCAGCGCCACTTCTCGATGCCCGCCTGGGGGCCGGTGGCCTACAACCTCGTGATCATCGTCGGCGCCCTGGCCTCTCTGCCCCTTGCGCAGCGGATGGGCGCGATGGCTTCGGATGACCTGCTGGGCCAGCGCCTCTGGGTCGTCTCCGCCTTCGTGGTCATCGGGGCCGCGCTGGGCAACGTGTTCATGCAGATCGCGCCGCTCGTGAAGCGGGGCGCACGCCTGCTCCCCGTGTTCGACCTGCGCGACGAGGGGCTGAAGAACCTCGTGCTGCTCGCTCTGCCGGTGATCCTGGGGCTGGCGGTCAGCGAAATCACCTTCGTGGTCAGCACCTCGGTTGCCACGAAGCTCGGCGAGCAGGCCGCCACGCTGCTGGAGTACCCGAACCGCGTCTGGAAGCTCCCGCCCCGCATGTTCGGCGCGGGGATCGCGATCGCGCTCTTCCCTACCCTCGCCACTCACTTCGCGAAGGGCGCGATGGACGCCTACCGCCACGACCTCGCGCGCATGATGCGCAATGCCATCTTCCTCAGCCTCCCCTCGATGGTCATCTGCATCGCCCTGGCGGCCCCGACCATGCGGCTGCTCTTCGAGGGGGGCGAGTTCGTCGCCGAGGATCGCATCCTGACCGCCGGCGTTCTGCTCTGGTGCAGCCTGGGGATCGTGCCGCTCTCGCTGCAGTACATCGTCGCGCGCGGCTTCTACGCGCTCCACGAGACGAAGACCCCCTTGTGGGTCGGCGGCGCAACCGCCGTCCTGAGCATCGGGCTGTCGCTGACGCTGTACCGCCCTCTTGGGGTGTACGGCCTCGCGGGAATCTACAGCTTCACGAACCTGTTCAACGCCGCGCTGATGACCTGGCTGCTGCGCCGCCGCGTGGGTCCGCTGGAAGGGCGCCGGATGGTGACCATGCTGGCGCGGCTCCTCGTGCCGACGGTGGTGCTTGCGGCGGTCTGCTGGGGCGGAGTCGCCGCCCTGACCCGCGCGCTGCCGGCCGAGCGCAAGGTCGCCTCCATCCGCCCGGAGCTGCTGGCCTTGTCTCGCTACGTGCGGACCCACCGCCTACTCCCGGACGACGCGCGCCGACAGGCCGAGGGTGTCCTCGCCGCCTCGGCCGCCGCTCCCTGGGTGAGGCTGGAGACCACCCACGCCGAGTTGGAGTGGGAGGAGAGGGCCTACACGGCGGAGGCTCAGACGAACGTGGCGGCGCTACGTGCCGACCTGCAGCGGCTCCGCGATGAGGTCGGTTCGCGCACGCTGCGGACGGAGGATGCGGCTCGAGAAGCGCGCGAGGTGCTTGACGCCAATCGCGCCACGCGGTACGTTGATCTGAAGGTGACGCCGGACGCTCTGCTGTGGCACGAGCAGTCGATGGGCCTGCTGCTCAAGGCGCTGGCGTGCCTCGGTCCGATGGCTCTGGGGCTGGCCGCGTTCCTCGTGCTGTGCGGGCTGTTCCGGGTCGAGGAGATGCACAGCGCCTGGCGGCTGGTCACCGACAAGTTCCGCCGTCGCACGCCGACGGGAGTTGATGCGACTCCCCCCGAACCTGATATGCCGGAATGAGCACTGCAGGGGGCGTGATGAATCACGCCCCTACACTGGGGCACGATGAATCGTGCCCCTACATGCCGGCAATCGGCGCTCGTTGGTGATGTAGGGGCGCCATTCATGGCGCCCGCATCGCTGACATGGACCACGCCCCTACACTGGGGCACGATGAAGATTGTGTTGAGAAAGGGCCCCGTCAAGGGAAGAACCCTCTCCTACGCGCTCTACGTGGCTCGTAGGTCGGGATACCAATCCCGACAATGCCTTTATCAACACAATCTGAATCGTGCCCCTACATGCCGGCAATCGGCGCTCGTTGGTGATGTAGGGGCGCGATTCATCGCGCCCAATCATGTAGGGGCGCCATTCATGGCGCCCGCATCGCTGACATGGACCACGCCCCTACACTGGGGCACGATGAAGATTGTGTTGAGAAAGGGCCCCGTCAAGGGAAGAACCCTCTCCTACGCGCTCTACGT
>VGFC01000430.1 GCA_016869045.1 Armatimonadota bacterium
TGAACAAGCGGAAACTGATTGCCGCCACCTCCGTCCTCGCGAACGAGGTGTACGTCCCCTGGCCGGGGTCCAAGCGCAGGCACGGGCCGTCGCTGGGCTCCGGCGCGGGCTTTACCTCCGTCACCGGCACCACGTCGGCGGCCTCGCCGTCCAGGCGCCACTTCACCGCCGGCCGGAGGAAGCTGTCCAGGAAGAGCGGTCGCTTACCCCGCATGGCAGCCAGTTCCCGCCTGGCCTCGGCCGCCAGCTCGGTGCCCGGCTCCCTGGTCACGTACTCCTCCAGCTCCCGCCGGGCGGCCTCCCAGTTGCCCTGGCGCGCATGGATCATCCCCACGATGTAGCCTGCGGCCGGAACCTGATCGAGCAGCTTGCTCGCCCCTCCCAGGGCCGCCGCATCGTCACCGGCCCGATACGCGGCGAGCGCCTCCGCGAAGACCTCGCGTGGCTCCGGCTCGGGCACCATCTGCTGCGCCAGCGCCGCGACCTCGCGCTGTTCCTTCGCGAGCTTCTCCTGCTCACCCTTGACCCGCGCGTACTCCTGGGCCAGGTACGCCAACTGCTGGCAGCGACTCGCATCGGCGAGCGCGTTGCTCTCGCGGTAGGCCCGCTGGGCCCGCAGGTAGAAGTGCCTGACGCGCGCGTAGTCGAACGGCGGACGCCGCGCCTCACACCGCGCCATGCGCTCGAAGGCGGTCGCGCGGTTGATGCCATCGGCCGAACTCTCCGCGATGGCTGCGTAGGCGGTGATCGCCTCAAGCAGGCGAGCGTGCCGTTCGAGCTTCTCGGCCCGCTCCCACGCCGCCTCGATCTCCCTCGAGGGCCCAGGAGGAACGAACGGGGGTGGACTGGGCGCAAGCTCGGGCGACGGCTTCTGTTCCCGGACATACGCCGCGCGCACTCTCCCGAGGGCCGCACGCGCCTCGGCCGAGTGACGACCGCGCGGGTAACGCCGCAGGTACCGGTTCAGGTACTCCAGGGCCAGCGCCGTGTCGCGACGCGCCAGGTGCGTAGCCGCCACTCCCCACAGTGCCCCCTCGTCGTGCGGGTCCTTGGCGAGAGTATCCTGGTACAGGTCGAGCGCCTCAGGAAGACGCCCCTCGGCGCGCAGGCGGTCGGCCGTCTGCACCTCATCCCGCCGAGGCGTCACGAGGGTCAGCACGACGGCGGCCAGCGCCAGCATGACTGCCGCCGTGATCACATAGGCCGCCTTGAACCGAGGCTTGAGCATCATCAGTCGCCACTCCCCGCTTGGCCTCAGGATTTCGCCGCGCGCGGCGCTCGTCCTGCCGCCGAGCCGAGGCGGAGGATCGCACGCCTCCGACGCCGAAACGCGACCGCGAGCGCATCGCCGCAAGGAGCCGACATGCCACGCCAGGTCGTCCTCGTCAACCCGAACCGAATTCGCCCGCCGATTGCGCCGCTGGCCATCGAGTACCTGGCCCACGCGCTGGACGCGGCCCGCATGCCCTGGGCGCTGGCCGACCTCTGCTTCGCGGAGGACCCGGAGACTGCCCTGCAGGACGCGCTGGATGGAGCCGGCCCGCTGCTCGTCGCAATCACCTTCCGCAACACCGACGACTGCTACTGCGCGACGCAGCATTCCTTCGTTCCCGATCTGCAGCAGCTCGTCGGTTCTCTGCGGGCACTGACCGGTGCGCCGATCGTCGTCGGTGGAGCGGGGTTCTCGGTGGCCCCGCAGGGCATCATGGACCGCACCGGCGCCGACTTCGGCATCGTGGGGGATGGCGAGGGGCCGCTGGTGCGGCTAGCCCAGGCCCTGGAGTCGGGGGCCGACGTGGCGGGGATTCCGGGGCTGCTCTGGCGTGCGACCGATGCCGTCCACGCCGCGCCCCCCGCCTGGCAGGACGTCACACAGGAGCCGCTGCCGCGGACCGTGCTGGACAACGAACGCTACTTCCGCGAGGGCGGCCAACTTGGGATTGAGACCAAGCGCGGGTGCCCGATGCGGTGCGCCTACTGCGCCGACCTCCACAGCAAAGGCCCCTCCGTGCGGACGCGCGCGCCGGGAGCGGTGGCGCAGGAGATGCTCGGTCTCGCGTCGCGCGGTCTCGACGTGTTCCATACGTGCGATAGCGAGTTCAACAGCGACCCGATGCACGCGATGGCAGTCTGCGAGCAGTTGGCAGCGCACCAGCCGAGCGCAACCCTCCGGTGGTACGCTTACTGCTCGCCGACGCCCTTCCCGCGCGAGCTGGCGCGGCTGATGCGTGAGGCCGGCTGCGTGGGGGTGAACTTCGGCACCGACAGCGGGGATGCGAGGATGCTCCGTCGCCTCGGGCGAGACCACACGCCAGAGGACGTCCGCGCGTGCGTCCGCGCCTGCCACGACGAGGGCCTCGTCGTGATGCTCGATCTGCTGCTTGGTGCGTCGGGGGAGACGCCGGACTCCCTGGCGCAGAGCATCCGCCTCGCGCGCGAGGTGGAGGCCGACTGCGTCGGAATTGCCCTTGGGGCTCGCCTCTACGCGGGCACGGCACTCACCCGCAGCCTGCAGACGGAGATCGAGCGCGGCGCCTCGGGTCTGCGCGGCGAGATCGCCGGCAACGCGGAGCTCGCGCTGCCGCTCTTCTACCTGGAGCCGGCCTTGGGCGAGGACCCCGTCGGCCTCGTGAGGGACTTGGTCGGCAGCGACCAGCGGTTCTTCTTCGGTTGGCCGGATGACACCCAGGCCGACTACAACTACGACGACAACCCGGAACTCGTTCAGGCGATCGCCGGCGGCCGCCGGGGTGCGTACTGGGACATCCTGCGTCGGAGGGGCTCTTGGGGAAGGGAGGATGGGTCGGCGGGCTGAATCGCCCTATCGTGCGGACCGAGTGATCTGTAGGAGGAGGCGACCGATGAGCGGCGGGTCCTTGCTGACGACGGATTTGGTGGGCAGCTTCGCCATGGCCCTCGGGGAGGCCGAGCCGACCGAGGATGGCCTGGCCCGGGCGGCGGTCGAACCGTGCTGCAGGCTCCTCATGGCCCGACAGTGTTCCGTGTGGCTGCTAGGGCCGCGCGGCGACGAACTCGTGTTGCGGGCGGCGAGCGGCTTTGAGGCCCTCGACCCTTCGGCCATCGGGCGGCTGAGCTACCCGCTCAAGCGGCCGGAGGGCGAGCCGCTCGGCATCACGCCGTGGGTCTTCGTGAAGCAGCAGCCCGTCATTGCCGATACGTACCAGGAGCTGTCCCGACACGAGGCCTATCGGGGGGAGTTCGAGCGGCAGCTCCACGGTGCCGGCAGGGACGTCCGGGCTGCCGCGCACCCACGGCAGCAGTTCTGCGGCGTGCCGATCTCCCTGGGTGTCTTGCGGCTCGGGGTCCTCAGGGTCGAGAACAAGACCGTCCTTGACGAGGAGAAGCTCCGTCGCTTCACACCCGCAGACCAGGCCACGCTCCAGACCCTTGCGACACTGCTCGCGGTCGCGCTCCGACAGGCTCAGGCCAGGCGGCAGGAGGAGGAGCGGCGCGGCCGGGTTCACGAGTCAGTAGCCGAGTCAGTCCGCGGGGAGACTACGGAGCTGGCGCGTGCCGAGGCTCTGCTCGCCGCCTTCGCCCACGACAGCGAGCCACCCGACCAGCGGGTGGCGGATGCGCTCCGGCTTCTGCGCATCGGCGTCACCAGCCTTGACTTCTGGCTCGACAACCTCCAGCGCCTGGTGGCTGCAACGATCGAGTTCGACGCACTGCCGACTCTCGACGTTGAGCTGCTGGCGACGCAGGAGATCCTCCGGTTCCGTCAGGTCGCCGGCCATCGGCTCGAGGCCCACGTGGAGAGCGGCCCGCCGCCCGGCGGGGTGTTGAGGGTCCGCGGTGACGCGCTCTATCTCACCGCAGCCTTGAGAGACGCCCTGCGCAACGCCTACCGCGAGGTCCTGCGCTGGCAAGACCGCAGGGCACGGCAAGACCAGGAGGTGGGGCTGGGCCGCGTGACGGTGCAGTGCAGCCTTCACGAGGGCACGGAGCAGTTGCCCGGGCCGCACGTGTGCATCACCGTGGCCGACGATGGCGAGGCGAGCCGCCACGAGGGTGCCCGCGAGAGGCTCCTGCGGGCCTGGGAACTTGCCCAGAGCGGCGACAGTGCCGGCGATCCGCGCTACGCCGGCCTGACGTTCGCCAGTTGGGTCGCTCGGGAACACCACGGGTACGTGGCCCTCCACGTCGGCGAGGGCCGGGCCCTGTTCGAGATGCACCTACCTCTGGCGCCCCCAGACGACCATGTGAAGGAGGACACGGATGGCTAAGATCGCGATGATCGGTGCGGGGAGCATCGTCTTCTCCAAGACGCTCCTGACGGACATTCTGGCGACGCAGGCCCTGCGGGACTCCGAGATCGTCCTCATGGGGCCCACGGCGAGCAAGCTGGAGAAGGTCGAGAACTACGCGAAGCGCGTCATCGCCGCGAACGGCCTGGGAACGCGCGTCTGGTCCACGACCGACCGCCGGGAGGCCATCAGGGACGCCGACTACGTGATCGTGATGATCCAGATCGGCGGCGTCGAGGCCTTCGGCGTGGACTACCAGGTCCCGCTGAAGCACGGTGTAGACCAGTGCATCGGCGACACGCTCGGGCCAGGCGGGGTGTTCCGCGCGCTGCGCACGATTCCCGTGGTCGTGGACATCGCGCGCGACATGGAGGCGCTCTGCCCGAACGCGCTCCTGATGAACTACGCGAACCCCATGGCGCCGGTCTGCTTTGCGCTCGCCAAGGCCTCGAACGTGCAGTTCGTCGGCCTCTGCCACGGCGTGCAGACCACGCTGGACCTCCTCTCGCGCTACGTGGACGTGCCCAAGGAGGAGATCGACTTCCTCTGCGCCGGCATCAACCACATGGCGTGGTTTCTGAAGCTGGAGCACGAGGGCGCGGACCTCTACCCGAAGCTCCGCGCGAACATCGAGAAGCCCGAGTACTACATCAACGAGAAGGTCCGCTGCGAGGTCATGCGCCATTTCGGCTACTTCATGACCGAGAGCACCGGCCATCTCTCCGAGTACGTGCCGTGGTTCCGCAAGAACCAGAAGGCCTTGGACCTCTACTGCGACCAGCCGGACTTCGGCGGGGCAACCGGGGCCTACTACAACTGGTGCAAGACGGTCGCCGACGCCTTCACGGGCGAGGATGTGCTGGCCGACGAACCGACCGATCTCCCGCCGCGCACGGCCGAGTACTGTGGCTGGATCATCGAGGCGATGGAGACCGACCACACCTTCCGTCTCAACGGCAACGTTCGCAACGACGGGTACATCACGAACCTCCCGGCGGGCTGCTGCGTCGAGGTGCCGACCTACGTGGACCGCACGGGCCTGCACCCGACCCGCGTGGGCTGCCTGCCGCCGCAGTGTGCCGCGCTGAACCAGAGCAACGTGACCGTGCAGGGCCTCGCGGTCGAGGCCGCGCTAAGCGGCGACCCGGAGCTGGCCTTCGCCGCGTGCGCGATGGACCCGCTGACCTCGGCGGTGCAGACCCTCGCCGAGACGCGCGAGATGGTCGCCGAGATGCTCGAAGCCTCGCGCGTGTGGCTGCCGCAGTTCGACGGCAAGGCCCTCCGGCCCACGCCGACGATCTCCACGCCTCCGGGCACCGAGGGCGTCAGCGTCCCTGCCGACCCGGCGCTCATCGTCGCCGCGAGGTTCGTGGAACTGATCCAGAAGGCGAAGAGGTGACCATGCAATCTGACATCCACGTTCGCGACATCGAGATCACCTTCGCCGACGAGGTCTTGCGCACGCCGTTGAAGTTCGGCTCGGGCGTTGTTACGGCCACCACCTCCATGACGGCGAGGGTAATCGTTGAGAACGGGGCCGGCGCCGTCGCCGAGGGGTTCGGCAACATCCTGCTCAGCGACATGTGGGGCTTCCCAAGCGCGGTCCTCTCGCATGAGGAGCGCGACGCCGCCATGCGGGAGGTGGGGAAGAGGTTCGCGGCGCGGGTGAGTCAAAGCGGGCAGGCCGGGCACCCCACCGATCTCTTCCTGGAGGCGAAGGCGGACCTGGCCGGGATCGCGGAGGACGTCTGCGACGAGGCAGGTCTCATCGAGCCGATGCCGATCCTCGGTGCGCTGGTCTGCGCCTCGCCCGTGGATGCGGCG
>VGFC01000431.1 GCA_016869045.1 Armatimonadota bacterium
GACGATCAAGCGAGTCTGGAGCCGCTGCTCGGCAAGACGATGGCGGTCATCGGCTACGGCAACCAGGGTCAGGCACAGGCGCTGAACATGCGCGATTCAGGGCTGACGGTCATCATCGGCAACCCGCGGGACAGCTACCTGGAGCGGGCCGTGAAGGACGACTTCGAGGTGCTGACCGTGGCCGAGGCGGCGGCGCGCGGGGATGTCATCTTTCTGCTGGTGCCGGATGAGGCCCAGAAGGCGCTCTTCCAGGAGGCCATCGAGCCCAACCTGCAGCCGGGGAATGCGCTCGTGTTCGCCCACGGGTACAACCTGCACTACGAGCTGATCGTCGCGCCGCCGGGCGTGGATGTGGTGATGGTCGCGCCCCGCATGATCGGGGTGAAGGTGCGAGAGCTGTTCGAGAAGGGCTCGGGGGCGTCGTCGTACTGCGCGGTGCACCAGGACGCCTCTGGGCAGGCGCGGCAGATCATGCTCGCCATCGCCAAGGCCATCGGCTCGACGCGCGTAGGCTCCATTGTGGGTTCCGTCGCGCTGGAGACCGAGATCGACCTCTTCATGGAGCAGGCCACCTGGGCGGCGATGGTCCAGGTGCTGAAGCTCACCTTCGAGGTGCTCGTCGAGGCGGGCTTCCCGCCGGAGATCGTCTGCCATGAGACCTGGGGCTCGCGCGAGGCCGCGGAGATCTTCGCGGAGGTGGCCCGAATCGGCCTGTTCGGCCAGATGGGCCTGCACTCGCAGACCAGCCAGTACGGGCAGATGTCGCGCGGCGAGGTCGTCATCCCCGAGGAGGTGCGCGACCTCTTCCGCGCGCGGCTGAAGGAGATTCAGACCGGCCAGTTCGCGCGCGAATGGGAGATGGAGCGACTGCTGGGTTACCCCGTCTTCAGGAAGCTGCGCGCGCGGGCGCTCGCCCACCCGATCAACGACGCGGAGCGGAAGATGTGGGAGATGGAGGAGTGAGTCGCCATGGCGGACGGATGTGCCTGGGTGTCCTGCTCGCGTATGCTGCTGGGGGTGCTGCTGATGGCTTCGGTGGTTGAGGCTGCCCCGCCGGGCAACATGCTCCGCCGGGAGGTTCCCGGCGACCTGCCCCTGGTGGCCGACGGGCGCGCGCTCGTCACGATTGTCGCGCCCGAGGAGGAGGCCATGCAGAGCGTGGCCGCCGACCTGGCCGCGTTCGTGAAGGGCGCGACGGGCTGCGACGTGCCGGTGGTTGCCGACGCCGACACGGTCGAGGCCGATGGGCGCACCGCGAAGGCGGAGTTCCGCCAGCGGCACCTGATCCTCGTTGGGAATGCCCTGAACAACCGCGCCATCCTGCCGCTGTACTGCCGCTGGCTGGATGCGGCCGATGGGGCGTATCCCGGCGGCGAGGGCTACGAGCTGCGGACGGTCGTGAACCCGTATGGCACGGGTTGCCACGAGCTGATCCTCGGCGCCAGCACGGAGGCCGGCGCACGCGCGGGTCTGGAGGCGCTCAAGGCGAGGCTGACGGGCGCCTTGCGGGGGCAGGACCTCACGCTGCCGCAGGTGCTTGAGGTGCGGGTCGGGGACCGGCTCAAGCCCACGTTCGACCAGGCCATCGCGGAGGTGAAGGCCAATCCGCAGCGAGCCATCGGCGCAGTCCTCACGAACACTGACCTCGCAAACCTCGCCAACGACGCGCTGAAGTACGCCTGGACGGGTGAGCGCGCGTTCGCGGAACGCGCGGCCGGCGTCCTGCGCGAGATGAACCGGCGGTTCGACGGGACGTACTACCACGGCGACGTGCGGACCTGCGACGACTACGCTCTGGAGTACGCCGTCCGGGGCTGGCTGGTCCTGCAGCACGCGGGGGTCCTGACAGCCGACGAGTTGGCCGAGACCGACCGCAACCTGTACCGCGACTTCCCGCTGAGCGCCCACGGGCCGGGCAATGTGGGTTCCCGACACCTGGCCTCGGGCTCGATGGCGTGGTTTCTCGCGCTGGACGGCCTGCTGACCTACGGCAACCCCGACGCCGAGGCCCGCGCGCAACTGGAGACGTGGCGCGAGGGTGTGAGGGCGTACTTCCGGGGCGCGTGCAAGACCTATCGCGGGGACGTGGACCAGGCGCAGGACTACGGGGCGCTGGAGAACGTGTTCCGCTATGCCATCCATGACGGCTACTGGGAGTACTTCACCAGCGGTTGGGCGGACAAGACCATCGCCCAGATGCTGATGAACGTGGACAACCTCGGGTGGTACTCGGGCGTGGGGGGCTACGGCGAGTCGATGCCGGGCAGCCTGAACTACCCGGTGGCCATCGGCGTGTGTCTGCCGATCACGGCGATGGTCGAGCGTCGCGGCGACCTGCGGTGGGTGAAGGAGAACGTGCCGAACCTCGGCATGTCGCACCTGGGCTTTCAGGTGCTCGGGGTCCATGCCTTCGACCCGGGGCCGTACGTGCCCGCGACGGCGCCGCGGGGGGCCGGATGGCCTTCGGCCATGCGGCCCCTCCCAGAGGCTGCGCAAGGCGAACAGCAGGGGGCCGGATGGCCTTCGGCCATGCGGCCCCTCCCAGAGGCTGCGCAAGGCGCGCTCACCGGGCTCACGGTGCTGCCGCTGAGTGAGTACCACTGGAAGCTGGCGCAGTCGCCGATCACCGACGGGGTCGGCCCGGTCACGACGCCGGTGGATCGGTGCGTGGACAAGGTGATGCTGCGTGAGGGCTGCGGCAGGAACGACCAGTACCTGCTGCTCAATGGGTTCCAGAACACGGTGATGGGGTGCGTGGACGGGAACGCGATCGTGCGGTTCTGCGACCAGGGCGAGGTGTGCCTGTTCCAGAGCACTCAGGAGGAGGGCCACGACACCAAGAACGCCGTCTGGGTCAGCAACGGGCGCAATGACGAGCCCCTGGAGGGGTGCGTGGAGCGTGGCCCGATGGCGGACCTGGGCGAGGTGTGCTTCAGCTCGACGCGGCTTCCGCGATACCACGGGACTGACTGGGAGCGCAACCTCTTCTGGCGCAAGGGCGGCGTGTTGGTCGTGATGGATCGCGTGAAGGTGGAGCAGCCGGGGCGGTACGTCATGGCCTGCACCTGGCGCTCGCCGAGGTATGCGCGCTTGACCGACCGAGGCCGCTGGGAGGCGCGGACCGAGAGGGGCGTCTTCACCGTGGCCTCGACGGAGAGGCCTCCGAGCAGCAAGCCATACGGCGTCGCCGAAGGGCGGGACGGAGAGACGTCCATCCCGCTGTCTCCCGACTCGCGACTCACCAGCTCGCTTGGGAATGACCGCTTCGCTGCCGAGGTCCCGTGGGTGCTGCGCGAGTGGAAGCGACTGGACGGGAAGGCCGGGCAGGTGGTGGACTTCGGGAATGCGGTCTACTACTCCACGGAGGCCAAGCCGCAGGACTACGACCTGCTGCGCGTCGGCGACGGGGCGGTGCTGCTCGTGGATCGGCGTAGCCCGGGATCCGCCTTGCTGACGCGCGGCGCTCAGAGCCTGGGCGACGACCTCGCGGTGGACTCCGACTTCGCGTGGATCGAGTCGGGTACCCTCCGCGTAGCTGGCCTGCGGCAGCTTGGCATCGGCAAGGCGATGGCGATCGCGGCTGACGCCCCGCCGGACCTCACGCTGCGCGCGGAGAAGGGCTCCGTCTCCCTCGCAGTCCATGCCGCCGCGCAGACGACGCTCACGCTGAGCCTGCCCGACCTCCGTGGCGCGCAGCTTGACGGGGCGCCGGTGAACGCGGTGAACGGCGTTCTGCGCGTCGCTCTGTCGCCCGGGGCTCACACGTTGGTCTGTGAGGCCAACGGAGACCTCGCTCTCGCCGCTGCACAACGGGCGCTGTCCGCCGCAGAGACCGAGGCTCGACCCAAGGCGCGCACCGAGAAGCCGGAAGCTCCTGGAGTATGGCCGCTCCGCTCCGTATGGACCTACGACGGGTTCCGCAGCAATGGCCGACGCGAGCGCAACCTGACCGTCACTTCCCAAGCGGACGACGCGGAGCCGCAGGCCGGTCCGTACGCTGTGCTCACGGACACGCTGTTCCGGCATACGATCTCGGCGGATGTGGCGACCACCTGGAAGGCCGACCGGGTCCGGCTCACGCTGGAGCTTCCCGGTCCGGAACCGACCACGGGCCTGCGCCTGCGCAACTACTACGGGACGACCGACTTCGAGAAGACGAAGCCCAACCCTTACACGATCACAGAGATCGCCCTGAGCGACGACGGCTTCCGGGCTGACGTGCGCCCGCTGAGCCGGCCGACGACTCGCCGCTATCAGTACCTGCGCGGCTGCTATGGGAGCCAGTTCTTCAGCGAGGTTGTGGATGAGGTTGCGGGAATGCGCGAGACAGCGACGGCGATTCGAATCACCCTCGCCAAGCCGGAAGGCCTCTCGCAGATACGCCTGGGCGCCGTCGAGCTGCTTGTGGACGGAATCGGCGACAGCGTGCCGCTGAAGGCCCGGGCGATCCGCTGGGGCACGGGCAACGCGGATGTCTGGGTGGTCTGGCACCCCGATCGGGGCCGCCTGGCGGTCCTGGACAGCGGCGGCGAGTTGCTCTGGGAGAAGGACCTATGTGCCGCCATCACGGGCGTGTGCTGTGCAGATGTGGATGGCGACGGCGTCAACGAACTCCCGGTGACCGCCGCCGACTGGAAGGTGCGCCTGTTCGACCAGGCGGGCAACGAGCGCGTCGTGAAGGATTGGCGGGGCGTCTACGAGCAGACCGGCGGGAAGTACTACTACGGCGGAATGCCGCATGGCGTGGGCGTCTACGACGTGCCCGGCCAGAAGGAGAAGGACCTGGCGGTCGGTCACTACTACTTCCTGACGACGCTGGGGCTGGATGGGCAGATCAAGAAGACCTACGAGGGCTACGCCTGCTACTGGCAGGACTTCATGGACAGCGGCGTGGACCTCACCGGCGACGGACAGCGGGAGCTGCTGGCGTACAGCGAGACGCCGTGGCAGACGAAGGTGCCGGTGGCAATCATCGACGGAGCCAAGCAGGAGCCGCTGCCGTACTTCCCGGCGGGCAACGGTGGGGCGCGGCTGTTCCAGATGCTGAGGATCGGCGACGAGGACTGCGTCGCGGTCGGGTCCCACAAGGGCTGCGGCATCTACTCGCTGACCAAGCGCGCTTACAAGTGGTATCTCGCTGGCGAGGTCTTCAGGAGTTCGTTCCTCCTGACCGACCTGGAGGGCGACGGAACGCCTGAGATGCTGATCGGGCAGCGGGATGGCTTCCTGCAGGCGGTGAACATCGCGGGCGAGATCGTCCGGCAGATCGATGTGGGCGAGGAAGTGCTGGCGGTGGGGGCTGTGCCCACGGCCAAGGGCCTCACGTTGCTGGCCTCGACCGCGAGCGGCACGCGCTGCTACGATGCGGAGGGGCGCCTCAGCGGCACATCACCCCTCGTGGTTCAGCGCTTCGACCCGGCGACTCACGAGGGGCGGCCGGCGTTGTTGGCGCTGCACCTCGACGGGAGGGTAGAGCTGCTGACGGGGGAGGGTAGCCCCTGATGACTCTGGCGGCTGCTGGGCTGGCGTGCATGGCTTGGGCCGGTGAGGCGCCGCAGTGGCGCGCGTTCAACGGCGTGGACTACCTGGCGCCGGCGGAGGTGATGGGCGAACTGGGGCTGGGTTGGGCAAGGGAGAGCTTCCCGATCGACTGGAACGCGGTCGAGCCCAAGCAGGATGAGTGGCACTGGGAGGCCTTCGACGCCAAGGTGGCGGAGGCGCACGCGCAGGGCGTGGAGGTCCTTCCCATGCTGGGCTACACGGCGGCGTGGGCGGCGACCCCGGACGGGGGCTTCGGGCCCGCCGCGAACGTCGCCGACTGGGAGGACTACGTCGAGCACGTCGTCGCGCGCTACAGCCGGCCGCCGTACAACCTGCGCTTCTACCAGGTCTGGAACGAGCCGACGTGGGAGCCGATGACCTTCTGGAAGCGCAGCGGGCCGGAGTGGATCGACCAGGTCTACCTGCCCGCCGCGAAGATCATCCGCCGCCACGGCTGCCAGGTCGTGTTCGGCGGCTGGCCGGTCGCCGATGCGGGGCATCTCTTCGATGCGCTGGAGTACCACGAGGCATGGCGCTGGACGGACATCGTG
>VGFC01000432.1 GCA_016869045.1 Armatimonadota bacterium
CGCCGCCGAGGCCACCCACGAAGACGCAGCCGGATGCGTAGGCGGGAGTCGCGGCGAAGTTGGGGCCGATGGAGACCGCCGCGCGCTGACGGCCGGTGGCGAGGTCGATCATCCGCACCTGACCGTCGCAGCCGGCGATGACTACCGTGTTCGACGCGACGCAGGGCGAGCAGTGCACCTGAGCGTCGGAGCGGAAGGCCCAGAGCTTGCGGCCGGTGGCGGCGTCGAGCTTGTAGAGCTGGCTGTCATACGAGCCGACGAGGATCGCGCCGGGCACCGGTGTCGGGGAGGACATCACCTCGCCGTCGGTCTTGAAGGTCCACCTCCGCTGGCCGTTGGCCGCATTCACCGCGTACACCGTGCCGCCCTCGTCGCCGAAGTACACCGTCCCGCCGATGACGCAGGGCGAGCTACTCACACCGTTGCCGGTCGGCGAAGTCCACAGCTTGCGCCCGTCGGAGAGGCGCAGGGCCAAGAGGGCGTTCTTCATCACTCCCACGTAGACCGTGCCCCCGACGATGGCGGCGGTCGACTTGGTCTCGGCGCCGGACTCGTAGGTCCACAGGCGGCGAAGCGGCGTGGGCAGGAGGGAGGCCGCCACGCCGGTCGCCGAGGGGCTGCCGCGGAAGCAGGGCCAGTCGGCGGCGGGCGCGAGGGCGGGCAAGAGGACGGCAAGGAGGACGGCAACAGCACCACCGCGCGCCAGCCGGCGGGACGCCCGCGCTCCCAGGTGGACGGCAGCCACCGCTGCCGGCAAGGGTGCCGGCGCTCCCAGGGGGACGGCAACGGCGTGCGCGCAAGGGTGCGCGCGGTCCCAGGGACGGCAGCTTGGCGGGCGCTCCAAGGGCGGCATCACGGCACGTTTCCCCTATTCCTGTCGAAGGGCCGGTATGAGGTCTGCTCGGAGGACGGCCCAGACGGCTGCGAGGCAGGTTCCCAGGCCGACCACCAGCACGGCGAGCAGTACCCCGATGAGCGCGAGCCAGTTCGCGCGGAAGTGCTCCGAGACAAGGTGAGGCAGGACCGCGACCAGTGCGGTCAGCGCGCCCCACAGGAGCCCGCCGATGAGCAGCGCTCCGTTCTCGATCAGCAGCGAGCGCGCAATGGAGCCGCGCGAAAAGCCGACGGCCGTCAGCAACGCCAACTCACGGCGGCGCTCGGCTGCATTGCGTACCAACGTCACGGCCAGGCCGACTGTTCCAAGGAGGAGCCCGAGGCCCCCAAGAGTGAGGAACACCGACAGGTACGTGTTCTGCACCCGCACGAAGTCGTTCAGCACCTCGCCCGTGCGTCGGACCTGCAGGCCCAGATCGCCGAGGTTGCGGCGCAACACCTCAGCTACGGCGTCCTCGCAGCCGGGCGGTGTCTCGATGAGGAAGTAGCTGGGCGCGGTCACGGAGGGGAACAGGCGGCGGAAGTTCGCTGCGGACACGAGCAATTCGCGGGCGAAGAGGCTGCCCTGCAAGAGGCCGACGAAGCGCAGGCGACCGGCGGGCGCCTCGTACGTTCGGCCGAGGCCGGAGTGGAGCGTCCACTGGACGCTGGCGGCGTCGCCGAAGGCCGGAACAGCGCCATCCGGCAAGGACTCGTCGAGGAGGGTCCAAGGGCTGCGGTTAGCGCGCTTCACGGTTACGGAGAAGCCGCCGCGTCGGATCATCTCAGGCGCGACGCCCACGAGGCGGGGCGAAGCGGGGCGCGCGGGGTTGAGGCAGCTGATGTCCTCGCCGGGGCTCGCGAGGAACGAGAGGATCGTCACACCGGAGAGCGCGGCCTCGTCACCGGCGCTGAAGCCGAGGTTCTGACGGCCGGTGGGTGTGGCCGGGTCGAAGGGCAGAGGGACGGAGGAGGCTGCCTGGAGCGCGAAGCCGCCGGCGCCGGAATCGCGGCGCGTGACATCGGCCTGCGAGAGGTCCTTCGTGTTGGTCGCAGTCGCCACGATCAGGAACGTGGCGCTCGCCAGGAGGCCGAGGGTGAGCAGGCTGCGGCCGCCGCCGGCCGCAGTATTGCGGAGGGCGAGACGCACCAGAGAACGGCTCGCGCCGGAGCGCGTGCGGAGCGCGCGGAGCGCGAGCGCAGCAAGGGCCAGGCCGGCAACCAGCAGCGATCCGCCGAGGCCGAAGAAGGCGCCCTGCGGCGAAAGGGAGTCCGTGGCGAGAGCGGCGACGCCGAGGGCAACGGCGGCCCCGGCGGCAGCGCAGAAGGTGATGATCGCGAGCCGGGGGCGGCGACGCTCGGGCGCGACGCTCATGGCGCGCCAGCCGGCGAGCAGCTCCAGCACGGGCCGCCGTCGCCAGCGACGCGCGCTCAGGATCGCCGCGCCCAGCCCGACGGCGACTCCGCAGGCGGCGCCGATGAACAGGCTGCCAGGCTCCACATGCAGCCACAGCGAAGGCATGGCGCCCAGTGCACCTTTCCACAAGGAACCGAGTGCGTGGATCAGCCCGCCGGCATACAGGACACCACACGGGACCCCGGCGAGTGCGCCGAGCAGGGCGAGGAGTAGGCCATCGGCGAGGAGCACGCGGCTGACGGTGCTCTCGCGGAAGCCACAGGCGAGCATGATCCCCGCTTCGGAGGCGCGGCGGTCCACCGACAGGGCGAGGAGCATCCCGGCCAATCCTGCGCCAGCCAGCACCAGGAACAGGCTCAGGCCGAGGAAGAGCTGACGGAAGTCGGAGGTGCCGCGAGCAGCGGAGAGGGTCAGCTCCCGGAGAGGAGTGAAGGCAAGAGAGGAGCCCTCAGGAGTCAGGCGCTGCAGGAGGGCCGAGGCGAACTTGCGCTCGAAGGCGGTGAGATTCGTGCCTCGGGAGGGCCCGATGCGGACGGAGGTCACCCAATCCGCGCCCTCGCCGGACGGGCCGCTCTGCCAGAAGGAGCGCGCGGTCGCGAGGCTAACGAAGGCCTTGGGGGTGGCCCGATGCTGCTCCCAGTACGCCTCGTCGCGCGGCGTCACGCGAGCGAGGTCGATGGGGAAGGGCGGGTCCCAGTCGGCCATTCGCCGGGCATTTGAGATGCCCTCGAAGTCGGGCACCAGCTTCGGATCGGCGGCCGCGCCGGTCAGATCGATGAGACCCTCCAGGGTCAGCGTGCGCTGAGCCGTGGGGTACGAGCCATCGCGCGCCGGAACGAGGTAGGTGACGGTCAGCCTGTCCAACGGGCGGCAGCCGAGGTCCTGGGCGGCCCAGGAGTTCAGCCAGATGCCACCGTCACCGGGCCCCTTCGCGACGCGAAGGCCCGGCGTCTTACGCGGCCCGACCCCCCGGAACTCCCGCAGAGGCTCCATCCCCGCGATGACGGCGTAGGCGATCTCGCGGCGGCCGGCGATGCGGGCCGCCAGGTAGACGGAGGTCAGGGCCGGCGTGGCCCCGCACTCGCGAGCCGCGGCCTGCGCCGCCTCGACCTGGGCCTGAGTCAACACCAGCGCGTCGCTCGTCAGCGAAAGGTAGCCCTGCGCGGGGTTGCGGGCGAGCGATAGGCCATGGTCGCGGAGGGTGCAGGCGGCGGCCAGTCCGGCCTTCAGAGCTTCCGCGGCGCGGGGTCGAGCGGAAGGCGCGGCCACGGCGACGAGGACGTTGGCGCGCTCGCCAAGGCCGAGCTGGCCCGCGAGCCACGCGCGCGAGATGAACAGGTTGCGTGGCGTGCTGCTCGCGGTGTCGAGGCGCAGATCGCCGACTCCGCCCGCCGGCAGCACGGCACGGACCGCGAGCCTCAGCGTGGGTGCCACATCCCGGCGCCCTCGGCGTGCAAACAGCGTATCCGAGGCGACGGCGCGCCTGTGGTGCACCGTGAGGATGACGGAATCGCCGACACGGAGGCCGAGGTCGGCAGCCAAGGCCGAGCTGACCCCACACCCGCGGCCGGCGAGGTCGGGAGGGGCGGTTACCCCCTGTAGCCGCCAGTAGGCCGCATCGACACCGAAGACGGTCACGCCGGGAGCAACGGCATTCGTGTCTACATTGCGCGCGGCGCCCTCGGACATGAGGAGGGGCGCGAGGTCGGCGACGGCGGACTTCACCTCCGGCTGGCGCAGGAGATCGCTAGCCAAAGCGGCGCGGAAGTAGCGGGGCGCGACGAGGACGTGGTCGATCCGGCCGAGACGGGCGAGGCCAACGTCGCGTAGGCTGCCGCGGACGGAGTCTCCGGTCACCAGGGCGCCGGTCACGACCGCCGTCGCAACGGTGAGGCCGAGGACGACCACGACGGCCGTGCGCCAGTGGTAGGTTAGGTTGCGGAGGAGGAGGCGGGTGAAGGTCATGGGTTGGCTCTGCTGAACGGCAACGGCTGCCACCACTGCCGGCAAGGGTGCCGGCGCTCCCGGCAACGGCTGCCACCACTGCCGGCAAGGGTGCCGGCGCTCCCGGCAACGGCTGCCACCACTGCCGGCAAGGGTGCCGGCGCTCCCAGCAACGGCTGCCACCACTGCCGGCAAGGGTGCCGGCGCTCCCAGGTGGACGTCAGACGGCGGGCGCGAGGCAGCCGGCGCGAAGCTCCAGGCAGCGACCGAAGCGCTGAGCGTGCGCCGAGTTGTGAGTGACCATGAGCACCGTGACGCCCTGAGTACGGGCGAGATCGAGGAGGAGCGTCACGACCGCCGTCCCCGTCTCAGCGTCGAGGTTGCCGGTGGGCTCGTCGCAGAGCAGCAGGCGCGCTCCGTTGACCAGCGCCCGAGCAAGGGCGACCCGTTGGCGCTCGCCGCCGGAGAGCTGGGCCGGGAAGGAAGCCAGGCGCTCCGCCAGGCCGAGGCGCTCCATAGTTGCGCGCGCGTCGGACTCGGTCGCGCGGGCGCCGCGCACTGCGAGGGTCGGCAGGAGCACGTTCTCGAGCGCGGTGAGCTGAGGCAACAGGTGGTGCTCCTGGAAGACGAAGCCGACGCTCGTCGCGCGGAAGTCGGCGAGAGGAGCGCCGGCCAGGCCGCTCGCGTGGACTCCGCCGACGTAGACCTCGCCTGCGGTCGGCGAATCGAGGGCGCCGATGAGGTTCAGGAGCGTGCTCTTCCCCGAGCCCGAGGGGCCGACGATCGCCACGGCCTCGCCGGGTTGGGCAGTGAGCGAGACGCCGTCGAGGACGGTGAGGTCGGGACCGTCGGGCACGGGGAACCGCTTGGTGAGGTTCCGAACGAGGAGGTGGTCTGGTTGAGCGCCCATGGTGTCTCCGGCTCGGGCGCGATGAATCGCGCCCCTACACGGTGGGCGCCATGAATGGCGCCCCTACATGCGGATCAGTCGCGTCGGCGAAGGGACAGGGCCGCGGTTGGGCAGGCTTCGGCGCAGCGGCGGGCGGTTGCGTCCGAGAGGGCGGACAGGGCCCCGTCGAACGGAACGCGAATCCGAACGTCGAAGCCACGGCCCGCGGGCGCAAGGCCCGCATCCTCACCGGCTGCCTGGGCGATCTGAACGCACAACCCGCAGTTGATGCACTTGCCCGACTCGTACACCACGCTCGGGTGCGTCGTGTCGCGTTCGAAGGTGCGGAGCTCGTCGCGGTAGCGACGCGGATCGGCACCGTACAGGGCGGACCAGGATCGGAGGCGGCAATCGGCGAGGCCTGCGCAGTCGCAGTGGAGGCAGCGGTCCGCCTCGCGGTGGGCTTCATCGGCGGAGAAGCCGGACCTCTCCCCCGCCTCGGGTGCCTGGCGGGGCGCGGGTGAGGCGCCCTCGGCGAAGGCGGCGAGTTCGTGAGGGTTCAGGTCGCCGAGGGACACGTTGAACTCGCGCTCGACGCCGGGATGGCCGTCGGCGAGGTAGCGGGAGATGGACTCGGCGGCGGTTCGGCCGCTGCCGACGGCGCGGACGGCGTGGCGCATCGGCGCGATCACACCACCCGCAGCGAACACGCCCGCGAGCGGCGTCATCTGCGTGCGGCGATCGGCGCGGAGGCGGCCGGAGGCGAAGGGCAGGCCAAGGGCGGCGGCTTCCGCCTCGGCGAGAGGGCCGGTCGCGACGAGGACAGCATCGAAGTCGCGCTGCAGCTCCACGAGGGTCACGTCGCGGCCAAGGCGGGTTGCGGGGCGGAAGTCGAGACCGAGGCGAAGGACCGAATCGATCTCGCGATTGAGGACGGCGGGAGGCAACAACCCCTCCG
>VGFC01000433.1 GCA_016869045.1 Armatimonadota bacterium
GCCATCCTGCTGATCTGGATCGCCACCAACTCGATTGGGCTCATGCGCAAGCCCTTCGACCCGTATCCCTTCATCCTGCCAAACCTGTGCCTCTCCTGCCTGGCAGCCGTCCAGGCGCCGATCATCATGATGAGCCAGAACCGCCAGGAGGCCAAGGACCGCCTGCGAGCCGAACAGGATTACCAGGTCAACCTGAAGGCCGAGTTAGAGGTCCGCGGGCTGAACACGCGACTGGAGGAGCTGCTGCGCCACCAGTGGCAGGGGCTGCTCGAAATCCAGCCGCTGTAGACCGAGATGATGGAGGAGCTGACCCGGCGGCGTGACGCCTGACGAAGTGAGAGGAGCACCTCACCGGGCCGAGGGCGGCACGCTGGTCTCCTCACCGAGATCGGCGACGACAGTGCACGTGTGGTTCAGATAGTGCTGCCCGCGTTGGGAGTACGCTTCGAGGAGGGTGGGGCCGCCGGGCATGGCCCCCGGGGGTACGTTCCAGGTGAGCGCGCGGTCCGTCAGCTTCACGTCGAGGGGCGTCGTGCTGAGCGTGCCGCCCGCCGAGGTCTGGAGCAGGCGTCCGCCGCCCCTCCCCCACTCTACGCTGCGCGCCCACGGCTGGTCCCCGTCCAGCCCATGCCAGATCACGCAGTAGGTCAGCTCGCAGCTGGGCCGCGCGGCGAGGCGCAGACTCACCGCGAGACCCGAGGGCGCGCGGGTAACGGTCAGCTCCGCAATGTCCTCTTCGGGCAGCAGGTGGTCCGGCGGCAGGTCGCCCGTAGGGTCCGGGATGCTGACCTCGTCATCGGTCGGCGATGCCGTGTCCAGGCGGCTGAACAGCTCGTCGCGTCGCACGAAGGCCAGCAGCTCCGCGCTGCGGCCGGCATTCTGGGAACGATGGCGCCAGAGGCAATGGTCCTTCGTCTGGACTTGCTCGGGCGTGAGGTCCGCCCTGAGCCAGGTGAGCAGGGGGATGTGCAGCCACGCGGCGGGCGGCTCGAGCAGATCGCGAGGGTGGTAGCCCTGCGGCGCGGGCCAGTCGTGGCGGTGGACCAGGAAGCCGTAGACCGGGATGTCCGCTGCGTCGCGGCGCTTCATCCACTCCGCCGCCAGCCGCACGAAGCCGTACGTCGCCCAGTGGTCCCGATGCACATCGAAGGGCGCGGTCGTGAAGATGGCCGTCGGCCGCCGCGTCTCGATCACGCGCAGGAGGTCACGGGCCACCTGCGCGCCGCAGTAGGGCGCGGCGGGGCTGAGGCTGGTGGGGTATGGGTTGTGGTCCCTGCGGCTGTGCGGGGAGCGGAACGGCTGGACGGGGGACCAGTGCGGCGGCTGCCACATGGCGTGGACGCCGCCGTCGGGGTAGCCCAGCGAGATGACGTGGTCGGCCGGCACCCCCAACTCCGCCAGCGCCCGGAGGCTCTCGTTGCGGCGACGCGCCCCGAGGGCAAGGTGCTCCTTGGACGTGCCCCGGAGGACATCCTGGGCCACCATCAGCGTGCGCTCGTACTGGTAGCCGTCGCCGTTGGTCATGAGGACGACGAAGACTTCGACCCCGCTCGCCTGCGCCTGCTGAATGAGGCCGGCACAGCCGAGGGTCTCGTCGTCGGGGTGAGGCGCAACGATCAGTAGGCGGCCGCCGAAGTCCGTTACATCCGCCCCCGACACTACGGCACGGACGCGCAGGTTCCGCAGGTAGATGGGGATGTTTGGCCCCAGGCGCACGGCAACCCATGCGGAAGCGCCCACGACGCAGAGCAGGAACAGCCAGCCGACCCACCGACGCCAACGGCGCGGCGCAGGAGGACCGTGCTCCGGCGGAGGGGATTTCACGCGCCCTGATTCCCGACGGCCGGCGGCGGCTCCTCCCGCGGAGCGCGCTACCTCTTCTCGGTGGCCGCACCTCCATCAGACATGCTATTGCCAAGGTGAGGCGTATGGACTATCCTTGAGCGTCGGTCGCGAGCGCTGTGCGCCATGGCAGCCTCTTGACGTAGCGGTTGCTCGTGCCCTTGTTCTCGGGCGGCATGAGCCCCCACTTGGCCGTGACAACACGTAGATGGCCTCATCATCCCAAGTCGGGAGCGTGGTGACTCGTTGCGACACCCTCCCATGAGTACCCGCGGGCGTGGCCCGTCGAAGGAAGACGAACTCGCACTTCGCAAGCGCATCGGCGACCGGCGGATGATCGGGTGGTTCTACCGGTCGTTGCTGCCGTACTGGCCGCGCGTGCTTCTGGGGATGGGGTCGATGCTGTTGAGCGTCGGCCTGGGCCTGCTGCCGCCGCTGCTGATGAAGCATGTCATCGATGATGTGCTCGGGGACGGGCGGATGGAGCTGCTCGGCACGCTCGTGGCGGCGCTGATCGGCTGCTTCCTCGGCGACGCCGTCTTCTCGGCGATCCGCACGGCCACGATGCACATCCTGGCGCAGCGGATGGTCTACGACCTGCGGCGAGATGTGCATCGACACCTACAGAGCCTGAGCCTGGGCTACTTCGAGTCGCACTCGACCGGCGACATCATGTCGCGGCTGAGCAATGACGTGGGGGCCGTCGAGAACATGGTGGCCCACGGCACGGACACGCTCGTCAGCGATACTTGCCGGTTGATCGGGCTCATCATCTTCATCACCGTGATGCTCTGGCAGCTCGCGCTCATTTCCCTGATTCCGCTGCCGTTCTTCGCGATCGCGATCGTCCTCTTCGCGCGCAAGGTGCGCCCCTACTACCAGAAGGTGCGCGAGGAGCTGGGGGAGATCAACGCCCACCTGCAGGAGAACATCTCGGGGATCCGCGTCGTGCAGGCCTTCGCGAGAGAGAAGCATGAGGAGGAGCTGTTCGACCGGGCGAGCTTCGGGTACTTCAAGGCCTACGCGAAGGGCGTCTGGATGTGGTCCACGTTCTTCCCGGCGATGGCCTTCCTGACATCCTTCAGCTTCGTGGCGATCATCTGGTACGGGGCCAACCTCGTGCACGGCCATCAGCACGGGGCGACGATCGGCACGCTGGTGGCGTTCTTCGGCTGGCTGCAAGGCCTCTACGGACCGGTGCGCAGCCTGCTGCAGGTGCACAACACGATCAACCAGGCGCTGGCGGCCCTGGCCCGCATCTTCGAGATCACCGATACGAAGCCGGAGATCACCGACGCCCCCGGCGCCCAGGAACTCGGCCGAATCGAGGGCCGGGTCGAGTTCGAGAACGTGAGCTTCCGCTACCACACCGGGGAGATCGTCCTGAGCGGGGTCAGCCTGACGGCGAGCCCCGGCCAGACGGTCGCCCTCGTCGGTCGCTCGGGTGCCGGGAAGACGAGCATCGCGAACCTGATCCCGCGCTTCTACGACCCCCTGGAGGGCGTCGTCCGCGTGGACGGGCGCGACCTGTGCAAGGTCACCGTCGCCTCGCTGCGCAACCAGATCGCCCTCGTGCTCCAGGATACGTTCCTGTTCGACGACACCGTCCGTGAGAACATCCGCTACGGCCGGCTGACCGCCACCGATGAGGAGGTGCAGCAGGCCGCCATCGCCGCCCATGCACACGAGTTCATCACCGAGGACCTCCCGAACGGCTACGACACGCACATCGGCGAGCGCGGGGTGAAGCTCTCCGGCGGCCAGAAGCAGCGCCTCGCCATCGCCCGTGCACTCCTCGCCGATCCGCGCATCCTGGTTCTCGACGAGGCGACGAGCTCCGTGGACACGGAAGCCGAGCGGATCATCCAGGCGGCCATCAACCGCCTCGTGCGTGGGCGGACGACCTTCGTCATCGCGCACCGGCTCTCCACGATCGTCAATGCCGACCAGATCCTGGTGCTGGAGGATGGCAGCATCGTCGAGCGCGGCACCCACACCGAACTCATGGCGCTGAACGGGCTCTACAAGGAGATGTACGACCGCCAGTTCGACATCCCCGAGATCGAGGCCAGCCTTCCACAGGACGCCGCGCCCGGCCCGGCGCGCGGGCCGAGCTTCCCGGGGGAGGAGTACACGGGAGGATGACCTACCCCCCTGCCCCCCTTCCTTCAGAAGGGGGGAACGCCTTGCGTTGTGCGTTGTCGTTCGTCGTTCCCCCCTTCTGAAGGAAGGGGGGCAGGGGGGTAGGAATCAGTAAGCGCCGGGCCGGCTTCAGAGGGGAACCACTTTCACCGGACCCGGCGCTTTCAGGGGCATGTACGTCGGAGCGTCTGCTCCGACACCTCTCTATTCGCCGCCGCAGCAGCAACCACCTGCTTGCATCTTGGCAGATTCCACAGTGTTTTTCATGAGCATGGTGGCGGTCAGCGGCCCGACTCCGCCGGGCACCGGCGTCAGGATGCCCGCGACCTCCGCCGCGCCCTCCGCCACGTCGGGGTTCGGCGCGCCGACGTCGATCACGAGGGCCCCGGGCTTGATCCAGTCCGGCTTGATCAGGCCGGCCACGCCTGTCGCGGAGACCAGGATGTCCGCGTTGCGCGTGTGAGACGGGGTGTCCTTGGTGCCGATGTGACACACGGTGACCGTGGCGAACAGGTCGAGGAACAGCAGCGCGACCGGCTTGCCCACGATCTCCGAGTGTCCGACTACCACGACCTCGGCGCCGTACAGTTCCCGCCCCGAGGCCTCGGCCAGCGCGAGCACGCTCTGCGCGGTGCAGGGCGCCAGGCGGCGGTCGCCCTGGACGACCGCCCCGGCATTGGCCGGGCTGACGCCGTCCACGTCCTTCACCGGTAGAATCGCCGCCTGCATCGCGCGCTGGTTGATGTGCGGCGGCACGGGCGTCAGGAGGATGATCCCGGTGACGCTCTTGTCGGCGTTCAACCCATTGATGAGGTCCGCCAGCTCGTCCTGCGTCGTCTCGGCTGGCAGCTCCCGCAACTCGTACGGGATCTCCATCTCGTCGGCGGTCTTCTTCTGGGATCCCGCGTAGCGCTTGGCGCCCTCGTTGTCGCCTACCAGGATCGCCACGAGCTTCGGCACGACCCCGCGCTGCTTCAGCACTTCCAGCTCCGTGCGCAGCCCCTCCTTGATCCCATCGGCTATCGGCTTGCCCTTCAACAATTCGGCACTCACCAGCGTCGCCTCCTAGTGGCGGGAGTCGGGAGCCAGGAGTCAGGAGTCAGAAGAGCGGCAACTGTTTAGCTCTCGCCGGCCAGCCCGGGCGGCGTGGGCCCTGTCTCGTGGCCGTTCTCCTGGCTCCTGAATCCTGGCTCCTGACTCCTACAGAATTCGCTCAACGACCTTCTTCCAGGTCGTTTCGGCCAACTGATGGGACTTCCTTCCCGGCTCCTCCAGGGCCTCCTGCATGTCGGCCTTGAAGGCCTCGTCCCTGATGGAGGAGAGGTTGATCGCGACATTGAGCCACGCGCAGTGCCGCGCCGCCTCCGCCAGCCTCACCGCGCAGCCCACGTCGCTGATGAGGTTTGGATTGCCGATGTCGCACAACTCGGCGGCCAGCGCGATGGTCTGGTCGCAGCACTCCGCGATCGCCCTTGGCACGCCCGCCGCCGTCTTGCAGGCCTCCTCGATGGCCGCGCTGCGGGCCGCCTTCTCTTCGTCGGTCTCGCGCGGGAGCTTGTACGCCGCGCTCACCTGCGAGTAGACGTTGACATCCTCATCCACCAACTGCAGTAGCCGGTCGCGGAGCGCGTCCAGCTCCGTCAGGATGCGCTGCACGTCACCCTCGACCGCCGCGAACTTCTCCTTGCCCACGGTGAAGTTGCCCACCATCGCCGCCAACGCGTTGCCCAGCGCCCCCGCCAACGCCGCCCCGCTCCCGCCGCCGGGCGCCGGCAGGTTGGCGGAGAGGTCGCGCACGTACGCATCAACGGAACCGGTACGGTAACTGCCCATGGTCAAGGCTCGTCCTTCTGTAGCGGAGGTCTCGCTGCGGGGACCTGCTTCCTTGGCGAGGACACCGGCACCTCCCCGACGGACGCGCGGTGCGCCCTGACCCGTGGTGGCAGCGGTTCTGCCGCCCCTTCGGGGCTTGAGAAGGGAAGGCCGCCCGTGTCCGTGGGCTTGCGCCCACGGCTATTCGTCCTCGGCCCCTTCGGGGCCGTTGGCCGGCGTGCCGCCCCTTCGGGGCTTGAGGGAAGGCCGCCCGCGTCCGTGGG
>VGFC01000434.1 GCA_016869045.1 Armatimonadota bacterium
TCCGTCACCTTCCGCGCGACCTCCGCCGTTCGCCTTGCCAGGTCGCTGATGCGGTTGTCGGTGAGGCCGACGACGATGCTCTCGAGGCGGTCCTTGAGAACGCTGGTCCACCTCGTCGGGACCTTGTCGGCACCGAGGAGGGCACCCATCACGGAACCGGCGGTGGCGCCGTTGCAGTCGGTGTCCCAGCCGCCATGGACGGCAAGGCCGATGGCCGTCTCGTACTGCCGCGCGGGGTCGGTCTCGCGGGCGCCGTAGAGCAGACCCATCAGCACGAGCGCCGCGTTGTTGATCGTGTGGACGGGGTGATAGTGACCGTATGCGGCGTTGATCTGCTCCCACGCATCGCGCCAGTCGCTTGCCTCGCAGAAACGGCGGGTCTCGATCATTGCCTCGCGCAGGCGGGACTTCGCGGGAATCTCGGCGAGGGCGGCGTCGATGGCCTCGTTCAGGTCGCGCGTCACCAGCGCCGCGGCGATCATCGCGGCGAAGAACATCTCTCCGTAAATGCCGTTCTTCACGTGGCTGACGGCCGCATCGCGGAAGGCGAACTCGGCGGCCTTCTCGGGCCACCCGGGCGCGGCGTAGCCGAACGCATCGCAGCGAATCTGCGCGCCGATCCACTCGCGGTACGGGTTGCGGAAGGTGGCGGACTCCGGCGGCCGAAGGCCGTTCACGAGGTTCCGATAGGCGACGCGCTCGGCGGTGTAGACGCAAGTGTAGGGCAGGTGCTGCTGCCACTGGTTGGCGACGTCCTGGCTGGTGAAGGCGAGCCCGTTCTCCTCCAGGTAGTGCAGCCCGATGACGGTGTAGTCCGTATCGTCATCGCGCACGCCATGCGTGATGTTGCCCCGCAGCATCGCATTGTCGGGCGCGTGCCAGTGCAGCTCGGGCGGCGCATCGGGGATCGGCGGGAAGTAGTCGGTGAGAGCCGGCTCGCCCGCGGCCGCGAGGATCGCGTCGATCTGCGCCTTCGTCCGCCCCTCGACCGGCTTGCCCAACATGCAGCCCGCACACCGGCCGAGCCACGCGCCGAGGATGCGGTCCTCCACGTTGGCGCCGGGAGGGCCCAGCCGACGCGGCCCGTCGGGTCGCGCGGCGCGGATCGCGTCGAGGTCACTGGGCTCCTCGTACGGGAAGTCGGGCGCCGGCGTCAGTTCACCCACCTGCGTGTAGGCCGCCTCGTACAGCGTGAGGGCCTGACGCTCCAGGCTCTGCTCGATGCACGACAGCTCGTTGACCAGCACGTCGGCGTTGCAGCCCTCCTCGCGAAGTTGCGCCACCTCCGCGCGGAGTGAATCGCGAAGCTCACCAGACAGCGGCATGGCTCACCCACCTTGCTCTCAGGAAGATGAGAGCGGGTTCGCCTCCGGCGTCGGTTCTCCCTGCGGTGCGCCTGGCAGCAACGTTGCAGGTACTGTCATGGTGGAGTGCGAATCAGCTTGGCGAAGCTGGGCAGGTGAGGGCAATGGGCCGAGCCAAGGTCGTAGCAGCGGTACTGGTTTTGCTTTGCGCGTTCGTGGCGATGGTCCTCTCCTCCTATCGCGCGACGAACCTCGCCGACGTCGTGAAGACGGGCGATGTGACGGGGGCGAAGCTGCGGCTGGCGTTGGGGGATGACCCCAACGCCACCAACCGCCATGGCGGGACCGCCCTGCACTACGCGGCGGCGAGGGGGCTCACGGAGTTCGCGACCCGACTGATCTCGCAAGGCGCCGAGGTCAACGCGCGGACGGATCAGGCGTGGACCCCGCTTCACTGGGCTACCGTGTCCGCCCACGCGGACATGGCGCGGCTCCTCCTCAAGGCAGGAGCGGAGCCTAACGCACAGGCCGCGGACGGATGGACGCCCCTGGCGGTTGCCGCGGCGTACGGTCGGACCGACTGCGCGAGAGTCCTTCTCGACCACGGCGCCTCGGCGGCCCCGCGGACCACCACGGGCTACTCGCCGCTGGACATTGCGGGGGCCTGCGGCCATGCCCCGGTCGTATCGCTTCTCCTGGACGGAGGAGCCGACCCCAATGCGCGGGCAGCCAAGGGGCGGGTGGCCCTCCACATCGCTGCCCGCCGGCCGGATTGCGTCGCCCTGCTGCTCAAGGCCGGCGCGAAGGTGAACGTGGCGAACGATTACGGCGAGACCCCCCTACACGAGGCGTGCCAAAGGGGCACGCTCGAGGTCGTGAGGGTGCTTGTGGAGACCGGCGCCGACGTCGAGGCCAGGACCAAGCCCGGTTGCACCCCGCTGCACTTCGCGGCCGTGAACGCAGACTCACGGGTACCGGCCTTCCTCATCAAGCGCGGTGCAAGCGTCGAAGTGCTCGACGGAAGGGACTCGACGGCGCTGTTCTGCGCCGCTCGGTATGGACGAGAGGCTACGGTGCGGCTTCTGCTGGAGCACGGGGCGCAGGGCGGTCGTGCTGACCGGGAGGGCTTCACGCCGCTGTACCTCGCGGCGCGCGAGGGGCATACCGGGGTTGTGCAACTGCTCGTGGGGCACGGGGCAAGGGTCGATCAAGCGGGGCCAAACGGCTTCACGGCGCTATATGGCGCCTCTGCCGGGGGACACGCCTCGATTGCGGGGTTTCTGTTGAGCAGGGGGGCTGACGCGAATCGGGCAGGCAAGCGTGGCTGGAGGCCGCTGCACGCAGCAGCCTTGGCGGGGCACGCCTCAGTGATCTCGCTGCTGCTCAAGGGAGGCGCGGATGTGGAGGCTGCGAATGCGCGTTCGGCCCCGCCTCTGTACGTTGCCGCGCGGTCCGGCCATCTCGATGCCGTTCGGCTCCTCCTCGGGGCAGGCGCTGACCCGAACCACGTGGCCGAAGCGGGCTGGGGCCCGCTGCAGGCGGCGGCGTGGCGGGGAGATGCCGAGGTGGTCCAGGCCTTGCTCGCGGCCGGGGCGGACCCGAACGCTCAGACCGAGGCTGCTCCTACCGCACTTCATGTTGCGGCCTCCTGGGGTCAGGCCAAAGTCATCGAGGTGCTGTTGGCAGCCGGCGTGGATCCCAATCTTCGGACGAAGCGCAAACCCACACGCACTGCGCTCCACAGCGCCGCCGAGGCCGGCTGTCTCGAAGCCGTCAATGTGCTTACCGCTCACGGCGCCGATCCGGAGGCCCGCGAGCTTGAGTGGCAGGACCATCCGGGCTGGACCCCGCTCCACCTGGCCGCGGCGGGCGGACACGACGATGTCGTTCGGGCCCTCCTCGATGCGGGCGCGGAGGTCAACGCTCAGTCCGGCCAGAAAGCGACTGCCCTGTGTGAGGCTGCAACGAACGGGCATGCCTCAACGGTGAAGCTGCTGCTGGCGCGCGGCGCCGACGCCAGCCTCAAGGACTGGTGGTCACGTCTGCCGCTCACGTGGGCTGTCCTTGAGCATCATGACGACGTGGCGGCCACGCTCCTTGCTGCGGGCTCCCCGTACCCGGCGGACGTTGCGGTGCTGCGCGGCGACACGGTACAGTTGAGCAGACTGCTATCAGAGGGTGTATCACCCGAGGACGATACCGGTATCGAGCCGCTGCTCCATGTGGCGGCGCGCTACAACCAAGCGGCCGCGGCGGAGTTGCTTCTGCAACGGGGGGCTCACATCGGCCTTTGGGACAACGACTACTCGAAGGAGACACCACTGCACGCAGCCGGAGGGCCGGAGGTCACCGCTGTCTTGCTGCGTTACGGCGCGGATCCCAACGCACACGACTACACGGGACGCACGCCCCTGCACTACGTCCGGGATGCTGCCGTCGCCCGGCTCCTCCTGGAGCACGGGGCAGACATCAACGCGAAGTCCAATCAGGGCGCGACCCCGCTACACGAAGCCGTCGTGGCCAACAGCAAGGAACTCATGGAGTTCCTGATCGCGCATGGAGCCGACGTCAATGCTCGTCACGAATGGGGAAGCCCACTTGACTGGGCTGTCATGTGGGGCTACAAGGACATGGCCGCCGTCCTGCGCGGACACGGCGCCGTGCCGCTGACGCACGCTCGCCCCACGGCGCGGGCCACCTTCTCGGCCCGGACCTTGGGTGCCCGAGAGGCCTGGCCTCATCAGCTCGGGAGCTGACCTCCTGCGGAGCGCCCACGGAGCCGCTTCTTCGGGGATGTCCCGTGACCATCACTCGATCCCACTGCCGTCCGGACGGGCCGCACGTCTACGTTGGTAACGGAGGTTCCTCCATGCGGCGCACACTGACCGGCGCTGTCCTGTGCTTGGCCGCGGCCCTGTGGCTCTTGGGCGGCCTGGGCGTCCACGGTCAGAGCCCCGAGGGGCTGGAGACGAACCCCTTCGGCTTCTCGTGTGACAACCAGACGACATACACGCTGGCCACGTACTGCCCCAGGATGGCGGAGGCGGGGATCAGGTGGATTCGGGGCTTTCCGACGGCGAATGTGGTCGAGCCGGAGAAGGGGCGGTTCGACTGGACGGCGGTGGACAAGCACCTCGCCACGGCCGACGCGAACGGGATGGCGGTGAGCGGGCTGCTGTTCTACCTGCCGGCGTGGATCGAGGCGGATGAGGTGAAGCTGCCGGTCAAGGACCTGCCGGGTTGGGCGGAGTACGTGACTGCGGTGGTGGGCCACAGCAAGGACCGGGTGAAGTACTGGGAGGTCTGGAACGAGACGCCGAACTTCATCGGCAAGGGCACGGCGGACGACTACGCCAAGACGGTGGTCGCGGCGTATGACGCGGCGAAGGCGGCCGACCCGGCGTGCCAGGTTGGCCTGAGCATCCAGAGCAACAACGTGAACTGGATCAAGCAGGTGGTCCAGGCGGGCGCGAAGGAGCACTACGACTACATCTCGGTGCACCCGTACGAGACGCTGGGGCTGGTGGAGTCGGATGGGCTGGTGCCGGAGTTCATGAGCATCGTGCCCACGATCCGGAAGATGCTGGCGGCTCAGGACCCGGCCCGCGTGAACGCGCCGATCTGGTTCACCGAGATCGGCTATGACGCCCGGGAGGGTGAGGTGCACCAGGCGAGCGCCCTCGTGAAGGCGTTCGCGATGGGGCTCGCGCAGGGCGTGACGCGGATCGACTGGTTCGAGGGCATCGACGGCGACAGCGGCCCGATGGGCCTGTTGCGCGGCGACGGCACGCCGCGGTTGGCCTATGCCGCGATGTCGAGTCTGACGCGCTATCTGGGCACAAGCCCGCAGTACGAGGGGTGGGTTGAGCTGAAGGGCGAAGGCTACGGGTTCGTGTTCAAGGGGGCGGAGGCGACGGTCATGGCGGCGTGGGGGCATCCGGGAACGACCAGCCGCGTGAGCTTCGGGGCAGAAGTGCGGGTTGTGGACCCGCTGACGGGCGCCGCGGCGGAAGGCGATGCGTGCTCGCTGACGGGCATACCCGTGCTCGTGGTCGGCGTGCCGCCGGAGTTGCTCGCGGGGGCCCAGGCCAACAAGGCGCGGCCGTTCCCGTGGCATGATGGCTACGACTACGCGGGCGCGACGTCGGTTTGGCTGGCTGCAGGAGGGCCGAACGAGGAGCGGGGCCTCCACCAGATCTCGGCAGACGCCACGTCCACCGCGGTCGAGGCCTACGGCGTTGCGGCGCGGGACTGCAGCAAGGGCGCGGGGCAGTCGTTCAGCGTGGCTCCCGAGTTCCTGTCCTACACCACGGAGCCGATCACGATCACGGTGGTCGTCCGGCGCCTTCCCGCCAACGAGAACGCCGGCTTCAACCTCTGGTATGAGTCCACCAGCGGAATCCGCGGGACCGGCGAGTGGTACACGATCCCCGGCAACGACCAGTGGTACACGAAGACGTGGACGATCACCGACGCGCAGTTCGTGGGCAAGTGGGGCTACAACTTCGTCTTCAATGGCGATACGCCGAGGCCCTACTACCTGCGGAGCGTGACGGTGTCGAAGGCGAAGTAGGGGCGCGAGTCGTGGCACGGGCGGCTCGCCCGTGAGGGGCTGGCATGACGACGGCGTCCACCTCGCTCACGGGCGAACCGCCCGTGCCACACGGAGGATCCCCATGACCATCACCGACATCCACTGCCACGTGAACTGGCTGGACATGGACATCGACGCGTGGGCCAAGCACTTCCGGGCGCTGGGAGTGAGTCGGGTCTGG
>VGFC01000435.1 GCA_016869045.1 Armatimonadota bacterium
TGCGCCGGTACTTCCACTTCACGCTGAACGCGAACAACGTCCAGCGCGACGAGTCCGGCGACAAGGCCGGGAGTCCGCCCTTCGATGCGGGGTGGAACGGGACATGGCGGTCGGCCACCTCCCGCGATGCCGGCGCCTGGTGTGCGGAGCTCGCGATCCCCTTCAGCGACCTCGGCCTCAAGCCCGATGCAGCGGCCACCATCGGCCTGAACGTCTGCCGCAATGACCGCACGACCGGGGAGACGACCTGCTGGTCGCCGACGATCACTGGCTTCCACGAGCCGGTTCGTTTCGGCGTCGTCAGCCTCCCGGTCCGACCCTCGACGAGCCAACTGACCCTCAACGTCGAAGCCCCTCGCCGGGGGCGCTTGGGCACGGGCAGTGTTACGGCGGCGGTGGGCAACGGAGGGGACGCGCCCGCTAGCGTGCGGGGCCTTGTGATCGTCGGGAACGAGCTGGCGCGGACGGAAAGCGTGGTGCCTCTGGGAACGGTGAAGTCGCACGGCGAGCTGCGGACGGACGTGCCGTACGAACTCACGAAACCCGGTTTGAACGCCCTCGTCATCGCTCTTCGCGACCGAACCGGCGCCCCGGTTGTGGCGGCCAAACTCGTGATGTCGCTGGCTGCTCCCAGGGAGTTGCAGCCCTACGGCTACCGCGTCGCGGGCGGCGAGGCCCTTGGCGTGTGGTGGGCCGAGTCGATGCACAAGGTCCACCGCGAAGACCCGCTGCCCGAGCCTGAGGAGCGCGACGTCCGGCTGAGCGCCGCCGGCAACGAATTCGAAGCCGTGCAGATCGTCCTCCGGCCTCCGCAGGATGCTGATATCTCGCTCACCGCGTCCGACCTCAAAGGCCCGGGCGGCGTCATCCCCGCTGAGAGCTTGCAGTTCCTCGAGGTGGGCTACGTGCCCGTCTGGCGGCCCACCGACGCCTTCGGCTGGGTCGGCGACTGGCCGGACCCGCTCCCGCCGCTCGAAGGGCCGCTGCACTGCAAGCACGATCGCAACCAGCCGGTGTGGCTGCTGGCCCACGTTCCGCCTGACACGAAGCCCGGGCGCTATCGCGGGACGGTCGAGGCGTCGGCGAACGGGAGCGAGACCTCGATTCCCGTCTCGCTGACGGTGTACGGCTTCTCGCTGACGCCGGAGACTCACACGAAGACTGCCTACGGCTGCGGACCGTACTATGACTTCCAGGGCGTGACCGATCCCGCGCAGCAGGAAGAGGTCTTCGACCTCTACATGCAGAGCTGTCGCGATCATCGCATCGCGCCCTACTCGCCGATGGCCCGGCGCCCGATCAAGGTCGAGACCATCGCTCCGATGCGCAAGCTGATTGCGGGGCGCCTCGCGGTCGCGCTGGAGAAGGGCGAGAAGCTCTGGAAGCTCTATTGGGATGGCAAGCTGATCGCCTCGCAGAACACGTCGATGACCCACTACGGGGGTGAGGGCGTTGGGTGGCAGGAGACCGGCCTCGGTTGGCCCTACGTCCAGACGATCTCGTCGATCACCGACGTCAGCCTCACTGATGACATGCGCGTGCTGGAGGTCGTCGGCGCGCACAACGACTCCGCCGTCGCCGCGCGCAGCTTCCGGCTAACCTTCCGGCTCTACATCCCCTCAGGCGACGACTGGTTCGCGCTGAGGCTCGTGAAGATGGAGGGCACCGATCCCGAGGAGATCGAGGTGCGCAGCTACTTCAGCATCCCGAAGACCTCGTTCAAGGCCGAGGAGGTCGCGAACCGGCCGGGCTTCGCGGCGTGGAGCGGCGAGGGCACCGGCTTTGGGATGCTCTGCCTCGACGGGGAGGTCGGCGGCCTACAGATCAGCCCGGGCGGCGATGGTGTGACCGTCAACAACCCCGTCGCACCGTTCAAGATCAAGGCCGGCCAGACGCACGACGGCTGGGGTCCGCTCGTCGTCTACTTCGTGACCCAGGACACGACCTCCGCCGGCCTCGCAGCGCGCGCTGGGGAACTGCGGAAGCGAATCAACCCCGCCGATCCAGCCTCCTACGCGGTCGTCGCGAAGGCCGAGACCTCCGAGGAGCGCCGCGACGACTACAGCTTCACCTACGACTTCGCCGACTTCGACCAGGCGGCCACGCGGTACCTCGACGAGTTCCACTTCAACGCCTTCAACGAGCCCGCCATGCCGGGCAACATCGCCGGCGAGACCCGCTTCACCGACGAGTACAAGCGCCTCCACCAGCTGATGTACGGGCCGATCATCCAGCACCTGCGCGAGAAGGGCTGGCTCGACAAGGCCTATGCGTACTGGTACGACGAGCCGGATGAGCAGGCGTACCCCTTCGTGCGCGAGGGCATGGAGTTGCTGAAGCAGGACTGCCTCGGCCTCACGCGTCTGCTGACCGAGCAACCCGAGCCGGCGCTCTTCGGCGCCGTGGACCTGTGGGTGCCGGTGCTCTCGCTGTACCGCCCCGACGACTGCCATGCGCGCCAGGCCGCGGGGGATCGCGTCTGGTGGTACGTCTGCTGCGGGCCGGGCCACCCGTACCCGAACAACTTCATCGACCATCCCGGCATCAACCACCGGATTCGTTTCTGGATGGCCGAGAAGTACGGCGTCGAGGGCTCCCTCTACTGGGCCACAACCTACTGCGGCGCGAGGACGGACAAGACGCCGAAGAACCCATACGAGGACGGGATGAGCTACACGCCGGACGGCGGCTACTGGGGAAACGGAGACGGCATGCTGCTCTACCCCGCGTGCCGCAAGCCCAGCGAGACGCCGGTGGTCAAGGGGCCGGTCGCCTCGATCCGCTGGGAACTCCTCCGCGACGGCCTGGAGGACCGCGAGTACTTCTGGACGCTCAAACAGGAGATGGCGCGCCTGGAGGCCATCCGCACCGACAGGCCCGCGCTGCGCGGCCGTATCGACCAGGCCCTTCGGCAGGCGAACGCCGCCCTGAAGCTGCCCGATGAGCTCGCCGAGAGCCTGGTCGTCTACACGAAGGACCCCCAGGACCTCCTGCGCGCCCGGGAAACGCTTGCGCGAACCATCGAGTGCTGCAGGAAGCTGCAGTAGCTGCCTCTGGGGCCGCGCGCACCCTTGCGCACATTGCCGTGTCGTTCCCCGCTCGCTCCGCCTCGGCGGGATCAGCGGGCCACGCCGCAGCTCTGGTGAGCTGCCAGGCACGAAACGACAAGACTCACCGCTAGCGAGCCACTAGGGGCGGTGTGCGGCGCGGTGGTAGGCGACGGTGCGGCGGGCGATCCGGCAGCCGTAGCGCGAGGCGAGCAGCTCCTGCAACTCGGTGTCGGTGGAATCGGGGTGCGCGGCGCTCAACCTTAGGATGATGTCCTTCTTCCGCTGACAGTAGTGCTGGAGCTCGTGCGTCCCGTACGGGGTCTCGAGGTAGCGGCCCCGGACGGCGCGACTGACCGTTGACTGGTGCTCTCCCAGTTCGCGGGCCATGTCGGCCTGGGCGAGCGGCACGAGATCGAGTTCGTCCCCCGATGCGAAGTACGGCTTCTGCTTCTCGAACAGGAGCGCCACCACGCGGCACTGCACGCTCCGCCGCTGGTTGACGTGGCGCAGGAGGGCCACCATCTCCTCGGCCTCAGAGCGCGCCTCCGCGCTGGCCAGTTCCGCCAGCGGCTCCGGGTCGATCAGATACCGCAGGCCGTAGCCGCTCTCCTCGCCGAACGTGAGCTGCGGTTCGCCGTCCCGCAGGTAGACCCGGGCGACGACAGCGAGCGACTCCGGGTCCTCCTTGCGGCGACGCACCGCGGGGCGTGGGGCGGCGAGCACATCCGCTGTGAGGACAAAGGTGACGGCATCCATGACCTCGCGGATCGCGTCCTCAGTGGTTCGGTAACGCAGGGCGAGGACGCCCGGCGGGTCTTCGGCATGGAGGAAGTCGCCGACAAGCTGGTGCTGAGAGAGGGAGTGGCGCTCCACGAAGTCGCGGATGACGGTAGTGGCCTGTGAGATGTCGATCGAGGGGGTCCCGGCCACGAAGTGGTCGAGGTCGGGAGCGGGTTCCGCTGAGGTGGTGCGCGGCGCCTCCGTCTGCGGCGAGGGACAGGGCTCGAGGAAGCGGGCCAACCGTCGCACCTCGGCAATCGGTACCCGCAAGCGGGCGGCTACCGCCTCCGGGCCGTGCTCGCGCAGCCCTGTCTGAATGCGCTCCAGCGCGTCCGGATGTCGATCGAGCTTGTGCCGACGGAGGAAGTCGGCGACGTAGGCGTCCAGGCGCTCCTCATAGCGATCAGCGGGCATGCGCCCGCGACCGCCCCGTCGGCGGACGACCCCCAGCGAGTGGAGTTCCGCGAAGAGGGGATCGGACTCGATCTCCTCCACCGTCTGGCGGTAGTCTGCCTCTGACGCCGACAGCAGCTCGATGTACGCCATCGGCGGGCGCTTGGCCTTGACGCGAACCTCGGCACGCGGCGCGGGGCGAGGACGAACACGCAACATGGCAGTACCCGGAATTCGGGGACATGACCCAATTCGGTCGTATCGAATTGGGATCGTGTCCCCGAATTCCGCGCGGGGCTAGGGCTTCCCTCCGCCTCTGGGAGGAGGCAGCCCGAGCCGCACGTACTCGGGGTCGTCGAGGAGGTCGATCGCGATGGCGTCGATGGCCTCCTGCGGGGTCGCGCGTCCGCTGACCGTCACGTACAACAGGTTCTCCAGCAGGGGGCGGATCTCCCCCCACGTCGAGGCGGATGGCCCGCGCGCCTCGCGGAGCGCCTGAACATAGACTTCCCAACCCTCGCCTTTGGGCAGGCCGCCTGCGGCGTCCCGGCGCACCGGCGGCACGCCGCAGGCCGCAAGGGCGCGCTGCGGCCCAGGCCCAAGGGCGTACTGCAGGAACTGCGTGCAGGCGTCGATGTCGCGGGCAGTGTCGAGGATGATGACGCAGTCGGTCGTGAGGTGTTGGAAGCCGCCCTTCTCGCGAGGCACCGGCGCCACGCCGACGGTGAAGGCCGGCGGCGCGTTGCCCGCGGCGCGCAGGAGCCAGGGCTCACCGATCACCATGGCAACGCGGCCGGCGAGGAAGGCCTGAGCCAACTCCGCGTCGGACCAGGTCAAGACCTCCGGCTGGGTCGCGTGTGAGACCATCAGACCAGAGAAGAGGTCGAGCGTCCGGCGGCCCGCGTCGCTGTCAAGGGAGAGACGACCCCGGTCGTCGAAGAGCAGGCCGCCGAAGGCGCGGAAGAGGGCCATGAAGCAGTCCGCAGCTCCGCCGGCGGGCGCCCCCGGAAGGCCGAAGCCGTAGACGCGAGGCGGGTCGGCGAGCTTCTGCGCGACCTCGACCAGCTGCTGGGGCGTGGCGTGCGGCGCGAGACCCTTCTCCTTCAGAAGGTCGGCATTGTAGTAGAGCGCCAAGGGCCGAGGGACCCACGGCAGCGCGACCAGCACCCCCTGCACGCGGCCCTGGGCGAGCGCGCCCGGATACAGGCTCGCGAGGAAGCTCGGAGTGAAGCGGCCCTCCAGCGAGGCGGCCCGGCCGAGTACGTCGGGCAGCTGGGCATCCTGAACGACCAGCATGTCGGGAGCGTATTCGGCCGACCTGCCCGTCCAGTCATTGACCCTACGCGCACAGTCCGACCACTCCCCGTCGTACAGCTCCACCTTGCGGCCGGTCACGCGCCGGAAGCCCTCTCGCAGTTCGGCCAGGAAGGCCGGTTCGCCCTGGAAGTGGTAGCGCCAGACTTGGAGGGAGATCGGCGTCTCGTTGGAGGCGGTCGTCGGCGGCGCGGCGCTGGCCGGCACGGTCCAAAGCAGCACAGGGACCGCGACCACCACGGCCGCGGTCCCGAAGTTGGCATCTCGCGGGCGCCGCGGAACAGGCATAGGTTCCGCGCACCTCCCGGAAGGCTGTTACTTGAGCGCGATCTTCAGGGTCAGGTCGATGCGCGCCTTGGTCGTCTGAGGCGTAGCCGGGGTGCCGCCCATGCCGGGTGCCGCCCCGGCGCCACCCATGCCGGCCTCCATGCCCATTCCAGGCATCCCCATCATCCCCGGTTGCCCCATCATCCCAGGCATTCCCATCATCCCCGGCTGGCCCATCATCCCGGGCTGCCCCATCATCCCCG
>VGFC01000436.1 GCA_016869045.1 Armatimonadota bacterium
CAAGGGCGCGCACTTCGGCGGCCAGGTGGATGAGGTGCGCATCTACAGCCGGGCGCTGACCGCAGAGGAGATACAGGGGCACTACCGGACGACGCACCTCTCGAACGAGTTGAGCGTGACCGTGCGACCGTACCCGTACATGGGCAAGGTGCTGATGCGGGTCGATACGCGCGGGCTGGGCGAGCTGCCGGAGGGGACGCGCGCGGCAGTCAGCATCGCCAGGACCGACACGCATGAGATCGCGGTGAAGCAGAGGCTCGGGCCGCTCACAGCGTTCGGGAGCACCGACCTGTCCATCGACTTCGCGGGCCGCTCGGCCGGCGAGTATGAAGCGCAGGTGCAGGCCGAGGCAGGCAAACCTATCGGGCGAGCGGGCCTCGCGAGGTTCACGTGGCCCGCGAGCAAGGGTGAGCGAGGCATGAAGCGACTGAACAACCTGGTGACCGAGTTGCTTGACATCGAGAACCCCGGTCCGGCCCGGCGGCTGGAGTTCACCAACCCAAGGGACGGGTGGCTATTCATACGCGCCAACACAGTTGGCGAGGGCTTCGTGGCCCTTGAGCGCCCGACAGGCCTCGAGATCCTGGCGGCGGCCGCGGGCGTGACGGAGGCGATGCGGTGGCTGCCGGCGGGGAAGCATGTCGTGAGGAGCGACCGAGGGGTGCTACGCCTAGCCGTGAGGGCGATTCCCGAGCTGCTCTTCGCCAAGTTCGGCGCCGACCCGCACGTGAGCGAGTACGGCAAGTATGACTGGCCCTTCCTGCAACGGCACGTGCTGCCGAACCTCAACACGATGGTCGGCAACGGCAGCGATGCGCAGCGGCCGTTCGCCGAGGAGTGGAAGCAACAGGGCAGGCGGTGGATCGTGGAGTGCATGGCGCTTGGGATCGGGAAGCAGGAGGCCGTCACCGCCGATGACGCAGAGGCCTTCTGGGGCGGCAATGCCGGCATGAAAGACCCCTTGCTGGACGGGCTGATCGTGGATGAGTTCTGGAGCGGCGACCTGCCGCAGTACCCGGGCTGGACGGAAGCCGTGAAGCGGCTGAACGCCAACCCGGCGCTGAGGGGGAGGTCGTTCTACCCCTACTGCGGCTCGATGTACGGCTCGCCGGCGAGCGAGGCGTTCATGCGGGCGGTGCTGAGCGGCGGGCACCGTTTCGCGCTGGAGCGCTATCTTCCGGAGCAACGCAGCGAGGAAGCGGCGAGGGGCTACCTGGACTCGGTCCTCGCGCAGGAGGCCGAGCGCTGGGAGAAGGCCATGCCGGGATCGGCCGCGCGGATGGTGGTCTGCTTCGGCTACTTCAGTGCGCCGCCGGAGAGCCTCGATGTCGATCCAGCGGTCGATCACAAGGTCTACCTGGACATGCAGTTCCATCTCGTGGCGAACGACCCGGCCTTCGCGAACGTCGCAGGCCTGATGACCTACCTGTGCAGCTACGCCGACGAGGAAACCGTGCGCTGGGCCGGCAAGCTCTTCCGGCACTACGCCATCGAGGGCCGCGCGGAGCGCATGACAGATGACCCGTACATCCTGCCCCACCTCGCGAACGGCGACTTCGAGGAGGGAACGCAGGGCTGGGAGGTCTCGCCCGCCGAGGAGGGCGGAATCACCACGAGCAGCATGAGCGGGTTCAGCTGGCTGGAGGGGCGCTACCCGAAGACGAGCCAGGGCGATACCTTCGCCGTCCTGAAACGCAGCGACAAGGCGCCGAACCGTATCAGCCAGACCCTCCGCGAACTGACGCCCGGGCGGCTCTACTCGCTGCGCCTGTTCAGCGCGGACCTCGGCGAGCTGGGTAAGGAGCAGAAGCTCGCGCTCGGCGTCAACGTAACGGGCGCGGAAGTGCTCCCGGAGAAGCAGCTCCAGCACGTCTTCCCGAACTGCTACAGCCACCATCTGCCGCCCTATGACGACAAGAACCGTGCGTGGATGAACTACCACTGGCTGGTCTTCCGCGCGACCGCGGACCAGGCGCGCGTGGTCATCGCGGACTGGCTCGACGACCAGACGCCGGGCGGGCCGGTCGGCCAGCAGATCGCTGTGAACTTCGTGCAAGTGCAGCCACACGACGCTCCGTGAGGCAAGCGATGCCTGAGAAGGCCCTGACAAGTCCCATTCGTTGCGCGATCGTCGGCTACGGTCCGACGTTCAACTTCGGGTGGGTTCATGCCCGCTGGATCGAGGCGGTGCCGGACCTCAAGCTCGTGGCGATCTGCGACCGCGATCCGTCCTGCCTGGCCAAGGCGCAGAGCGACTGGCCGAGCGTCGATGCGCACCTGGACCTGCGCGAGATGCTGCAGCGCGATGACATCGACCTCGTCTCCGTGGTAACGCAACACAACACGCACGCAGCGATCGTGATCGAGTGCCTGAATGCGGGGAAGCAAGTGGTGGTCGAGAAGCCGATGTGCCTGAACACGGCCGAAGCGACCGCGATGATCGACGCTGCGCAGGCCGCGGGCCGCAGCCTCTCCGTGTTCCACAACCGGCGCCGCGACGGCAACGTGCGCGCGATCCGCGAGGTCATCGAGCAGGGGCGCCTCGGGCGAGTGTTCCACATCGAGGTCTCTGCCTGCGGTTACGGGAAGCCCGGCGCCGCGTGGCGCTCGTCGAAGGAGGTGTGCGGCGGCGCGCTCTATGACTGGGGCGCCCACGCCATCGACTGGGTGCTGTCGCTTGTGCCCAGCCGCATGACGCAGGTGACGGGCTTCTTCCACAAGCTGCTGTGGCCGGACGTGTCCAACGAGGAGCAGACGCGCGCGATCATCCTCTTCGAGGACGGCACGGTCGGCGAGATCATGCAGTCCAGCCTCGCGATGGTCGGCAAGCCGCTCTGGCGCATCCTCGGGACGAAGGGCGCGATCGAGGACTCGGGCGCCGGGGCCATCGAGGGCTACTGCCGCGAGATCATCGGCCCGTCCATCGGCAGCTTCCGCCTGGTGACCGAGGAGGGCGAAACGCAAGTCCCGTACAAGGAGTCGGACTGGGTCACCCACTACGCGGACCTGGCGGATCACCTGCTGCGGGGAGCGCCGGCGCCGGTGTCGGCCGAGGACGGGCGTAGGGTCATCAGCGTGTTGGAAACCGCGGAGAGATCTGCGCGGAGCGGAAGGTCGGAGACGCCACCGTATGTATGAGAGGGCGCTCGCCGCGCACGAGGAGGGAGGGCGATGAGTCAGGCAAGCGAGTTGCGGAAGCTGCTGGCGTCGGGGGAGACACTGGTCATGCCGGATGCGTATGACCCCCTGTCGGCGCGCATCATCGAGAAGCTGGGCTTCAAGGCGGTGCAGTGCTCGGGGTTCAGCATGGCCCTGGCGGCCTGCTGCCCGTCCGAGGCCGAGTTCGGCTTCGAGCGCAACCTATCGGCGACGGAGGGTATCGTCGGGGCGGTTCGCATCCCGGTCATGGCGGACGGCGAGGACGGGTTCGGCGACGCGTCGGTGATACCGGAGACGATTCGAGGGTATGTGCGGGCCGGGGTCGCGGGGGTCAACATCGAGGACCAGGTCCTCGGAGTTCCGGGACCGAGGCGGGTCATCGACCGCGAGCCGGCGGTGGAGAAGCTCCGAGCGGCCCGCAAGGCTGCGGCGGCCGAGGGAGAGCCCGACCTCATCATCAATGCGCGCACGGACGCCCTGACTGTAGGCGACTCGCCCGATGCCGCGCTCCGAGAGGCGGCCGAGCGGGCGAACCTCTACCTCGAGGCCGGCGCGGACCTGGCCTTCGTGATCGGGGTGGCGACGCTGGAGCAGGTGAGGTTTCTGGTCCGGGAAGTTGACGGGCCGCTGAGCATCGCAGCGGGTATGCCCTACAACATGGGGCAAATGTCGATCGCGCAGCTCCGTGACTGCGGAGTGGCGCGGGTCAGCCTGCCCTCCCTGGCGGTCTTCTCGGCCATCGGCGGGATGATGCGCTCGCTGCGGTACGTGAGGGACATCGATGGGTTCCACGAACTCGTGGCGGACGGCATCATTTCCGACATGGATCAGGTTGCGGCACTGCTCAGCACGTGACGAGGCCCGGCGACGCCCGCCTCGCCAGACCTAACCTCGGGGGTCCGGATGATGGCCTCGAACGACGACCTGACCGCAGCACTGCAGGAGTACGCCCGACGCATCCGCGTGAACGTCGTGCGGATCGCGGGGATGTCGGACTGCCACACCGGCGGCTCGCTGTCGATTGCGGACCTGCTGGCGGCGCTGTACTTCCACATCCTGAAGGTCGATCCGCAGAACCCCTCGTGGGATGGGCGCGACTACTTCATCCTCAGTAAGGGTCACTGCGTGCCGGCGCTGTCGTCGGCGTTGGCGATGCGCGGGTTCTTCAGCGAGGACGAACTCGTGCGGCACCTGGAACTGGACAGCCTGGTCTCCGGGCACGCCTGTGCGCGGGTGACGCCGGGGATCGACGTCTCGACCGGCTCGCTGGGGCATGGGCTGTCGATCAGCGTCGGCACGGCGCTCGGCGTGCGGATGGATGGCGCGGCGAACCGCGTGTTCGTGCTGCTGGGCGACGGCGAGCTGCAGGAGGGATCGAACTGGGAGGCGGCGATGGCCGCCGCGCACCACCGGCTCGACAACCTGATTGCCATCGTCGACCGCAACATGTACCAGACCGGGCCGACCGAGCAGATGATGGCGCTCGAACCGCTCGCCGAGAAGTGGATGGCCTTCGGTTGGAGTGTGCGCGTGATCGATGGCCACGACATGCCGCAGATCGTGGAGGTGCTCGAAGCCGTGCCCTTCGAGCCAGGCAAGCCCTCGGCCATCGTCGCTCAGACGGTCAAGGGCCAGGGCGTCTCGCTGAGCCGGCACCATCACATGGACCGTTTCAACGCGGAGCAGATGCAGGCGGCGCTGGCGGAGTTGGGGGAGGCCGAGGGCTGAAACACGAAGCGCGCGAAGAAGGCGCGAAGAGGCACGAAGATGGCGAAGGCATTTGGTGAAGTGCTGCTCGAATTCGCGCGTGAGGACCCTCGCATCTGCGGCGTGAGCTGCGACTGCTGGGGTTTCCTCATCCCGCTGCACAATGAGTTCCCCGAGCGCGCGATTGAGATCGGCATCGCCGAGCAGAACCTCATCGGGATCGCCGCCGGGCTGGCCGTGCGCGGGAAGACCCCGTTTGCCATCGGCATGAACCCCTTTGTGACGATGCGGTGCTTCGAGCAGATTCGCACCGACCTCGGGTACGGCTGCCGCAACGTGAAGGTGATCGGCGGGTATGGCAGCGGCGTGATGTATGCCGGCTGGGGTTGCACGCACCACGCGATGGAGGAGATCGGCCTGATGCGGCTGATCCCCACGATGACGGTGGTGATGCCCGCCGACGGCTTCGAGACCGAGCACGCCATCCGCGCCGCCGCTGCGACTGAAGGGCCGTTCTACATCGCCCTCGCGGGTGGTCTGTTGCCGATCGATACGCCGGAAGGCGAGCGCACGTTCCGGCTCGGGGAGGCGAGCGTGCTGCGTGAAGGGGATGACGTGACGGTGATGGGCACCGGCGCGGCGACGATTGAGGCGCTGCGAGCGGGTGAGCTGCTGGCGGAGCGAGGCATTGCCGCGCGGGTCCTGTCTATGCACACGGTGAAGCCCATCGACCGCGAGGCCGTGCTGGCGGCGGCGAGGACGCGACTCATCGTGACCATCGAGGAGCACACGGTCATCGGCGGTCTCGGCAGCGCGGTAGCTGAGGTGCTGGCCGAGGTTGGGGCGGGGACGCCGCTGCGCCGTTTGGGCCTGCAGGATGTGTTCGCCTGCATGGTAGGTGGCTACGAGGACCTGAAGCGCCGCTTCGGCATCACGGCTGAGGCCATCGTCGAGGCGGTGATGGGCTCCGCTTGATGAGGCAGCTGGTGAACCCCACCGCCAACAGGGGACAGTCCTCGTTTCCTGCCCCGGAGGGCAGGAAACGGGACAGTCCCGAACGGCCCACCGCGTCTTGGTGCTCCCCCTGATGACACCCCGCGAACGCTTCCTGGCGACGGCGCGTTTTCAGCCGACCGACCGCGCCTTCCTGCTCCAG
>VGFC01000437.1 GCA_016869045.1 Armatimonadota bacterium
GCCCAGTCGGTGGGGAACGCCTCCTCCCTTCTGACCCGCAAGGCCGCCTCGTAGCAGGCGATGGCCCGCGCCAGGTTCGCCCCCCGGTCGCCAGTGGGCAGTTGCAGGTACGCGTTGCCGAGGTTGTTCTGCGTGGTCGCCCAGTCGGTGGGGAACGCCTCCTCCGTTCTGACCCGCAAGGCCGCCTCGTAGCAGGCGATGGCCCGCGCCAGGTTCCCCGCCCGGTCGCCCGTTGGCAGCCTCGCGTACGCAATTCCGAGGTTGTTCTGCGCGGTCGCCCACTCGGTGCGGAACGCGTCCTCCGTGTAGACCCGCAGGGCCGCCTCGTAGCAGGCGATGGCCCGCGCCAGGTTCGCCGCCCGGTCGCCCGTCGGGAGGTTCCAGTACGCGGTGCCGAGGTTGTTCTGCGCCATCGCCCAGTCGGTGGGGAACGCCTCCTGCGTGTAGACCCGCAAAGCCGCCTCGCAGCAGGCGATGGCCCGCGCCAGGTTCGCCGCCCGGTCGCCCGTCGGCAGGTCACCGTACGCGATGCCGAGGTTGTTCTGCGTCATCGCCCAGTCGGTGGGGAACGCCTCCTCCGTGTAGACCCGCAAGGCCGCCTCGTAGCACCGGATCGCCTGCTGGAGCAGGGGCCCGTGCTCCCACGCCGCCGCACGCAGTTCATCTACCCAGTAGGCCACCTGGTGCAGGCCTTTTCCCCATGGCACGTCACCCATCCGCTCCCGCCACGCGTCCTCGGTGAGGTCAACGCCCCCCCAGTGCGCCAGCACCGCCCGGCACCGCCCACCGTCTCGGGCATCTCGCGCGTGCTCGGCTCGCCTCCGCCACACCGCAATCGCTGCCGTCGGCTCCAGGTGCAGGTGATCGTAGAAGGCCTCCGCCTCGGCCACTCCCTGCCCGCCGCCCCGGCGTGCTTCCCAGTGCCCCCGGCACCACTCGTGCGTCGCCCGCCGGCCGCCTTCACGCCCGCCGCCACCGGCGAGAAGAGCTCCTGCATCCCCTCCCACAGGCCCTTCAGCGACCCACTGAGCGGGGCCAGATCCTCCTCCGGCCCGCCCTCCTTCGCCGCCAGCACCGCGCGCACCAGGTCGAACTCGGGGAAGCGCACCTGGTACTGCTGCTCGAAGTGCACGCGCAGCCACGTCAGCGCGCGCACGGGGTCGCGCGATCGCGCGTCCTCGAAGTCCAGCCGCACGAACGGAACCGGGGGCTTCTCCTCTTTGAGAACCTCTGCGAGCTTGTGGAGCAGGAGGCTCTTGCCGACGCCGCCGACGCCGTAGAAGTGCAGCACCGGCAGCGTGTGACCTTCGGGGGCATCCACATGCCGCCGGAAGGCAGCAATGGCCGCCTCGCGGTCGGTGAAGTGCCGTATCGCCAGCAGGTTGTCCGTCAGGTCCTGCGGGTCGAACTGCGTAGGGTCTTTGCCGATGGGCATGGCACCGCCACCTCGTTCCGGCGGATTGCCGGGCCGTTGAGCAGGCCGCACCGCCGCGCCATGAGTTCGCCGATAAGCGTGCGATCTCCTGTACGAGGTGGGTGAAGCGGTTTCAAGACCCAGGGACTGTCCCGTGTCCTGCCCGCCAGGGCAGGACACGAGGACTGTCCCTTGTTGGCGCTGGGGTTCTGGAGCTACCTCCGGTGTCTCCTCCGGCTCTGGCAGGCCGGAAGTCTGGGCCACAGGGGCCCGCCGCCGTTCCCGTCACCTGTCACCCATCACCCATCACCTTCCGTCACGTCCGTTGGGTGTACTTGGGGAGGCGGCCGTGGCGGCGGATGTGCTCGAGGTGCAGGGCTTCCTCGGCTGTGGCGGGGCGGTCGGTGATGGCCCAGCGGACGAAGACCCGTCCGAGGTCCTCGTTCTCCACAATGGACTTTCGCACGGGATGGGAGCCGCCGGAGCCCATCACGAGATGGTACTTCACCCGTGTCCGCAGGTCAGAGGTGCGACCGATCGTGAGTCTGGGCCGCTGCCCCTCGGCCATCACCTCGTAGACGCCCGGGCGACCGGAGGGCAGACGAACGCTGGCGGTGCCGCGCTTGTCCTCGCGAAGGGTTGTCCAGCGGTGCCAGGGGGACCAGGCGAGCACGATCGGCGGGACCTCGATGCCCTGCACCTGGGCGGCGTGCTCCCCATCCTCCGAGTACGCCTCCACGCGCTCGGGGCGGGGCAGGCCTCTGGCGCGGGGGAAGCGCGGGCGGACCCCTCCGGGCTGCGGCGGGGGGCTGCCCTCCGGGCGGAGACTGCCCACCTCGAGCCCCATCCTGATCAGAAGCCCGCGCGCCTGGGGGGCATCGAAGTCGCTGCGGGACAGCCCGAACGCCAGAGCGAGGGCCTGCTTGACCGGGTAGCGGACGCCGTTCACCTCGACGAAGTGCCGCGCGATGGGCTCCGGAGCCACCTTGCGGAGCATTCGCTCCACCTGCGCCCGCGTGCCGACGTACCGCTGGCCCTTGACCGTGAACTCGTGCTGGCGTTTGGCCCCCCGGGCGGTCCGGCGGGTGACAGGTCGGCCGCGGGCGTCCAGCGGGGTGGACCACCGGGCCGTCGCCGCCCGACGGGCGATGTCGGACCTCTGCGCCGGCGTGAGCTTCCTGGTTCGCGCCTGGCCGCCGCGGATGGCGCCGAGCCGTCCGAGCGCCACGGCGTGGGGGTTCCGGTCGTCGTGCTTGGGCTTGGCCGGGGCGTCGGGGGAGGCGGGTTCCGCTTCGTCTTGGGGGCTCTGGGTGTGTATACTTGCCCGCGTTAGCATGTGCAGAGGGTACCCGATCCCGGCCCTTGTGTCAACCGGCGCAAGGGAGATGGCCGGGCGATTGCGTAGGAGGGGCCGCATGACTGCGCGTCGAGCGTGCTCGACGCGCAGTCATCCGGCCCGTCGTTGGCCGAACAGCAGGCCGGGTACTTCGCATTCGGCCCCTCCGACGACAATGCAGTGGCCCTGGGGAGGTGGGGCGATCGGAGCGTCCCGCCTCCCGCCGTTCCTTGACAGCCTCCTCCTCGCGGGCCTATAATCGCGGCCAGTATCGAGGCCGCGGAATCAAGCCTGGTGGGCCCCCAGGCTCCGCCGTATCGCCTGGGCGTCGAAGGGGGAGTTCGTGTGACCCGCCGCACGTGTCCGACCATGCTGCTGCTGTCCCTCGCCTTCGTGGTCCCAGTTCTGTGTGTCGCCCAAGACCCCGCGCCGGCTCCGGCGCCGCCCCCCCCTCCTCCGGTGGCCACGGTCGGCCCGGCCGCCATTACGGCGGATGACTGGCTCTCGGCTCTGAAGGAGTTCTCGGGCGCGCAGGCCCTGCGCCAGCTCATCAAGGAGCAACTGGTCATCCAGAAGGCTCACCGCCTGAAGATCGACTTCAAGAATGCGGCGGTGGATGCCCAGATCGTCCGGATCAAGGCGCAGTACCCGAACGATCGGGCCTTTGAAGCGATGCTGCACGAGCGGGGCATCCCACTCAGCGCGCTGCGGCGCGAGGTGAAGACGGATCTGCTGCTGGATCGCATCGTGGACGAGGTCGGCAAGATCGGCGACGCGGCCGTGCAGGCCTACTACGACGGGCACCTCAGCGAGTTCACGAAGCCCACACGCGTGCAACTGTACGCGATCACCACGCCCGACATCCGCTCGGCGGCCCAGGCCTACGAGCGCCTCAAGGATGAGGATTTCGGGAAGGTGGCCCAGGATGTCTCCGTAGACGAACACGCTGCGGAGGGCGGGTTCTGGGGCTGGCTCAGCGCGGATCAGGTCGAGCCTGAGACCCTGCGTACCGCCGCCTTCGCCCTGGAGGTCGGCAAGTGGAGCGATCCCATTGAGGTGGGGGACAAGGCCTACATCCTGTGGGTGAAGGGGATCGACCCGGGGCAACAGACCAGCCTGGTGGAGGCCGCGCCGGGAATCCGCGACAAGCTGCGTGCCGAGAAGGGGGTCTCGAAGGAGGCGATCCTGCGGAGACTCATCCGCGATGCCACCATCAAGATCAACCAGCCCGGATACGCGTACCTGCAGGCCGAGTACGAGAAGGCCAAGGGGTTGCAGGTGATCGTGGACGGGAAGCCTCTCGATCTCAAGGCTGTCCCCTTCCTGGACGCGAAGACAGGCCGCGCCTTCGTGCCCTGCATACTGCCCGGCGCCGATCCATTCCTCGCGGCGCTCGGCGCGCAGGGCGAGTGGTGGCCCGCTCCCGACAACGTGCTGCAGGTCACCAAGGGTGACACTGAGCTGGTGCTGAAGGTGGGCTACCCCACCGCCCGCGTCACACGGGCGGGGAAGGAGGAGGCTGCCACGCTCGATGACCCCCCCGTGATGCGTGAGGGCGTGCTGTTCGTGTCGGCGAAGTGGATCGTCGAGCAGCTCGGCGGCTCGATTCTCTTCTCGCCGGATGAGTACGCGGTGAAGATCAGGTCGGTGAAGCAGGAGGCGCCTGCACCGACTCAGCCCTAGCGCCGTCTGGCATCCCGACGCTTCCCCGGCGCCCCCGGCCGACGCTGTGTCACCGGGGGCGCCGGACTGTTCGTCGGCGTACGCCGGAACTTTCGCGCCGAATCGTGCAAGAACAACCGTAGAGGCCGGTGCCGTTGTAGGGGCGGACCCGTGTGTCCGCCCCAGTCTCCGGGCGGACACACGGGTCCGCCCCTACGTGTGGGTGCATCGTTGGATCAGTGGCCGCCGCCGGATCGCACAATCGACCTGCTGCGCTTCGCCCGTGACCACCCGGAGCACTCCGCGTTCGCGACGCTCACTGCGGCACAGGTCCTGGCCCTGGCGCTGCTCGCGGCAGTCGTGACGGCCGCCGCCCTGGGGAACTGGGTCGCGACGCTCCTGGTGGCAAACGCGGCGGCGATCATCTTCTACCTCGTACACATCGGCTACAAGTTCCACGTCGCCTGGCTGTCCCTTGAGCGGGGCGTCGAGTTCAATCCCTCCACGGAGGCCATGGCCTCCATCCCCGATGGAGAACTGCCGACCTACACCATCCTCGTGCCCCTCTTCCATGAGGCCGAGGTGCTGGACCGCCTCGTCCGCGGCCTGCAGGCCCTCGACTATCCCGCTGGCAAGCTCGACATCCAGCTCCTCCTCGAGGAAGAAGATACGGAGACCATCGCGGCGGCAAGGAAGCTGACTCTCCCCTCACAGTTCCGCTGCGTGGTCGTGCCCGATGGCCAGCCGCGCGGAAAGCCCCGGGCCTGTAATTACGGGCTGGCGCTCAGCGAGGCCGACTTGCTGGTCATCTACGACGCCGAGGACCGCCCCGAGCCGGACCAACTCCGCAAGGCCGCCGCGGCCTTCCGTGAGGCGCCCCCCGACATCGCCTGCCTCCAGGCCCGCCTCAACTATTTGAACCAGCGGCAGAACCTGCTGACCCGCTGGTTCACGCAGGAGTACTCGACGTGGTTCGATCTCTTCCTGCCGGGGCTGACGGTCTCGGGGGCGCCGGTGCCGCTCGGCGGCACGTCCAACCACTTCCGCGTCTCCGTCCTCAAGGAACTGATGGGTTGGGACCCCTTCAACGTGACCGAGGACTGCGACCTGGGCATCCGCCTGCACGCGCGCGGCCATCGCACGGCGATGCTGCACAGCACGACGTGGGAGGAAGCCAACTCCGCTCTCCTGAACTGGATCCGCCAGCGCTCCCGCTGGGCCAAGGGCTACATCCAGACCTACCTCGTATACATGCGCAACCCGTTTGCCACCCTGAGGGCGTTGGGCTTGCGCGGGTTCTGGGGCTTCCAGATGACCATCGGCGGCTCGATCGCCTGCTTCCTGCTGAACCCGATCTACTGGTCGATGACCGCGCTCTGGTTCGCGAGCCACTGGTGGGTCATCTCGGCGATGTTCCCGCCCGCCATATTCGGGCTTGGGCTGATCTGCGGCTTCATCGGCAACTTCGTCTTCGTCTATCTGGCCGTCGCGGGCGTCATGCAGCGCGGCTACCATGACCTCGCCAAGTACGCGGTGTTGACGCCCGTCTACTGGCTCCTGATGAGC
>VGFC01000438.1 GCA_016869045.1 Armatimonadota bacterium
GTCATCGTGAGGAGGATGCCTGCGATCCTCAGCCTCGGGTTCAGCTTCGACCGCACCTTCGCCACCGTGTGCAGGAGGAGCTGCAAGCCCTTCATCGGCAGGTACTCGGCCTGCACGGGCACGAGCACCTCATCCGCCGCGGTCAGCGCATTCACCGCCAGCAGCCCCAGGCTCGGCAGGCAGTCGATCAGCACGTAGTCGTACCCCTTCGCCCCCCGCAGCGCCTGGCGCACGACGTTCTCACCGCCCAACGCGCTCAGCAGGTCCGGCTCGATGGCGCTCAGCGTGATGTCCGCGGGCGCGAGGTCGATGCCCGTCGGCGTCGCCACAACGACCTCCGCCAGCCGCGGCGTCTCCGCCTCGTTCATCGCCGCCTGCAGCACGTCGCTCATCGACGGCTGCCCCGTAAGGGCCGCAGGAGGACAGGCATTCTTGCCTGTCCACTCCCCCACCTTCAGCCCCAAAGCTGTCGTCGCACTGGCCTGCGGATCGAGGTCCACCAGCAGCACCTTCCGGCCGCGCTCGACCAGCGCCGCCGCGAGGTTGATGGCGGTCGTGGTCTTCCCCACTCCGCCCTTCTGATTCGCCACTGCGATCGTTCTCATGTCCGGGAGCAATCTACCGCTCAAACGCTATGACGTCAAGAGGGTATAACTGCTTTCACCCTTGCCCAACGCGAAACGCCACGCGATCGGCTGGCCTCTCGCGTGGCGTCCTGGGCCCGGCGTCCGTCCTCACTGATCTTCCGTGCGCATCTCCTCGATACGGGCTTGCGTGCCCTCGAGTCGCTCCTGCAGCAACTCCAACTCCGCCTCCAGCGAGGCGAGCGTCTCCCCTACTCGCCGGCGACTCTCCTCACCGGCCCTCACCTCCTCCACTTCCCAGTAAGCCCTCTGGGCGGCCACGCACCTCAGCAACGCAAGCATCCCGGGCGCGTGCTCGCGGGCGCAGTCCTCGCAGATCCCTTGCCAGTTACCCTCCTCGAACAGTGCGAGGCCCAAGTCCAGGTTGTGGTCGCCATCGCAAATGCTGCACGCCGCCGGGCGCGCATACCGGTTGTGCTTGATGACGATGACTCGCCTGGCCCCGTCCTCGCGCACGCGAAGCCCCCATACTGGTGTCGCTGACGTTGACGTCATTCTGACTTCTGAATTCCGACTCCTGACCCCCCCGTCGTCTCCGTTACATCCTCGTAACCCTTCGTTCCCGCGCCCGTGCGTTGCCTTAGGCAGAACACCCCTCCGGAGGTGAAGTGCCGTGGTCACGACCCATCATGCCCGTTGCGCCGCGATCATGACAGAGCCCGGTGCGCTCCGTGCCGTGGCCGCGTTGCAGTCCATCGACGCGGCCGGCGCCGGCGTGCGCCATGCCACCGTCGTCTATGCGGTCAGCCCGGCGCTCCCGAACGCTCCCGACGTGCTGGCCGCCGGCTTGCGCGGCCGCGCTCGCGCCTGGCAGGCCCTCACGACCTAGCTTCCGAGCCAGCCCACGACCTCGTCGAGTGCCCGCGGCCCGCTCGCGGTCTGCTTGCCATGCGCATCGAAGAGCACCAGGTGCGGAAGCGTGTCGATCCCATGCTGCTGCACGACCGGCGACTCCCAGTCGATCTGCCCTCGCACCTCCGGCCGGTTCACATCCACCTTGACCACCGCCATGTCCGGCCGCTTCGCCGCCAGTTTGTCCAGCTCCGGAGCCAACATCATGCAGGCCGGGCAGTACTCGCTGTAGAAGTCGAAGACCGTCGTCTTCCCCCTTACGAGGTGCTCTCTGAGGTTGACCTTCTCCCCGTGAGCCACCACTCGCGTCTTCTCGGCGACACGTTCCTGGCTTGTTGAGGCCTGCGACCTTCGAGTCAGGACTGCCGTTCGCACACTGCCCGCCACGACGAGCAGCACGACCAACGCCATCACGCCCAGGACTGCCATCCCTCTCGTCATCGGATCTCTCCCTCTCAATCGCCATCCGGAACCCGGCCACCGATCACAATCCGGCCGGTTGCCGTTCAGAACAAGAACGCCCTTCTCCCTGCAGAAACCTCCTCATCGCTCGGCGGCGGCGTCTCGGAGCGCGCATGGGAACGGTAACCGGGTGCCACAAACGGCACCCGTACCTCACGAACAACCGTACATCGCCGTGATGTAGGGGCGCGATTCATCGCGCCCGCGTGTAGGGGCGTGATTCATCACGCCCCATGCCGTCCTTCTCACACACGCTCTCAGAACCCGACACGTTCCCTCTCGCGATCCGCTCCCGCTTACCGGGACGCTCTCCCCTGTCCCCTACCCTCCATGGCTCCGGAGTAGGTCCGCCGTCTCCAGGTTCCCTGAGCGCAGCGCCAACTGTAGGGGCGTTCGACCTTTGCCATCGCCCTCATCGACTCTTGCCCCGCCTGCCAGCAGGGCCGCCGCCACACCGAGCATCCCGTGTTGAGCCGCGACGTGCAGCGGCGTGTCCCCGCTTCTGCCCTTCGCGTTCGGATCGGCGCCCTGGGCAATCAGCATCTCCGCCACTTCGCCGCTCGTCGCCCGACCTTCCGGTCCGGCCGCGCGATGCAGTGCACCATACCCCTCGTTATTGCGCGCCGTGACGTCGGCTCCCGCTTCGATGAGCAGCCGGGTCATCTCGGCGTTGCCCTGCCCCGCTGCCGCAGACAGCGGCGTGTCTCCTCGGTTGTCCCGCACATTGGGATCAGCCCCATGCTTAAGCAGTAGCCGCGCCATCCGTACCTCACTGCGCTGCGTCACCAGGAGCAACGCTGCGCGGCCTCGTGCATCGCGCGCGTTGATGTCGAACCTTGGCGCAAGCAGCTTGCCCATGACCCCTCTGGCCGGTAGAACCTCCTTGAGATCGCCCAGGCTTCCTGATTCCGCGACCTCCAGCAGCTCCTCCTCACGCGACATCACCTGCACCTCCTTGCTGTCTCCAAGGACTGTTCGCCATCGCGATTTCCTCAGATCTCGGCATCATTGCTGGTCCAACATTGCGATCGCCGCCGCCCGTGTCAGCGGGTGGTTGCGCGGACGTTGCGCGAGAATCGCGCTCGACCTTCTCGCGGCCTCAATCAGCTCTTCCTGTTCGTCCCTCGAAAGCTGCTCGAAGTGCGCCGTCAGTCTCTCCCACCGGCTTCGGGCCTCGTCTTCCTGGCGCGAGATCCTCTCCCCCACTTCCGTTTGCTGCTGCACCTTCTCAGCCTTCCCAATCACATGCGGGAGCAGCTCCGGTCCCCTTGCTCCCATGGAGACGGCTATCCGACAGGCCGCCTGGAGCTCCTCGAGCGTGTACTGACCCTCGCGCTGGAGTTCGCGAAGGATGCGCACAGTTCGCTCTCTCTTCGCTGGGGCGGGCTTCGCGTAGCCGATGGAGCGCAGGAAGTCCTGCGCCAGATCGGTGAGTTCGGTTGAGAGTGTCAAGTCCTCTCTTGTGAAGTCTGTTCTTGTGGGTTCAGAACCTGAACCACCCCCTCGTTTGGTTCTGAAACCAGGGGGGTTCAATTCTGAGATGGGGGTAGTTTCACTACTGAACCACCCCTCCGAGTCGCCGCCGGCTGAGAGATCGGCGCCCCCTTCCCCACCTCCACGATGCGGCGAACCGCCTCGCGTTGACCGACCGCCTCGAGGACTTGGCGAGCCGCCCTGCCCCACCAAGTGTTCAGGACCAAGGTCCTCGCGAATGTGATAGTAGTTGATGTCTGAATCGCCCGCCGGCGTGGTCTGACGCTCAATCTCAATCAGACCCTTCTCCCGCAATCCCTTCAGTGCTCGCCAAATCGTAGCGCGACTCAAACCGGTTCCGCGATCGATGACGGTCCCCTCGGAGGAGCGCGTTCCATGCTCGAGTTGCGCAAACGAAACACGATCCGCGCTCTTCCGATAGCCATAGGTCTTGCGGAACAGGAACAGCATCACCTTCGTCTCGGCCGAGGACAGATCGGCGAGCTGATGATCCAGAAACTCATCGGGGATGGGCGTGAAGCGAGGTCCGCGGTAGCCGCGGAAGGCCCCGAAGTCATAGGGCTTCGGTCGGCGCTGGTTCCCTCTCTCGCCCTGTCCGGACATCCCGAACCCTCCCGGGTTCGCTGTATCAGGTCTCGAGTTTCGGGTCTCGAGTTCCCGGCTGGCGGCACTCGCTTCTTGCTGATGCTTGCTCGGAGGTTCTTCAGTTTCCAAGACCCACGTCCCGAACCCCATCTGCAGCCCGTGTCCTTGAACTCGAAACCCGAAACTCGAAACCACACAACGCAGAGAGCTTGACACAGGGCGTAGGCTGTGCTACTCTGAGGCTGCGTCGGGGCACAACAAAACCCCACGTGCAGCACCGAAGGCACAAGTCGCCGGCCCTGCTGCCTAGACTCTCTCGCGAAGCCACCGCCTCCCCGCCAAGGAATAGGGTGGCTTCAGTGTTGTTGGACCGTCCTCTCTTCCCTATCCCCTTCCCTTGCTCTCATTACCGAACCGCCTCTCCTACCCCGGGCCCTCGCTGTCGATCCATCCAAACCGGAATCCACGATCCTCGTCTTCGCCGCCCTCATGTAGGGACGCGATTCAGATTGTATTGAAGAAGGGCTCTCTGGAGGAAGGAGGCCTCTCCTACGCGGCCTACGTATCTCGTAGGTCGGGATTCCAATCCCGACACTGCCTTTCACAACCTTCATCGCGACCGAGACTCCGTATGGCGAATACCCATCTGGTCATCCGCCGCCCTCCGGCCCCTTTGTGTCTCGCCCGAAGAACCAGTTCCAGAAGCTCCGCTTCGCCGTAGGCTTGGCACCGGAGGCCCCCTCCAAAGGCTCGGCCTCCAATGTCCTGGAGGGCGGAAGCGCGAGCCGTGTGACACTCTCCGTCAGGCGCTCAACCTGCAGCCAGAGCCGTGCGTTCTCGGCCCTGAGGAGATCACGCTCAGTTCGCAGAGCCGCGACTTCCTGAATGCCTTCGGAGGCCTCCTGGAGGGCCTCATATCTGGAGGCTTGGAGACTACGCCCTCCAACCCGTCCTCCTGAAGGCCTCCCGGCTGGCCTGCGCATGGAGGCCTTATGCGCGATGACGGCTATTGTGGAGGGTTCGAACAGGTATCGGAATCCCGTCTTTGTCTCCTGCTGGACATATGGAACGTCACCTGACTTGACCAGCCTTCGAAGGGTGGCCTCGCTGCAGCCTGCCTCACGCGCTGCTTCGCGGAGGGTGTAATACTCACCACCGGGTTCGGAGGCTTTCGGATCAACGCCTTCAGAGGAGGATTGGAGGGGCATCGCTGGAGGAGGCTCGTCGCGCATAGCGCTCATCCTCACGGAGCCTGATCTGCTGAAGCCATTGTAACGTTCTCCGCGCCGGGAATCAAGGCCCATTTGCGCCCGAACTCCTCTCTTGCGCTGCCAGGCGGCTGAAGCGGGTACGTGCACGACGTGGGGAAGAGGGCCCGCGGACCGCTCCCGCCCCCCGCAGCGAATGCCCCGTGCGCGCGTGCTGGGGGCCTCTGAGGGGCGTTCGGCGTAGCGCGAGTAGGTGGGGGCCTCGTGGCTTCTTCCGGCGCCCAGAATCGATCTACGGGGCTCAGACAGCCGGCCTCGGCGGGGCGCCCGTCCTGCCTCGGGCCTCGCGCGTCGAGTGTGACAAGGGCCGGCGGGGGTTCAGACGAATGCTATGCGGGTAAAACGGTTTAGCGTTAGAACGTCTTAATGGTGTTTCTGCGCGGGAACTCTGGGGAGCCTTGCCGCTAAAGCGGTTTACCATTAAGGCGTCGTATGCGGCCTCTCTCGCTTCGCACTGCACGTCGTGGAAGGTGGGGGAGAGGCAGGGTCATTGCGTAGTCGTGGGAGGGGCCGAATGCGAAGCATCCGGCCCCTCGGTCGGGCTACGACGGGCCGGATACCTGTGCGCCGAGTGCCCTCAGCGCACAGGTATGCGGCCCCTCCCGGA
>VGFC01000439.1 GCA_016869045.1 Armatimonadota bacterium
GGCGGCAATCGCTGAGGCGGAGCTGGAGTGGACCCGCCCCCTCGTGCGGGAGGCGCTTGAGACGCTGGTGCGTTCCAGGGAGGACGGACTGGCCCTCGACCTGACGCGGCTGAGAGCGCTGGCGCCAGGCCTGGGCAATCGAGTTCTGCGCGAGGCCGTGGGCGAAGTGCGGGGGGACCTGAGGAACGTCACCGCCGACCATCTGCGGGCGCTGGAGTTCCTGGTTGCGGAGGCGCGTACGGGAGCGCGGACAGAGCTGCCGGGACTATGGGCGGAGCGGACGGCAGACGCAGTCGTACTGCGGGGTGGCGCCCGTCGAACCGCCCGGAGCTTCGAGGCGTCATTGGCGGTGCCCGGGGAGGCGCGGCTACCGGACGCAGGGATTCTGATCGCCGCGCGGGTGGGGCCGGCTGGCGAATGCGATCCGGCGGCGCGCGGCCCGTTCTGCGCGCAGTTGGACGCCGCGGTTGTGGGCAGCCGCCTCGTCCTCCGCAACCCGAGGCCCGGTGATCGCTGGACGCCGCTAGGGATGCAGGGCACGAAAAAGCTGCAGGATTTCCTGGTCGACAAGAAGATTCCGCGCGCCGAGCGCGAAGGTATAGTCGTGGTGGCGACGACTCAGGGGGAGATCGTGTGGCTGGTCGGCCATCGGATCTCGGAGGGGGCGAAGGTGACCGCCCGGACCGAGCAGGTGGCCGAACTGGTCGCGCGCCCCCTGGCGTGACACCCGACGGCGGCCGGCCGTCAAGGACTCCGGCCAAAGGAGCGGTTGCATGCGTTCGAACCACGTCGTGTTGTTCCTGGTGCTAGCGGTCTTGCTGGTGGTGGTGTTCTGGATTCCGAAGCTACAGGAGCGCCAGAGGACACGCCAGTACGACAACTTCAGCCAATTCCTGAAGGACTGGCAGGACGGCGAGATCGCCAGCGTCAAGATCATCGGCAACGAGCGGGCCATCGGCCAACTCAAGAACGCCGACAAGCAGCCCTATGCGGTCAAGGTCCCCAACGATCCTACGCTCTGGCGGGACCTGCTGGCGAAGAACCCGAACGGGCCGGTCTCCCTCGAACCTGCCCCCTGGGGGGACAAGGCCATCGGGATCGCGGGGAGCTTCCTGCTGCCGTTAGTACTGATCTTCGTGTTCTGGATGCTGATGGTCCGCCAGATGCAGGCGGGCAGCGGGCAAGCGTTGAGCTTCGGTCGGAGCCGGCACAAGACGTTGAGCGAGAACTTCGAGCGGGTGACCTTCGACGACGTGGCGGGGATGGCGGAGGTGAAGGAGGAAGTCCAGGAGATCGTGGAGTTCCTCCGCGAGCCGGAGAAGTTCCGCACTCTCGGGGCCAAGATCCCGCGCGGGGTGCTGCTGCTGGGGCCGCCGGGTTGCGGTAAGACGCTGCTCGCGCGGGCGATTGCGGGCGAGGCGAACGTCGCGTTCTTCTACATCAGCGGGTCGGACTTCGTCGAGATGTTCGTCGGGGTCGGCGCTTCGCGCGTGCGGGACCTGTTCGAGCAGGCGAAGCACAGCCTGCCGGCCATCGTATTCATCGATGAGATCGACGCGGTCGGCCGCCAGCGCGGGGCAGGTCTGGGAGGCGGGCACGACGAGCGCGAGCAGACGCTGAACGCGCTGCTGGTGGAGATGGACGGCTTCGACCCGAACGCGGACGTGATCATCCTGGCTGCCACGAACCGGCCGGACATCCTCGACCCCGCGCTGCTGCGTCCGGGCCGCTTCGACCGACGGGTGGTGGTGCATAACCCGGACGTACGCGAGCGGCGAGAGATCGTGGACCTGTACCTCAAGAGCAAGCCGCTAACGAGCGACGTGGACCCGGCGGTGCTGGCGAAGCGGACCGTGGGCTTCAGCGGTGCGGACATCGAGAACCTGGTGAACGAGGCGGCGCTGCTCGCAGGCCGGCGCAACAAGCGCGAGATCGGCATGGACGAGTTCGGCGAGGCGGTGGAGCGCGTCATCGCCGGGCCGCAGCGCAAGAGCCGGGTGATGACCGAGGGCGAGCGGAGGGTCCTGGCATACCACGAGGCAGGCCATGCGCTCGTCGGCAACCACCTGCCGAGCTTCGATCCGACCTACAAGGTGACCATCCTGCCGCGCGGAATGGCTCTGGGCTACACGCTCAACCTGCCCGAGGACGACCGGTACCTGATGAGCCGGGACGACCTGCTGAAGTACATGTGTCAGGCGCTCGGCGGGCGCGCGGCGGAGGAGATCGTCATCGGCGATGTGACGACGGGCGCCCAGGACGACCTGCAGCGCGTGTCGGAGATGGCCCGGCAGATGGTGTGCGAATACGGCATGAGCGAGGAGCTGGGGCCGGTCACGTACGGGAAGAAGACCGGGCCGATCTTCCTGGCACGGGAACTGTACGAGGAGCGCAACTTCAGCGAGGAGGTTGCGCGCAAGATCGACGCGGAAGTGCGCGGCCTGGTCGAGGGGGCGATCAACCGCGCCCGGTCGATCCTGAGCGAGCACCGGAACCAACTGGAGAACCTGGTGCAGGTGCTGCTGGAGAAGGAGACGCTGGAGCGTGGCGAGGTGGAGGCCATCCTGAAGTACGGCTGTCTACCGGCGGCGGAGGAGGGGGCGGAGAAGCCTGAGGACGCGAAGAAGGCGCCGCCCGAGCCGAAGGCCGGGAAGAAGAAGACGAGCGAGGGGCTACTGCCGCCGGTCGTGCCCGACCCCACGGCGACCTGAGGGCGCCGCCCAGTTAGCCGGCCCGCGCGGGACGAGCGGGCCGGGGAGGTAGAAGCACGTTGGAGCCTACTCACCACGAGGCGCTCGCGAGGGCCGACGCCGCCCTCGTGAAGCTACAGACCGCCCTCGCCGAGGACCGGGTTGACGACGCGATCGCCCTGGCCCAGGAGGCCATCGGGGTGGCGCCGCAGTATACGCGCGCCATCTCGGGCCTGGCGACCGCGTTGAAGCGAGCGGGCCGGCACGCCGACGCGCGGCGCGTGCTCACCAGCGCACCGCCCGATCTGGCCGGGACGACCGTCGATCTGGTCGAGATCGCGACCTTCTGCCTGCGCGAGGGCGTCCAGGAGCCGGCGAAGGAGATTCTGCGGCGGGCGCTGGAAGGCGACCCGACGCGGGAGCGGGTTGCGGAGGTGCTGGCTGGCGTCTACCTGTCGGAGCGCGATCCGGTGGCGGCGGTGGCGGTCTGCGAGCCGTTCCGGTCCCGGGGCGCATCTACTCCGCTGCTGCTCCGGCTTCAGGCCGCCGCCCACGAGCACCTCGAGGACCTGACGTCGGCAATGGAGTGCGCGCGCCTGTACACCCACCTGGCGCCGCTAGACCCACGCGGCCACTACCACCTCGGCTCGCTGGAACACCGCATGGGGCATATCCCCGAAGCCATGGAGCGCTACGAGCTGGCGGTGGACCTGGATGCAGGCAACACCGAGATCACGATGGCCGCCACCGACGGCATCCGTACGCTCGACGCCATCCAGCTGCGGCAGGTAGCCGCGCTGGCGGCCGCGGATCAGGCGTTTCGTGTCGGCCTGGCGAGGGACGCGCGCGCCGCGCTGGAAGCCCGTGGGTTCGTGCTGAGCGACGAAGGGCTGGCCGTCCTCTCGAACATCGACCTGGACGTCATCGCGCGGGATGCACGCGGCGGCGGGTACGACATCCACTAGCGCGGCGACGGCGGTCTCAGGTCTCTCGTTGACGGTTTGCGGCGGCACACCCTCTACGTCCCCACCCCAAGGTGCGTCCAATGGCGGCTCGGCAGGACCCCGGCGCCCGCGTGTGGTACCTCGGTCTGGGGAGCAACGTGGGCGACCGTGAGGAGTGGCTTCAGCAGGCCGTTGAGGCCGCGGGGCTCGACGTCACGGTGACGTGGCTCCGAGGGAGCCGTGAGGGCTTCCTGCGCAAGGCGTTGCAGCGGCTCGGCGAGACGCGGGGCATCGAGGTGCAGGCCGTCTCCGGCATCTACGAGACTGACCCGTGGGGCGATACCGACCAGAGCCCGTTCCTCAACCTGGCAGCCAGGGTCCTGTGCACGCTCGAACCCCACCAGCTCCTCGCCGAGGCGAAGCGGATCGAGGGCGAGGTAGGCCGGCAGCCCCGTCGGCGGTGGGGGCCGCGGGAGATCGACATCGACCTGCTGCTATCCGGCGACCTGAGGATCGAGACGCCGGAGCTGACGGTACCGCACCCGCACCTCATGGAGCGGCAGTTTGCCCTGGTGCCCCTGGCGGAGCTTGACCCGGACCTGCAACTGCCGGACGGCTCGACCGTCTCTAGTCACGTGACCAACGACGGGTCGGTGCGGTTGTGGCCTGGGAAAGGAGGGAAAAAGGGGGACACCATACCAATTTCGGACGTCTGAAATTGGTATGGTGTCCCCCTTTTTCGGCCACCATGCCGGTCGCCACGTACGCATATGAGGTTCGTGACAAGACGGGGAACGCCCTGACGGGGGAGATGGAGGCGGAGACGCCCCAGCTCGTTGCGGCGCAGCTCCGCGACCAGGGCTACATCATCGTCCGGATCAAGGAGGCGCAGGCGCCCAAAGCGCGGGAGGCGCGCCGGCCGACGCCTGCGCGGCGGGTCAGCCACGCGGCGCTGGCTCAGTTCTACCGCGAGCTGGCCACGCTGATCGGCTCGGGGATGACGGTGATCCGGGCGCTACACGTCATCGAGGAGAACACGACGAACCCAATGCTGCGCTGGGCCGCGCGGGGCGTCATTCCCGGCGTGGAGCGGGGACAGCGGCTGAGCGAGAACATGCGCCGCTTCCCGGAGGCCTTCTCGCCGCTGGCCGTGGCGATCGTCGCCGCGGGGGAAGCCTCGGGCAAGCTGGAGGAGATGCTGAAGGCGCTGGCCGAGTACGCCGAGCACGACCTTGAGGTCCAGCGCATGATTCAGCGTGAGACCCTCTACCCGAAGATCCTCGCCGGCGCCATCCTGATCATCCCGACGGCGATGGTGATCATCGTCCAGATGCTACAGCCCGGGATGCTGGGAGCGGGGGTGCTGGTCCCGGTGGCGGTGCTCGCGGGGCTGCTGGGCGCGGTGGGACTGGGGTACTGGCTGGTTCGCGCCTACCAGAAGTCCGAGCAGGGGCGCACGATCGTCGATCGAATGCGGCTCACGCTGCCCATCTTCGGGGGCGTTGCGCAGAAGATCGTCATGTCGCGGTTCTGCCGGGCACTGGCGGCGCTGTACTCGGCCGGGGTGACGATGCCCGAGAGTGTGAAGCTGTCCGCCGACGCCTCCGCGAACCTCGCGGTCGCCAGCGAGGTGCGCGCGGCCATCCCGCACCTGCAGAAGGGCGGGCGGCTGAGTGAGGTGCTCGCGACCTCGCGCTACGTACCCGCCACCGTCGTGGCCATGCTCCGCACCGGCGAGGAGACGGGCGACATCGACGCGACCCTCCAGAAGGTGGCGGACTACTACGACGACGAAGCGAAGACCAAGATCCGCCAGATGGCCACGGCCATCGTGCCCATCTGCGTGATCATCGCTGCGATCTTCGTGGTGCTGATCCTGGCCTCGTTCTACATCGGCTACTTCAACTCGATGTTGTCTGCGGCCAGCGGCGGCTGACACTCATGCAGTTCCGAACCTGTCGGCTGTCGTTGTAGGGGCAGAGCGTGCTCTGCCCCGCCGTTGCCCGTACCCAGGGAAGGGGCAGAGCACGCTCTGCCCCTGCAACGACCCACAAGGCCCCCGATGCGACGTGGGCGCCCATGAGCGGCACCGATGGCGAGTTCGATCCGTACCGCGTGTTGGGAATCCCCGTCGGCTCCGGCGAGGAGGCCATCCAGCGCCGGTACCGCCAGCTGGTCCGCAAGCACCACCCCGACGTCAGCTCCGACAGCAAGAAGGCGCACGAGCGCTTCGTGCGCATCCAGCACGCCTACCG
>VGFC01000440.1 GCA_016869045.1 Armatimonadota bacterium
GCCGCCTACGGCCTCATCCTCGGCGACATCACCACCGGCGCCCTCTGGATCCTGTACTCCATCGTCACGCGGAACAACGTGTATGCGTTCTGGCCGTAGGCAACGCGGGCCGCATGTCTGCGCGTCGAGGGCCCTCGACGCGCAGACATGCGGCCCCTCCACGACAGCGCAGCCCTGCGAACGGTCACAACAACGGTTGACGGGAGGGGCGGAAGGCTGTAACGTTAGCGTTCCGCGAGGGGGAGGGAGGAGGTGGAGGGAGGGAAGTGGAAGGGTACTCATCTAACTCAGCCCGCGGCCGGGCCGGGGGTTTTGGTGTGCCTGGCGGCTGGGCAGTCTCCGAGGGGTGTCTGCAGCATGAACATCACAGCATATCGGCAGGCGGCGGTCAAGGCGGTCAGGTGGTTGCTTTCACACCAGAATGAGGACGGCTCGATCAACCCGGTCGATCAGGGCATCGCCGCCTACTACAAGGTTCCGTATGCGTTCAGTCTGGCGGGGAGGACGCCGGAAGCAGTTCGCCTGCTAACGTGGGTGCGAGAGAATGCGTTCACCGAGGAGGGGGATTACTCGGGGCGGTACCCGCGCGTCGGGGCGCACCAGGTCTACTACCACTACGCGAACTCCTGGCTCATCTGCGGGGCGCAGCGGTTGGGGCAGTTCGACCTGTCGATGCGAGGGGTGGACTTCCTGCTGTCGATGCAGCATCCGGAGTCGGGCGGGTTCCTGACGCGCGGGCCGGAATCGGCGCTGAGCGGCGAGCAGGACCTGATGTCCACCTGCATGGCGGGCATGGCGTGCCTGTACACGGGGCGGACCGAGGAGGCGGCGCGAGTCGGCGACCACCTCGGGCGGATCTGGGAGAAGCAGCCGACCGCCAGCAAGCGGCTGTACTTCACGATGCACCAGGGGGAGCAGCTCATCACCAACTTCCCGGAAGACGATGCGGTGCTGCGGGTGGTGGATGCGACCAAGCCGGCGCAGCACTACGTGATCCCCGGGCTGGCGACGGCGTTCCTGGTGCGGCTGTGGTACGCCACGGGGGAGCGGAAGTACCTGCAGACGGCCCACGAGTACGCGGAGTTCGGGGACCTGTGCGGCGAGGACCGCTACACGACGCTCCCGAGCGGATGGTTCGGGTGGGGCGCGGCGCTCCTGTACCAGGCGACCGGCAACGCGAACTACCAGCGGATCGCATCCACGGTGGCGGACTTCCTGGTCGAGAATCAACTCGAGACCGGCACCTGGGGCGATCCGGAGATCGTCGCGCCGGAGGACATGCACATCATCGTGGACTCGACCGCCGAACTCGCGATCCTGATCTGCGAGGTCGTGGAAGGGCTGATGACCGGAGAGTAGGGGACGGCGGGAGGAAGGTGACAGACGGCGCTCGCGGGATGACCGGGGGCGCCGTTTCGTTGTGGGGCGCGGGTCAGATGCCGCCGGCGACGACGGCGACCTCCAGGGCCTCGGTTGCTCGGCCTGGGGCGGGGGGCGGCTCGCCGGCGGGGGGCTCGAGCTGCGCGAGGAGGCGCTCGGGGGAAGAGAGGTCATCCTCGGGTCCGGCCAACGCGTCAAGCTGGCGGGAGGCCACGGTCACGACGCGGCGCAGCAGGGGCATGAGCTGGCGAGGGAATCGCTCGCGAGCAGCCGAGTAGAACGAGACGACTGCCAAGACCGGCCCCTCGAGCGACCGAAGCGGGAACGCAGTGACGCCGGAGCCCCGCAAGGCCGGCGGACAGCCCTCGGCGGCACAGCGGAAGTCCTCCTCGCCACTCAGGTCGGTGGCCTCCTCCCCGGAGGCCCCGGCCTGGGCGGACGGGCCGCAGCCTGCAGGCAGGCGGAGGCGGGCGAAGAGGGGGGCGAGGGGGCCTGAGGCCGCCTCGGCTTCGAGTTCACCGGTGCGCTCAGCCGCGGCAAACGCCACACAGGCGTCGAAGCGACCCCAGCCCACGAGTTCCCGCACCAGCGCGTCGAGGATGCTCTTGCGAAGCGCGGCGGGTACGTCGGCGCCGCCCGGGGTCTCCTCGGGTCCGCCGCTCTCGGGCCCCTCGGCGGCAAACGCGAAGGCATCCTCGGCGAAGGCGAGTGCGGTCGGGTCAGCCTCGGGTGCGCCGTCGGCGAGGGCGTCGGCGAGCGCGGCCACGACCGTGGGGTCGAAGGCGGTGCCGGCCTGCTCGTGCAAGTGGGCCATGGCTTGCTCGTGGGTCCAGGCCTTGCGGTACGGACGGTCCTCGATCAGGGCATCGTACACGTCGATCACGGCGAGGATGCGGGCGCCAATCGGGATGGCCTCGCCGGCAAGCCCCTCCGGGTAGCCCGACCCGTCGAGTCTCTCGTGGTGGTAGCGGACGATGGTTGTCACGTCGCTACCGAAGTCGACGGGCTTGAGGATGGCCTCGCCCGCAATCGGGTGGCGCTTGATGACCTCGAACTCGGCATCCGACAAGCGGGAGGGCTTTCGCAGGAGCCAGTCGGGGATGGCGAGCTTGCCGATGTCGTGCAGGACCGCTCCGAACTCGACGGCTTCCAGGACCGGGCCGGTCAACCCCAGCCGTTGCGCCACCGCGCGGGCCATCCAGTGAACTCGCTGCACGTGCTCGTGCGTGTAGTGGTCCTTCACGTCAATCGCCCGCGAGAGGGCCTTCACTACTGAGAAGTAGACCTGCGCCAGGCGCTCAGTGGCCTCGCGCCGCTCGGCTTCCTCCTTGAGCTTGGCGGCCTGCGCCGCGAATGACAAGTGCAGAACCAACCCGAACGGCACCCCCACGACGAGCACCCAGTCGCCGACCCGGTCATACCCGGCGTCCAAGGCGAGCGCGATGGCTCCGCCGGCGTAGAACGCGGGCGCCGTTCCCAGGAGTTCCTGCCACCAGCGCCTGGTGGGCAGGCGGAGCCGGTGGAGGGTGGAGGCGGCGCCGATGAAGAGGGCGGAGGCGGCGAAGTAGACGGTGACGGCCGCGACGGCGGCGGAGGCCCAGTGCAGAGACAGCTCACTGGTGCGACGGCCGTCCATGATCCCCTCGTAGGCCCGAGAGGCCGCCAGCGCGGCGATGGCCAGGCTCGCGGCGTTGTAGCCGACAACCCACACCGGCTGGCGCGTCTCGCCCTTGTTGGGGAAGAAGAAGCAGCCTAGCATGTTCAGGGCCGCCACGGCCATCGCGACGCCGGTGCCGCAGGTGAAGACCGCTCCCAGCACAAACACGAAGCCGAGGGACATGGTGGCGACCCGCGGGTGAATGGGGACCCGCTTGGAGGCCACGAGGAAGCTGAGCAGGAGGTAGACGGCCGCCGGCACGGGATTGCGGACCCCGGGCGCAACGATTGCCCAGGCCATAGACGCGGCCCCGGCCACGATGAGGCCGGTGACCAGAGTCTTCACGACTGGCGGCAGGTCTCTGAAACGCATCCGATCGGCACCCTTCGCGCCCCATCGCCGGCCGGACTGGCGACGGAACTCCGACTCGACCGCGGGGCGCATGGACCGTGCGGCCCGGTCCGGGTCTGTCTCCCTTGTACCACAAACGTAAACGACGAACGGATAGGGAATCGGTCTGGCCGGGCAAGCGAAGGGGGCGGCGGACGTCAGGAGGGCGAGGAGGAGGGCGGCGAGGGTCGGGCATGCCTCACGGTACGCGGGGCACTGAGTGAGATGGCGCCCCGATCACTCGATCTTGTCGGGGATGTTGGGCTGCCAAAGGTCGTAGTGCGTGCGGCAGAGCCACATGAAGTCGCCGGTGGGCGTGTAGACGCGGTGCAGGCCGAGGTTCTGTTGGTTCGGGTCCAGCTTGCGCAGGAGCGCATGCAGTGCCAGGATGCCCGAGCGCTCGGCTTCGGTCAGGACGCCGGAGCCCTGGTGGGTGGGCACGTACTCCCCGCGCGCGCTCCTGTCGCCGAGGAGTTGCCCAGTACCCTCCTTCATCAAGTCAAGCTGCGCCTCAATGCCGAGGTTCTGCAGCGTGTTCGCCCCGAAGCACGCGTTCACGGCCGGGGCAACCATCGGCGCAACGGTGCGGAGCATCCCGGCCACGAAGCTGGCGTAAGGGGCGATCTGCCTCACCCAGTCGCGATCTGCCGTGAACTCGTACGTGCCTTTGCCCTTCTCCATCACCGGATGCTCGCAACCCTCGGCTTCACACCAAAGGTGGAGGCGGAAGCGCTCTTTGACGAAGCGGCGGACGTCCAGCTTGTGCCATCCGCCTCTGGGTCCCACCGTGAACAGGCGTGGGCCGGCCTTGCCCTCGTCGGCCATGGCGCGCATGATCGCCATGACGTGGTCGGCGATGCGGCTCTCGAGTCCGCCGAACATGCGCTGGAGTTCCGCGATGCCCTGCGCCAGCCTTGCCTCGATGCGCGCCAACTGGTCCCGTGCCGGCTCATCTTCGAACCCATAGAGCAGCTCAATCACGTCCTGAGACTGATAGCAGAACTGGCAGGGGAGTTCCGTGATCCCGCCTCGCAGGAACTCCCGCAGAGCGTCAATCCGGAAGCGCCCCTGGCAGGGGTGCCCGTCCTGCCTTCCCTGGCACGGGACGGCGAAATAGTAGCGTCCCTCCAGTCCAGGCCAGTTGTCCGCGATCAGCCTGTGGAGTGTGCGCTGAAGGACGGTCATGAAGTACACCGGCCAGACCGCCTCGGCGTGGATGTGGAACTCCCGCTCGCGCAGTTCCAGCAGCGCCTGCCCGTGGACCGTGTGTTGCAGGAACATGCCCTTCTGCCAGTGCAGTCGGTGTTGCTTGCCGTCCGGCCCGCAGAGGCCGTAGGCGTAGCGGTGCGTCCGCACTATCATCCACGGAACAAGCCCGGGCGGGGCTTCCTCCATCACACAGACCATGGCGACCCGCCGCAGGCCGGGTGTGGGCTCATCCTCCGCCAACCAAGGCAGCCGTGGGCGCACTTGCGGTACGTGCTGGGCGACGAGGCTCGCCTTGTCTCTCGCCTCCTCGAGCCGGTAGGAGACATCGTACCTCTCCATCAGGCGCAGGAAGAAAGGGTACCGCTCGGGGTCATAGCGAGTCTCCCCTGCGAACGCGTGGTCCCGCCAGACCTCGTGCAACCGCGCGTCGGGCAGGATGCCGTCCATCTCCTCGGTGGTCGGGTCTTCCAGCACGAACCCAATCGCCTTCGTCAGCCACTCCGGCTGCAGGACCACGTCCTCCTTGAGGCGCTCGTCATCGCCGAAGTAGACAATGTACCCCAGGTCATGCATGAGACGAGCGAGGGTCCGGGTGGCCGTGTCGTCAAGCCCGTGACATCCGCAGACGGCCGCGAACTGGGCGTAGGGGATGCGTGGTTCCGCCAGAGCCAATACCTCGTCACGCGCCTCGCGCCAGTCGCGGTTGAACTCCGTTCCCATCTGCTCCAACTCGCTGGCGGCTCGAGCGATGAGGCCTCTGAGTTCCGCGATCCCCACCATGTCGTCGGTGGAGGGGTCACGTACCAGACTGTCTACCTCACAGAAGCCAACGATCAGCGAGCCGAAGTCGCGCTCCAGCACGGGCTTGTCGATGCGGGCGATGCGTTCGCCGGTGCGGCAGTGAGTGGACACGATGATCACCCGCGCGTCGTCTCCTACCCGTAGACGGATCAGCTTGAGCCAGTCCTCCACCTGACACTGCTGTACTCCCTTGCGCGGCTCCCACACCACCAGGTAGATTGACCGTCGGCTGAAGAAGAACTGGTGGGTAACGCGGTATACCTCCTGCCCGCCGAAGTCCCACGCGTTCAGACTGATCTCAATGCCCTCCCGGTGCGCATGTGGTACGCATAGCGCCTGGATGTCGATGTTGACGCCATGCGTCGTCGGCTCGCCCGCGCGGGGCTCTGATCCGGTCAATGCCTTCAGCAGCGTCGTCTTGCCCCCCCCCCCCCCCCCCCCCCGCCCC
>VGFC01000441.1 GCA_016869045.1 Armatimonadota bacterium
CACCCGACCAGCAGGCCATCCTCATCGCCCTGGCCCTTCCAAACCCAACGTCCTATCTCATCCACCAACCCTGAGTCCAAGGCCAACCGACCATCGGAAGACTGCATCTGAATCTGCGGAAAACGGGTCCTGACACTCACCTGCATGGTGCATGCGGCCTACCGCGTCTTCTGGGGCCCGCCCTCTGAGACCGTGGCGGCGAACCCGGGCATCAAAGAGGCCCCCGCCACCATGCTGATCGTCATGATCGTTCTGGCTGCGCTGTGTATCCTGCTGGGCGTCTGGCCGCAGCTCGTGCACCCGCTGCTCAACTCGGCCACGAGCTGCACCCTCCGCCTCCTCGGGTTGCCGACGGGGTAGTATCCGACGTGGCCGGGCGGCGTAGCCGTCCGGGACAGGGAGAACGAAGGATGAGGGAGTTCCTCAAGCGGTTCTTCCCGAAGTCGCTGTGGGTCTACCACGCGAACTGCGGGGCCTGCAATGGGTGCGATATCGAGGTGCTCGACGTCCTGACCCCCTACTACGATGCCGAGCGCTTCGGCATCAAGCTGGTCGGGTCGCCTCGCCACGCCGACGTACTGCTGGTGTGCGGACCGGCGACGCGTCAGGTGGCGCCGGCGCTTCGGCGTCTCTACGATGCGGTCCCGGCCCCGAAGCTGGTCTTCGCGATCGGCAACTGCGCTGTCGGCGGCGGCATCTGGTTCGACAGCTACAGCCTGGTGGGTGGTGTAGACAAGGTTGTGCCGGTGGACTACTTCATCCCGGGGTGCCCGCCCCGTCCCGAGGCGATCCTCTACGGGGTCGCCGTGGCCTTGGGTCTGGCGCCGAAGAAGGTGGCCCCGGTGGAACTCCGGGCGCCCGCCTGACCGGAAAGGGCTTGAGCCAAGTGATGATTACTGCGCTTCGCAGAGACATGGGAACAGTGGGGCGGGCATTCTTGCCCGCCACAGCCTCTGGCGGGCAAGAATGCCCGCCCCACTGTTCCCGTGTCTATCCGAGACTCAGTAGGAGCATCGCACGGGCGGCGACGGCCTCGGCGCTTCTCGCCGCGACGTTGGTGATCGCCGGCTGCGCCGAGCACGCGGTACGGCCTCCGGAGCCCCGCGCCCCGAAGGCCCGGGTGGCCGTGCTGTCCATCTACTCCGTGCCGGAGATGAACCGGCGCTACCTCCCCTTGATCCGCCGCCTCGGCGAGAAGAGCGGCCTCGACCTGGAGTACGTCTCAACCCTCGACTACGAGACCTATGCGAGCACCACTGCCTCCGGCGTGGAGTTCGGCCTGCAGAACGCCCTCGCTTACATCCAGCTCCACAAGACCCGCAACGCGCGGCCCCTCGCGCGCGCCATCACCCGTGACGCGAAGGACGCCGAGCGAGGCGTCATCGTGGCGCACCCCGCCGCCCACATCCGCGCCATCGACGACCTTCGCGGCAAGCGCGTCCTCCTCGCCTCTCGCCGGGCGGTTGCCGGCTACATGGCCCAGGCCGAGCAGTGTCTGGATGCCGGGCTCGACCCCGAGCGGGACCTCGTGCTCGTCGCGGGGCTGCCGCAGGACGACGTGCTGCCGAGGCTGGCGACGGGAGCCGCCCATGCGGCCTTCGTCCGCGAGAGTGTCTGGAAGTCCGCCCTGTCCGCCGGGCGGACCTCCGGCTTGCAGTTGGTCGCGGAGACGAAGGCCTATCCGACGTGGTGTTTTGCCGCCCTGGGGGACGTCCCGCCGATAGTCGAGTCGAGCCTCCAGGAGGCCTTGCTGACGCTCGACCGAGACACGCCGGATGACTGGGAGTGCCTGGAACAGGCGGGCGTCGCCGGGTTTGCCCCCGCCACGGACGCGGACTATGATCCCGTGCGCCGCCTGGCCGAGAAGCTCCGGATACCCCTTTAGCCGTCCGCCTCGGGCCGGGCGCGCCCGACGCTCTACGCAGGCTCCGACTCTCGCGCGTCTCCTCGCGCCAACCCCTCGCTGATGAAGGCCTCCGTTGCCTCTGCTCCGCGGGAGAGGACGGCCTTCAACTGGTGCTGCAGCTCGCACACCGCCCGCTCGACTTCGGGCGCCATCGCGGCGCCTGGGTCGGTTCGCCGTGGCTGGATGCCTAGAACCCGGACGGACCCGACGCCCGCCTGTCGCAAGCACGAGGCCAGCAGCCGCAGGCTGACGCGGTGAGTGGAGACGCCGGTGCCGCTGAGTTCCTCCGGCGAGAACCAGCGCCAGCTCCCGGGCGGCGCGCCGAAGTCAACCGCATCGCACAGGATGACAACCCGCGGTGGCCCGCTCCTGAGCTGGTCGAGGTAGTTCTCCGGCACCTCCTCACAGTCAACCACGCGTACCCCAGGCATGCGGGCGAGCCGCCGCGCCAACAGCGATCCGGCCTCATCGTCGCCGCGGAGCGGGTTCCCGATTCCCGCAAGGACGACCTGGATGGGTCCCTCTGCGCACATGGCTCGACCCCTCCGACAGCCGAGGTGCAGGTTGGGGTATGTCCCACCCACAGTGGAAGATGGCAGTGGTTTCCTGAGTTGGCCGCCCACGCGACCCTCACCTGCTGAGGGCGGCGCGCCGTTCCCCTCAGGGTCCGAATGGCGGCGCACACACGGAGCGGGCTGAGGAGGGAGAGGGCGCCCCCCCGCTCCTGCGCTCAGCAGCTGCCATGCCAGATCCGCGACAGCCTCTCGCGGCCAAGTTCGACTCTGTCTCCCCGGTGCCTCGATCACACCAGACGCGGTCGTGAAGCTGTACGATCTGCTGCCGAGCCTGCATCAGGGGCGGCACAGTGGTAGGCACACGGCGGGAGAGCATGGCCGCTGCCAGTGTCCGGTGGGCCTTCGGGCAGGTCATCTCAGGCCGGTTACTCAGGGCTGGGCTTCGTGATCCCGGAGGGCGCGGAGGGCCTCGGGAGTCCTGATCCTCTTCAGGGCGTAGGCGGCAGTCCTACGTAGGCTCTCATCGGCACCAGAGAGAGCAGCGACGATCTCGTCGAGGACCGACTGGCCGTGCTCCGCGATGGCGAGCAGCCCACGGTCACTGGCAAGCTCACCCAGAGCGGCCAACGCCTCCCAGCGACGCTCGCGGGTGGGGTGCACGAGTAGGCTTACCACCGCATCGACGGTATCGTCCTGACGTCGCTCGCATAGCAGGTGGGCAGCACGGCAGCCTGCCTCGTCGTCGCGGGTGGCGAGACCGGTAAGTACAGGAACCGCTGCAGGACCCATCTCACGTAGCGCGGCTTGGGCCTCGATTGTCACGAGCCCGTAGTGGCCGGACAGGTGAGCGGCGGCGGTCTCTGGAGTCAGCTCGCCTCCGAAACGTAGCTGCCGCCAGGCGGCGAGGTCGGCTCGTTCCTCCGCCGTCATGCCGCAGAGGCGCGCGTCGATCCACGCGAGCAGCTGAGAGGGGTCGAAGGGGTACTGGGTGTAGCCGTCGGCCAGTTCGCGGCAAATGGCGTTCTCCGGCGCGTCAGGAGCGCAGGCGGAGAGCATCATCACGGGCGTCGTCAGGCTCTGCTCGCGGGAGCGAAGGGCCCGGAGTGCGTCGTAGCCACTCATTCGGGGCATGTACGAGTCGAGGATGATGAGATCGGGGCAGTTGGCGGGGTCAGTGAGAACCTCCAAGGCCTCGACGCCATCATAGGCGGTCACGACTTCGTAGCCCTCCGCCTCCAGGTAGAGCTTGGTTGCGTAGGCCAGATCACGCTCGTCATTCACCATCAGGATGCGCTTCCCCATGTGACTCCCCCCAAGGGATGCGGTGGTCACTCGCTCTGAAGCGGCCTCACTATACTGCCCTGACCCGATCGCGGACGGCAGGAGCCGTTTGGCAGCATTCGACTGGCGCTAGCTTGGCCCCCAAGCGGCCGGATTCCTCTTGGTGTTGGGCTGCGATTGATAGCCTCGTCGGAATGGGGTCGTCAGGCCTCGCCCTGCCGTCACCCACCGAGCGCTACACAGCCTTGCAGGAGCGCCTCCCTGACGTGCCGCAAGCACCCGCGAGCCCCGGAGCGCGGGCTACCCTCCGCGACCTACCGCCCACTGACTGCCATCCAGCAGATGAGCATGATCTGGTCCTCGTCGATCGGTGGCAGCGGCTCGGGGGCTCGATAGGGCGTGAGGGCGAGTTCGCCCACCTTGGCGACGATCAGGCGAGAGACCTCGTATGGGTCGCAGCCGTCGGCATCGGGTGTGAAGGCAGTGCGGAAGGCGTCCTGAGTGCGACGGGGCCAAGGCGCTTCGAGGCGCTCCAGGATGGCGTCGACCTCCTCGGTGGTCATGTCGTGGGGCGGGTAGCGCAGGAGGTGCTCTGCCATCTCACGGAAGACGCGGGGCACACGGGGCTGGAGGTTCGCCGGGTCGGTGGCCTTGGTCCACTCCTCCAGTATGTCCGCTCGGGCGCGGGCCCATGCGTCGTAGGCGCCGCGCGCGAGTTCGTGCGGCAAATGGCGCTCCGTGTCGCGCTCGCAGGTGAAGTGCTTCAGGCAGACCAGCGTGTCCCGGACCACATTGCTGCCGTCGGCGGGCACGAAGCGCAGACGCGGCGTGTCACCGACTCGCGCGCAGAAGGCCCAACCTCGACGCTTGCCCTCGGCGAGGTAGCCCGAGCCGGCGGCCCACGGCAGACGCTTCACGGTGTCACCGTGGCGCTCCATGCCGCGGCTCAGCTCCTGGCGGTACTCCTCGCCCGAGTAGGCGGAGGGGTCCTCACCGGCGGACTCCAGCAGCGTCGGGGCCTCGGCCAGCAGGCGCTCGATCTCCTCCCGCGAGTCCGCGTAGACCTGCTCGCCCGTCGGCGCGTCCGGGATGGGCGGCGTATCGGGGGACACGGTCACCGCGGCCTGGGCGAGCTTCCCCCGGATGCGGCCCTCCAGGTCCAGCATCTCGTTCAGCTTCTCGTCGGGGAAGACGCACCGCGCGTAGACCCGGTCGTAGGGGCTGCCGATCCGGTCGATGCGCCCGTTGCGCTGGACGATGCGCATGGGGTTCCACGGCAGGTCGTAGTTGATGACATGGCGACACTGCTGCAGGTTCATACCCTCAGCGAGCACGTCCGTGCAGACCAGGATGTCGAAGCGGTCCTCCTGGCCGGGCGGCGCCTCCGTCGAGACCGGCGCGAAGCCGTAGATCGCCTGACGTCGGGAGGTGCCGCCGCGGCTGTCGTCGCTGGCAACCGAGGCGATCCGGCCCTCGTAGCACCGCAGGCGTTCGTCCTCGGCAACCTTCGCGTTGAGGAAACCCTCGATCCAGTCCACGGTGTCGGCGTAGTAGCTGAAGATGAGCACCTTGCGCTTGTTGCGTCGGTCGGTCTCGTCCAGGCCGTCCTTCTGGGCTTGCTGAGCGATCCTCGCCAGCTGCTCGACCAGTGCCGCCAGCTTTGGGTCCTCCTGCGGAGTCACGCGGCCCGCCGCTTCCGCCCAGCTTTGGAGCAGGTCCCGGTCGCGCTGCACATCCCCCGCAAGGGCCTCGGCCTCGTAGCGGTCCGCTTCGTCCTGGCCGCGCTCGCGGAGCAGCTCCTCCAGGGCCTCGTCGCTGTCCACGTCCTCCAGTTCCGCCAGCACCTCCGCGCGGGCTACGTAGCCCTGGTCGAGCGCCCAGAGAAACCGCTCGTGAGTCTCGACCATCCGCGCGCAGGTGCGGGCGAAGGCGTGCACCGAGGACTCGAACCGCTTCAGCAGCGCCGACCGCAGCAGCCCGACGATCAGCCGCTCGTACGGCGCCGCGCGGTCGTCGGGCGTCTCGACACTGGTAGTGTCTCCTTCTCGCTCCAGCGCGTAGCGCGTGGGGGAGTAGCGCGCCATGGTGAGTTGCGGCGCGCCCTCCTCGGGCATGAGGGCCTCCTCCAGCTCCTCGAAGAAGCCGGGGAGCACCGCGTCGAA
>VGFC01000442.1 GCA_016869045.1 Armatimonadota bacterium
CCGATCGCGTTGCTCAGTCTCATGGCAGCGGCTCCTCCGTGGGTTGTCGGAGTCTACGCCTTGTCGGAGTGTGTACGAGAAGCGGGGGGGGCGCCATGAATGGCGCCCCTACACGACCGGGCGCGATGAATCGCGCCCCTACATCACTGCACACCGCCGTCATGTAGGGGCACGATTCATCGTGCCCAAGTGTAGGGGCGTGATTCATCACGCCCGATGCCGCACTTCTCGCACACCCTCTCAGATCAGCCACTCGATCTTGACCACGTCTTCCATCTGCCGGAAGTCGGGATCGCCGGTAACGAGGGTCGCGCCAAGCTCCTGCGCGAGCGCGGCGGCGTAGCAGTCGCCGAGGGCGATCGGGAACTGTGCCTTCAGCGCGCCGGCGCCAAGGGAGAGTGCGAGGGTGGCGTCGTGGAACCGGACGCCGGCAAGCTGGAGGTCTCCGACCGTCGTCCGCGCGGCCGACTCATCACCCCTCCGCCAGAGGGCGTAGAGCACCTCAGCCACGTTCACTGAGCACATGTGCACCGAGGCCTCACCCGCCTCCGCGTCGGCCAGCAAGCGCTCGACCCGCTCGCCCCCCGGCTCGTCCTGGAGGAGAGCAAGCACGGCGAACGTATCGAGCACGAAGGGCGCAGCTTCCACCGTTCAGTGCCTCCTCGGGAGTCCGGGCTAGCTCTTGTGTGAGACCGCCTCGGGCTTCGGGCCGAACATGCGCTGGTACTTCCGCTCCTCGCGCTCGTTGTCCAACGCCCGCTCCCTGAGCAGCTCCGCAGTGAGCGATTCTGTTCCGAACTTGCGCATGCAGCCGCGGAGCGATTCGACGATGTTCTCCGGCCGCGGGATGATGTGCAGCACCCCGTTCTGCACGTGCAGGAAGCAGTACGTGCCGGGCTTGATGCCGTGCTTCTTGCGGAACTCCGCCGGGATGACCACCTGCCCCTTCGCTGACACCCGTATGATCGGCATCCCGTCTCACCTCCCCGTGGTGTCGAGCCACTCGATTCTCACCAGGTCCTCAACCGCCTCGAACTCGCGATCCCCCGTCACCAATGTGGCGTCGAACTGCTGCGCTAGCGCAGCGGCGAAGCAGTCGGCGTAGGCGAAGGCTTTCCGGCGCCGTCTCGCGGAGGTCCTCAAGTCAGCCGCTCGCTCGGTCAACTCCATGTCGGCCTCGACGAGCGCAAGAGGCAGGGCGTCCACCGCCTGGAGCATCTGGGCCGCCGGTTCGTCGCCGTACCGGTCCCGAAAGGTGTAGATCACCTCGCCAAGGTTCACGACACACATGTGCAGACGGATGCGACCGTCGGCGGCCGCCCGCAGCAGGTCCTGAACGGCACTCGCGCCGTGCTCGCCCTCAAGCAGGGCCATCAGCGCGAAGGCGTCGAGGACGACTTGCGGAACAGCGTCTTCTCCAGCCATGCCTCTTTGCGCTCCTCAAGCTCGCGCTCCTCCAGCTTGTACTCGAGCCAGTCCTGGGTCAGCGGCCCTAGATGGGCGAACATGCCGTACGCCGCCTCCACGGGGTCCTTGCCCAATGCGGTGAGCACGGCGCCCTCTCCCTTCTCGCCGAGTTGCGCGTACGTGCCCGGCTCAAGGCCTAGTTCCTCGCGGATCCCCTTGGGGATCGTGATCTGGCCCTTCGTCGAGACGCGGACGATTGCCATGGTGCCCACCTCCTCGTTGGCAGTATACCCATCCCCGGAAAGTAGGTCAATCATGGGATCGTCTTACCATCCTATGTTCGGTAGGTCATCCTCTCGGAAACGGGAGAGGACCTCTCCCCCACTCCCCGGAACTCTCATCAGCAACTACGACCCAAACGGAGACCGGTGACGTGGAGCAGGCTAACGGGGCAGAGCGCCTCTTCGGGACGGATGGGGTTCGCGGGACGGCGAACCGCGAGCCGATGACGCCGGAGGTCATCTACAACCTCGGGCGCGCCGCGGGATATGTCTTCGGGAAGATCGGTACCGATACGGTGCTCGTCGGGCGCGATGGGCGGCTGTCGGGCGACATGCTCGAGTGCGCGCTGGTGGCGGGCTTGTGCTCGGTGGGGATCAGCGTGTGCCGGGTGGGGATCGTGCCGACGCCGGCCATCGCGCACCTGACCGGCGTCCTGTCGGCGAAGCTGGGCGTGATGATCTCCGCCTCGCACAACCCCTACGAGCACAATGGGGTGAAGTTCTTCAAGGCCGATGGCACCAAGATCGACGACGATCTCGAGCGGGAGATCGAGGCCGCCTACTTCGGCAAGGCGCACCAGTCGGTGAACCCGACGGGTGGCGCGATCGGGCGAGTCGTGGAGCGCGCGAACGTGGTGGACCGCTACCTGCACCATGTCGAGCAGACCGTGCCGCGCGACTTCGACCTGTCGGGCCTGACCATTGTGGTGGACTGCGCGAACGGCGCCAGCAGTCAGACGACGCCGCGGCTGCTGCAGCACTTCGGCGCAGAAGTCGTGACCATCCACGACGCGCCGAGCGGCCTCAACATCAACGAGGCGTGCGGGTCGCAGCACACCGAATCCCTCGCGAAGGCCGTCGCAGCCCACCTGGCGGACCTCGGCGTCGCGCACGACGGCGATGCGGACCGCGCGATCTTCGTCGATGAGCGCGGAAACCGCCTGGACGGCGATCACATCCTCGCGATCTGCGGGCCCCACCTGAAGGAGCGCGGCCGACTGCACGGCGATGTGGTCGTCACCACCATCCTGGGCAACCTGGGCCTGGACTTGACGCTCAACCCGCTCGGGATTCGCGTCGCGCGGAGCGACGTCGGCGACCGCTTCGTCTGGGAGGAGATGCGCAGCATCGGCGCGTCCCTCGGCGGTGAGCAGGCCGGCCACGTGATCTTCGCCGAGTTCTCCTCGACGGGCGATGGCCTCATCACCGCGCTGCAGGTGCTCGACGCGATGGAGTCCTCCGGCAAGCCGCTGTCGGAGCTGCGCCGGCGCCTCATCGTCATCCCGCAGACCACCCGCGACATCGAAGTCCCCGCCAAGCCGCCGCTCGAGGACTTCCCGGCCATCCAGCAGGCCATCAAGCGCGCCGCGACCGCCCTTGGCGACCGCGGCCGCGTCATCGTCCGCTACTCCGGCACCGAGCCCCTCGCCCGCGTCATGGTCGAGGGCGAAGACGCACCACAGATCAACGCGCTCGCGGACGACGTGGCGGAGGCGATTCGGAAGGCGATCGCGGGCTGAGCGCGAAGTGAGGGCCTGTGCGAGGCTCGGTTCACGGAGGGGAGACGACCTGAGATGATACGGCGTGCGCCATGGCTGGTGGCGGTGCTGCTCGCGTTATGCGTGAGTAGCGCCGTCGTGGCGGATGTCGCGGCGGACCTGGCGGGGCTGCTGGCCAAGGGTCGGTACGACGAGGTCATCGCCGCCGCCACCCAGGAGCTGGAGAAGACCGACCCGCCGGACAAGCAACTGGTCTACCTGCGGGGAATGGCGGCCTTCTACATCCAATGGTACGGCGTGGCCCAGAAGGACATGAGCTCCCTGGGCGACTATGCCCCGTGGGAGAAGTGGCCGCCGGCCTCCGACTTCGCCGGGCGGGTGGTGCGCATCAAGGCCGTGGCGCCGGCGAATGTCGATGAGATCCGGCGAGGGAAGACGTGCCTGTTCCGCATCTACTACGACGAGAACAACGAGTGGTCGCAGGCCATCGCGGCGACGCTGCGGGAGACGTACGCCGAGGTGTGCGGCCTGTACGGCGCGGAGCTGGCGGAGACGTCGGTCTTCATCTTCAGCGACGGCGCCCGGTACAACGAGTTCTTCCGCCTGGGCAGCGGCAGCCCGCCCACCGACTGGCAGTGGGCGGCGGGCGCCGGCGGGGCCCTCCTCTTCTGCCAGTACGATGCCGACGGCTCGCAACCCGTGCCGCCGGGCAGCGCGTACATGCGCTCGAGCATCGCCCACGAGTTCAGTCACTGCCTCGTCCGGCGCTACCTGGGAACCACGCGGATCCCGCCCTGGCTGGATGAGGGCCTGGCGACCTGCTGCGGGGCCCTGCTGGTGCCGGAGGACCTGGCCCGCAACGATCTCCAGGTTGCAGCCATCGTGCGGCTGGGCCAGATGCTGCCGCTGTCGGTGATGGCCGAGAGCAGGGGTTTCTACTCGAACGACAACGCCAAGACCGCCTACCCGCAGGGCTTCGCGATGGTGCGCTTCATGGCCGACCAGATCGGGCGCGACGGTCTGCTGAAGCTCCTCCAACTGCTGCGCGACGAAGGCGACCTCGACAAGGCCCTCGACAAGGGTTGGCAGACCAACTCCACCGCGGTGTATGAGGCGTGGCACGACGGAATGCTGCGCCTGCTCCAGGAAGGCAAGCTCGGACCGTAGCAGGCAGGGGCCGGATGGCCTTCGGCCATGCGGCCCCTCCCACGGCTTGCCGGGGGTTGACGTCTGCGAGCAGGTGTGGTAGCAGGCAGGGGCCGGATGGCCTTCGGCCATGCGGCCCCTCCCATGGCTTGCCGGGGGTTGACGTCTGCGAGCAGGTGTGGTATCTAGAGTGTACGGAAAACCGAACAGTTGATCGGGTATTCGGACGATGCTTCTGGGTCTGCTGGACGAGCTCCTGGGCAACCGGGTCAAGGTGGGCATTCTCCGCCTGCTGTGCACTCACCGACGGCAGTTCACGGGACGGGAGGTGGCCCGCGCGCTGGGCCGGGCGCCCGCGACCACCCATGAGGCCCTGCAGGCCCTCGTCGCCTCGGGCGTCCTCGAGCAGGAAACGCGGCCGCCTGTGGTGCTCTACCGTCTCGCCCAGGGGAACCCGTGGGTCGCGCGTGTGCTTCGGCCGCTGTTCTCGGCGGAGGAGGGCACGGAGGCGGCCCTGGCGCGTGAGATCACCGAGGCCGCCGGGGAAGCGGCCGAGAGTGTCGTCCTGTTCGGCAGTCGCGCGAGGGGTACGAGCCGACCCGGGAGCGATCTCGACGTCCTGTTCGTGGTCCGCTCTCGCCGTTCGACCGCCCGGATCGCCGCGGCGCTCGGGGATGTCAGCCTGCGCTGGGGGCTGAGTATCGAGCCGCTCTTCGTCGGGCTTAGCGAGTTCCCTCGATGGAGCCAAGCCGCCCCGGACGTGTGGGCGGGCATCCTGTCTCACGGCCTCACGCTCCGCGGCACTCCGCCATCGGAACTGGTGCGCCATGCCCGCCGTTCGCCGACTGCAACTGGCTGAGGAGTTCCTCGCCTCCGCGGAGTCCGACCGACAGGCCTTCAGGCTGAATGCCGCCGCCGTCTCTCGCTCCTCACTCCTCCTCCCTCGCTCCTCGCCGTCGGCCTCTCCCCCACTTCCGTTACAGCAATCTTGCATCCGGGCGCTTCTCCTGTGACCCCGAACTGGTATTGAATGGGGCTCAGCCGCGCCGGGCGCTGCCCGGCCGCCGACACCGAATCGCGGGTGCCATGACTGCACTGGGCGAACCCCTGACCCTCCATCAACTTGGACCGGTGAGCTTCCTGTGCGGCATCGCCCTGTTCGGTGTCCTGATGTTCGTCAACGCGCTGTCGGATACCGCGCATACCCTCGCCCGCCGTCGACCTCGACTCACTGTCTCGCCGTCGCCCGAACTCCTCCCTCCCCCCTACGTGCCCCACGCCACGCGGGTGCTGCCCGTGCCGCCGTGGGAGCGCCGCCCTGCCGGACGAATGCCGCGGGTCGCTTGGCAAGCCCTCCCCTGTGGTCCGCTCACCTAGCCTCTCCCCCAGGGCCATTGCATTGTCCGGGAGGGGCCGCATACCTGTGCGCTGAGGGCACTCGGCGCACAGGTATCCGGCCCGTCGTAGCCCGACCGAGGGGCCGGATGCTTCGCATTCGGCCCCTCCCACGA
>VGFC01000443.1 GCA_016869045.1 Armatimonadota bacterium
GTCGCCATGAGAAGCAGCAGGGCCTTGTTCCGCAGGCCGGTCGCGGAGGTCGTGGTCTCCTGCGCCAACAGCGCCCGCAGTTCGTCCTCCGTGAGCACCTTCTCCATCAGCTTCGCCGCCTTCTCCTGAACGCGCGTCTTCACTGCCCCTCACCTCGCTATGGTCTACATTCTCCCGGTATTCTGTAGACCATTATAGCGAGGCGATTCGCCCCTGTCAACCCCCTACCGTCTGTTGTCTACTACTTCCCGCACTTCCCGCCCCTCCCGTCAGCCCGTCGATCCTGCCCCGGAACCCCCTCCTTCGGCGCCTTCCGCCCGCACCAACCGCACCGCTTGCCCGGCGCGATTGGCCCGCGCCCGCACCGCTCGCATAGCACCGTCCGCGCCGTCGTGGTCATCCTACCGGCGCCTCCCTCCGGCCCCTGGCCCCGGTCGGTTCGGCCCACACCGCCCCGGCCCGGCGCCGGAAGGCCCGCGCCCCGCTGGTTGGTAGAGGTTGGCGAATCTCCCGCCAACCTGAAAACGGCCTCCAGCGGCCTGCTACGTGCCTCTACGCCGAAAACCGGATTCCGGTTGGTAGGTTGGTAACACATACGTCTTCTCTCCCCGTTTTCTCTCCCCCGAACACGTATCACACCAACCTACCAACACACACACTCACACATACAGAGAGACACGTAGGACGGCTTTGCAGCGCCTTCGCGGGTTGGTAGGACCTCTACCAACCGTTACCAACCCCACCAACCTCGTTGTCTGTCCACTTGTAGGCCTCGGCCTGCCCCTTGTGGCCGGACTGCACGCACCCTTCCCGGCACAGCTCCAGAAGCAGTTTCCTGCGGGTGTCCGCGTTCGCGAGTTTGGCGCCCACCTTCCCGCTGATGACCTTCAGCGTCACCCATGCCCCCTCGCCCTCGCGGATGACCTCCGCGATCCTCCGCTTCGCTCGGTCCTCCTTCGGTTCGCCCACGTCGCCCACGACGGCCCGCGCGGTCTGTCGCAGGTAGGTGGCAAGGGCCTCGGCGTGCCTCCATGCGCTCAGCCCCACGGTCGTGCTTCTCGGGTCCTCCGCAAGCTGGTACAGCACCGCGAACTTCAGCGCCATCTCCGCGATCCGCGCATAGAAGCCCCCGAGGGTTGCGTCTTCGTCGCCGTCGTCTCCGGCCCACGCGCGGACCCGATGGTAGAAGGCGCCGTAAGCCTCGCCAATCGGCCCGTCGTCAAGTCGGCGCCCGTCGCCGAGGGCCTGCCGCAGTTCGTGGAGGCCCCGTGTGAGTTCGTTGCTCGCCTTCTCATCGTGTTGCGGTCGGCGAGGGAACACCCGTCCGCTGTCACCCGCCAGGAAGAAGGCGAACCGGGATAGCAGCCCGCCGCCAAGGTCCCCGTCCGTGAGCGCCGACCGGAACCAGGAGAGGGTAGTGGCCGCGCCGATGTTGAGGAACACGGCCTCTACCTTGGCCTCGCGGTCCTTGTCTCGACGGCTCATGGAGTAGGAGTCCGGCGAGTCGAAGAGGCCTGCGAGGAGTTGGCGTGTCCCCGCGCGGTAATCCCTTCGCGAGCCCTCGGCCACAGAACTGAACTCATCCACAAGCCACAGGGCGCAGGGTTGCTCCGCGAGTGAATCGAGTAGGGCCTCGGGCGTCCAATCATCAGGCGCCGCCTCCTTGTCGAAGGCCCGGTTCACCCGCCGCCGTATCAGCCCGAGGGTCGTGCTCTTGCGCGCGAGCGCCTGGCCGCCTACCAACAGCGCGAAGAGGTTCGGGTAGAGGTTGCGGTCGCCGTCGATCAACCAGGCCTTGCGTCCGGTCGCCTGCGCGAGGCAGACAAGGCCGGCTGCCAGCAGGAAGGCGTCACAGGCCTCGTTGAAAGCCCGCGCGTACTTCAGCCACTCACCCAACCATCCGTCAGCGGGCATGGCCGCCGCGATCAGCGCCTCCTCCTTGCCGACCGGGGGAGTGACGAGGTTCGCACCGAGACGCAGCGCCTCAACGGCCTCGACGGCCAGGATGTAGGAGTGCTCCCGGACGTGCGTCGTTCGCAGCCGGGTGAGCAGGGCGCGCGGGTCGTCACCCTCGGGCGCGTCCGCCGGCCAGTCGCAGACGTACACGAGCGCCGCGCCGGCCTCGTATAGCTTCGGCGCGATCTCCCGATGCCGACGCCCCTCCGCGTCGTTGTCACCGAGGATGTAGACGACCTTGCCCGTGAGGTCCGGCGGGTCGTCCTTCGGCCAGGAACACGAACCCCCAGGGCTTGCCGACACAGCCGGCACGCCGATGCTCACAAGGGCGAGCGCGTCAACCTCGCCTTCGCAGTAGAGGAACCAGTCGCAGCCCCCAACCAGGTCGAAGCCCAGCAGGTTCGTGCCCCTGCCCTCAGTCCACGGTAACCCCTTCGCAACCCGCTTCCCGTCCTTGCGTTTCGGTCGGTCGGAGGGCGCCTGCCACTTGCGGAGGTCAACGACCTCGCCGGTCTGCCAGTGACGAACCGGGATGGTGTACCGCCGCTCCCCTGGCAGCCAACCGATTCCGACCGTGCGGATCACGGCTTCGCTGAGGCAGGCCTCGTCGATCAGCCGGCGCATTCGGTCGCGGTCGGCAAGCAGCGCCCGATGGTGTGTGTTGACGACCGTCTCCGGTATCGGCTCGGGGCTCGGCGTCTCGACGGGTCGCGGAGGAGGGGTCGGTCGGCGTGGTCGGTGGTTGACCTCAACATGGAGGAGTTCGGCGAGCGCCCTGGCCGCGTCGGCCCTCGCCTGCCGGTCGTCTCGCACGTGCCCGTCGATCAAGCACTTCAGGCCGATGATGTTGTCCCCGACCTGACAGGCCTTGCAGTGCCACAGGCCAGCGCCGGGGCCGCTGATGGTCACGACGCACGAAGGAGACTTGTCTTCGTGACCGGGCACCGGGCAGCGGACGTTGACGGAGGGTGTCCGCGTCTGCGGGAACTCGACCCCGAGGGCCTCGAAGTCCGGCACCGTGCAGCGGGCCGCGTGCTCAGTGACCTCTCGGAACGGCGCCTGTGTCTGCGCGAACGACATGCTCGCCGCCTACCAGTTGACGGCAATCGGCGGCGCCAGCTCCAAGTTCACCAACCAAACGTCCCCTCGGGCGGGGAGCCAGCATTGAAGTATCGCATTACTGTATCATCGTCTGACCTCGTCTGGTTGGTCTCCGCACGGCCCCCCTCTTGGATGAGCGGCCCCAGCGCACGGCGGTTCTGGCTCACCGGTTGCGCTCTCCCCTTCGAGGCTGTTCCACATGGGGTCATGTGCGGGCGTGAGGACGCTGTTCGTCGAGCCGGGGAGCCCGTGTGAGAGGGGCTACAACAGGTTCTGCACCGGCGGTCTGGCAGATGAACTGCTGAACGGCGAGTTCCTCGACGCCCTGGTGGAAGCAAGGGTGCTGGTGGAGCGATGGGGAAGGCAACACACCACTGGGCGACCATGGCCCTCGGTCCACTGCACGCCGCCCGTGTCCTCGCGTCCGGATGGTATCCGGGAAGGGCGCCGGTGCCCTTTGTGCACGGTCGGCGTTGGTTTGCGTCATAGGACGGGCCAGGATGAGGAAGGTGGGAAGTCAGAGCGTGCGGAATGGACGCCCGCAATGGCACGATGTGCCTGACGCGTGGGGAGTACCAGGACGCGAGTGCGGATGGGCGGGTGCGCATGCAGCGACCACATGGACGCCGCCGCGACCGCCAGGCAGGAGCGGCGCGGTTGTGTGCTGCCGGGCTCTGGAGGGGGAGCAGGAGGGCTGCTTCTCCCGCGAGTTGGGGCCGGGAGCGCGTAGCCCTAAGCTGGACGTCGGAGGAGAGACCGTGTGGCCTCCAGATGCGCATGGCCAAGCGGCATCAGACCTCATGTAGGCGGCCAAGACTGCCCGGAGACAGGTCGGCACTGCAGCCTTCGGCGGCGCAGTGTCTGATCGGCGGGCTCCTCGGGGAGGTAGCAGAATGGCGCTCTTCATTGGCGTTGAGGGGGTCGGGATGCGTCAGACGGTAGGCGTGGCCTGCGACGAGTCGGGCAGTATCCGCTGGGCGGAGCGCTTCCCCTGGGGTATGTCGCTGCACACCACGCCACGGGACGAACTCCGGTCACGCCTTCTGGAACTCTTTGGGGCCGTTGCAGCAGGCACGGGGGGCAGCCCAGGAGTTCTGGCCGACGCCACGGTCTGTATCGGGCTGACGGGCGTAACGTTCCCATACGATGCTCAGGTTGACCTTCGGAGGGAGTTCGACGAGATCGAGCTTGACGTGCGGGAACTCATCTGCACGGGTGACGCCGAGATCATCTTCGCGTCGCATACACAGTCCGATACGGGCGCCGCGATTATCTGTCACATGGGTTCCACGGCCTATGTGGTCGTGCGTGGGGAGCATCATAGGTTCGGCGGATGGGGCCCTGCCCTTGGTGACGAGGGGTCAGGATACTGGATCGGTCGGTCCGCTCTCCGGGCCATCGGCGCGGAATACGATTCCCGGCGGCAGCCCTCGGTCCTATGGGAAGAGATCAAGGAGTGGCTCCTCGCGCCGGACGAGACCGTGGACGAATGGGGCACGGCGGCTATCCGCTGGGCAGACACGTTGGAACAAGTTGCCCAGGCGAAGTGTGACCCGCGGACAGCCGTCTTCGCCTTCGCCCACGACGTGGCGCGCGAGAGCACCTGGTTCGCACGGGTCGTCATCAGCGGCCTGACTCTCCCCGTGTTCTCCGCTTGGCGCAGGCGCGATGCGGTGGCCGATCGGATAGTGCAAGAGGCCGCGGCTGAGTTGTGCGGGCAACTCGCGAGTGCGTGCGAGGTCGCTTCAGTGGGAGGCGACTTCGGCAGGTTGGTGCTGTACGGCGGGCTCTTCGCGCACCATCCTGACTTCCGGGAACTCGTGGTCCGGTTGGTGACGAACCAAGCTGGGCGCGAGGTCGAGGTTGTCCTTCCGTCCGACCCGGGGACCATGAGGCCCGCGTGTGGAGCTCTGCTCTTCGCCCTGGGAGGGGCAGGGCGGGGTGAGCCCCGGCTTCCTGACCAGCCTGTGATCGACCGACTGCTCCGCAATGAGGTTCCGACAGGGGTGAAGGATGTGCTGAGCAATGACTGAACTCCGCCAGTCGGAGGAACTGACCACTCTGCGTCGTCTGAGGCGCGCATGTCGGTATGTGCAGGGACTTTGCGCAGCAGCGGGCTGTGCGCGGCAGCATCTCGCCTGGCTGAGTGCCAGCAAGTACCGATGGATGCCGCTCCTGGACTTCGACGTGGTGTGTGGTTCACTACCTAGCTTGGTGCTGCGTCGGTGGGCCGAACTCGGCGACGAGCCTGAGGCCCAGAGCGTGCTGTCTGACCCGGTCGGGCCTCACACGGCTTCGCGGCTCCTGAGCACCATCGAGCACTTCAGTTTGCCCCCGGGGTCAGCAGCCGAGCTGCTGTGGTGGAGGAAGCAACTCACGGGCGCAACCTCCCGCGCAGCAGCGCGGTTCGTCGATGTCATGAAGCGTGCCCGTGGCTCCCCCGATCCCGTCAGGGTAGTGATGGACGGGAGGTCCTCGTACGGGAACGTCGCCCAGGTGCTGTTGAGCGATCTCGAGGAGTTCGTCGAGCCTGTCCCATCCGTAGTTGAAAGTGAAGGAGGAAGGAGCGGCGGTTCTCTCGGGCGCGATCTGGTAAGATGGCGCCCAGGAAGTCCAAACCGAAGGGAGAGAACCGCCGTGGGACGAGTATACCAGATTGCTGAGACGCGGGACAGGAAGGCTCTGACGGAGTTCCTGGTGCGGGAGGGGCAGTACCTGTTGCCGTTCGTGGAGTTGATCA
>VGFC01000444.1 GCA_016869045.1 Armatimonadota bacterium
GACCTACAAGTTCAACCGCCAGAACAGCACGATGATCGCCTCGGACCTCACGCCCGGTGAGCATACGCTGAAGCTCACCGTGACTGATCAGAAGCACGAACTCAGCGAGGGCCACGAGTTCCATCTGGGCTATCTGATGGTGTCTGGGTAGGGGAGTGCTCCATGGGCGGCACCCCGTACCTCTAGCGGAGGCGCTCGAGAACCTCTTCCTCAAGCATCTGAGCAGTGTCCGCCAGCGCGCTGTTCAGCGTCTGGAGATCCTGCAGGATCGTGGCGTTGCGCCCCGGGAAGAGGCAGAGGTGCGCGCGAGGTAGCGGGTCGGGGGCGGCCTTGATGTGCAGGTGAGGGCCGAGCTTGAACGGCTGCTCGTCGGGGGCACACGGCTCGCAGTGGACAAAGAGGTATGCCTGCTGCTCGCCTGTCTCCGGGTGCACAGTGTAGATGTGGAGGTAGGCCTCAGTGAGAGCCCACCGCTCCGAGCGTCCACCCCCAGTGCGCTCCCACGACTCGTGGTAGCTGGCCAGGACGTCCTTGGCACGCGTGGGGAAGCGCTCGGCGTCCCCGTAGGACGCAACCAGCCTCAGGGAGCGGGTGCTCGGACTCCTGACAGCAGGTTGGAGCTTGCGCAGAACGGCCGGACTGGCCAGGGGCTCGATGACTCGCCGCATGGCCTCCCAACGTTTGCCTCTATCTACCCGTGTTGCGCTAAGCATCCTTAGGTCCCCGGCCCAAGCCCCATGGCTCGCCTCTCACCTGGCGACAGTCCGTACAGTTGGGACACGACCTCGTCGATCTCGGCCTCCAGCGCAATCGCCCCTGGCTCCGCAGCGACCAGCCGTGTGTCCACGAGGTCAAGGAGTCTTGCGATCATGTTGGTGGGTACGGTGCTCGGGTCGGGCACGGGCGTGGGTCCAAGTGTCTTCGGTTCCAGCAGGGCGTACCCTCGTGCGTAGTTGTCGGAGTGTGAGGCGATGTGCCAGTAGCAGACCGGCGAGTTGAGGACGGCCAGGAAAAACCGGAGCACGTCGTCCTCGGCCTCCGCCGATCTCGGGTAGAGGAAGGGGCCATGGGAGACCGCGTACTGCCCCTTCCGGTCGTACGCGAACCGGGGTGTCAGGACGACGTGGGGGGTCACGATTTTCGGGCGCAGCATGCTCTGGGGCTGGCGGGGCCACGTGGGGCGCCACCACGGATGTCGCCCCACGGTCTTCCGGCGCTCAAGCTGCCCGCGATGCGCACAGAGGTATGCCCAGGTCTTAGGGAACCGCCCGGCAAGGGTCTCCTCGTCCATTGCCTTCTCGTCGACATACGGGTAGAACACGAGGAGGGCTGACTTGCTCGGGACGGTGTATGGTCTCATGGCCCGGTCGTGGAGAACCGGGACGTAGGCCTCAGCCTCGCCAGGGGGGATGTCACGGCGCGGCCGTATGAATACGTCGTCCGCTCCGGAGATGAACCCTTGACGGATGTGCACGAACTCGCTCAGGGATCGCAGCTCCCCCAGCCTCTGCCGGGTTGATGCTTCTGCTCGGCTGAGCACAGGCCACGTGTCCCTGTCGAAGTAGTCTTGACCAACCTCGTGGATGCTGTAGAGCTCGGTCTCGCTCGCCCGGCCCTCGACCGTCTCCTGTAACGCCAGACTTGGCATCCCGTGGCACTTCACCATAGTGGCGCGTGGGGGAGGAATGGCCGTCGACGGCTTCCGTTGGAAGATCAAGAGCACCACGTAGGAGTCCACGTCCGCGAACACGGGCACCGCCGATAGGTCTACCACGCACCGAATCCAGCACTCATCGCGGAGGCGCAGGCGCATGCTGCGCGCAGTGCGACTGAGTAGGAAGCTCCGGGGCAACACGAAGAGCCCGTACCCGCCGGGTTCGAGGAGGTCGAGGGCCGCCCGGAGGAAGACCAGGTAGAGGTCGACCTTCCCGCCCGCGTCGGTGGCCATGTATGCCCTGACTCGCTCGCGTAGCTCAATGCTCTGCAGCTCTGGCGGCACGAACGGCGGGTTCGCCAGCACGGCCCCAAACTCGCCCTTGAGCGATGGCTCCTTGGTCAGGTAGTCCATGACTTCCGACGTGTGGACGTTCAGTCGCGCGGGGAAGCCCTCCCCCGCGACCACCAAGTGCAGAAGCGCGAGCGACAGACGGGCAGCCTGACAGGCGTTCGCATCGATGTCGACACCCAGCACTCTCTCGAACATCCCTTGCACCTCGGTGCGCGTCCTATCCTCGTATAGGTGCTCGCACTGAAGCTCCAACAGAGACCGCAGGAATATGCCCGACCCACACGCCGGATCAGCCGCTCGGAGGTTTCGGAACTCCCTCGGGGGCATCTGCTCGCGGAGATAGCGCGCGAAGAAACGCGCAACGAACTGGGGGGTCCACACGTGGCCGTGCGCTCTATCCCGCTCCTCCGCCGGGATGTCGTGGAATATAGGGAGAAGTGCCTGCGGTGACTCCTCGAGCCGTAGTACGGAGACGTAGTGCTCGTATATACGGCTCAGGGCGTGCTTGGATATGAGAGCGAAGTCATACCGGTAGGGAGCGAACCGGCTGTCATAGAAGTCCCTAAGCAGCGCTTCCCCCGTCTCCCGGTCCAGGAGGTCAAACTGGGCTAACAGCGAGGCGTCCACCAAGTCGGGCGGGGGCGGGCCCCCAACCACTGCGTGGAGCCGCCGAAGGAGTAGGTCGCCCAGTGACGCTTCGCGCCACTCCGTCGTGTCCCAAGCGGCCAATAGGTCGGGCTCTCCCTCAAGTCCCCCCTCGGGCGTTTCCTCGGTGCTCGTCCTGCGACGTTGGTCCTCCGCCGCTCGCACCAGGATGATCGTGTTGAAGAGCGCAGACAGCGCTTCGGGCGACACTGCGGCGTCCGTCTGCCCCATGAGGTTCCGGCGCCACCACGAGACGGTGGCCACCAAGGCGTCGTCGAGCGCCGGTACGTTCGGGCTGGGGCGTTGCCCTAGGACCCCCTCAAAGGACTCGCGTCGAAGGCACCCAAGCTCGCTCCGTGAGAGGGGGACTCGCTCAACCACCGTAGGTGGCTTTGTGCGGTTGAACACAAACGAGGCCTCGTCGGGGTGTACGTGGATGTGCCAGTCTACCAGGCTGTTGTACGAGACCCCGAGCAGCCGCAATTGCTCGCCGTAGGAGAGATCACGGTACCGCCGCTCGGAGGTGAGGAAGCTCAGGACGGCGGTGTCCTCGAGTCCGTGCTCCACGACCAAGTGCGCGTTTGCCACTCCCCGGTCCGCCGGCAGGCCAAGGAGCTGATCGCTCGGTTGCCACCCGAAGCCCCGCGCGAACTCATTGAGCATGAGGCGACGGGACGCAGCCAACAGGCACGGGTCGGCCAGTCTCTTGACAGTGTCATAGAGCTGCTGCATGGGCCGCGACGCCGCCCCTCCCGAGGGGTAGGCCCCCGGTCCGCGAATAGGCGTCCTCGCGCCGCCGGGAGACAGCACGCGCGGACGCCCTTGGCTGCACTATAGTCCGTCAGCCGTGACTGTCAACAGGGACGTTCGCCGGCAGAGGCGGGCCGCCCTTCGCCCCGCGTGCGCGTGTCACGGGCCAAGGAGTCTGCGGACTCGCATGGAACCCACGTCCTGGGTCGGCACAGGACTCGTAGGAAGGGGTGCTTTCTCCCATGATATGTCCCTGGACAGCCGGGCTCCTCGTGTGCGTCGCCTCAGGCGGCTTGGCCGCGCCCTCGACCTTCGAGTCTGTTGCCGATGGGGTCTACGTCGTCCGCGACGATAGTGGCCAGTGGACCCGCAACATGAGCCTGGACATCACCCACCAGGTGAGGGCCGAGTACCAGGCCAAGAAGGTGCTCGACCTGACGAACGTGCCGGAGGACGTGTGGCAGAAGACGCAGCAGGTTCGGCTCTCCGCGCACTTCGCGGTGCGTGACTACTCGTGGCATGATGCCCCGGCCGAGAACGGGCTCGATGAGAGCTTCGAGATCGTGCTCAACGGGAAGGTCCACACCTACCCCACGAACTGCGGCGCGCCGGCGTGGGTGGGCGGACGCACGCCCGTGTTCGGCTGGTATGACTTCATCCTGCCCAAGGAGGAGTTCACCAAGGGCGTCAACGAGGTCATCCTGCGCAAGGCGCCGGGTGACAAGAGCGATGACTACCTGTACCTGTGCATCGACACGACCGTTCCCCCGGCTAACAGCTACGTGGCCTTCACCAACAACGAGTGGACTCAGCACGCCCTGACGATCCCCGGCGGCAACGGCGAGTACATGGTCCGCCTGCTGCTCATCACGAAGAGCCTGGAGGTGACGGCGGTCTGGCGCCCGGGCACCGACGACCGCCTCGATGACCCGGCGAAGTTGATCCTCTACCGCGGCTCGCGCGAGGGCGAGGCGACGGGGGAGGGCCTGTCGCTGCAGCCCGGGCAGTCCGCGCGATTGGAGTGGACGGAGGACGCGTTCGACCTGATGTCGCCGATGTCGGTGCTTGCCGAGGCCTCGGGTCCGCTGGAGTGTGCCTGGCTCGACGCTGAGGGCAAGCCGGGAGAGGCGGTTCGCGGGCCGGCAGCGTACTTCGCCGATCTGCCCGCCGGGCGCACGCTCAAGCCGTCGGGGTTCGTCATCAAGGCGACCGATCAGCCGGTGACGCTGAAGCAAGTGACCCTCAAGGGCGTGCAGTCCTGCCATCCCGTTGCGCCCATGGTGGACATGGCGCCCGCCATCGCCCAGCCGGTGGGCAAGCCGCAGACGCTCAAGCCGGCATGCAGTGGCTGGGGCTCGGAGGCCGTGTTCCAGAACGATGACCTCCGCGCTCGTTTCTCGACCGCGGGCGGGAAGCTGCGCATGGTGTCGCTCCACAACAAGTGGACGACCTGCGAGATGGTTCGGCACCCGGACGACATCGCGCTGTTCATGGTTGAGGTCGACGGCAAGCGCTACGCTGGTTCGCGTGACTTCCGCATTGAGAAGACCGAGCTCGGCCAGCAGAGCGTGACAGCAGTGCTGCGGCTCGACGAGCCCGCCCTAACCGCCACGCTGAAGGTCGGCATCGATGACGAGGGCCTCCGCCTCGGCCTGTCGCTCGCCAACGCGGGCAACGCGCCTGTCGACTTCAAGCTCGCCTTCCCACATCTCGCCGGGGTGGCGGTCTCGGACAAGCCGGCGGATGACTACTACTTCTTCCCGTGGGGCGGCGGCATCTTCAGCGATCGGCCTGCAACGATTCGGCGGGGTTACGGAGACCACGAGGCGCTGTACCAGCTGATGGACCTCTACAGCCCGCAGCGCGGCGGGGGCCTCGCGATCCGGGCCGACGACGCCGAGGGCTGGCACAAGGTCCTCGCCCTGAGGAAGCACGTGCCCGGACAGGGGGAGTTCGGCGGCCAGATACTCGGCATGCCCGCGGCCGAGGAGTACCAGTTTGTGAACCCCTTCGAGGCGGTCGAGGGCACGAGCTTCGCTTACGAGTACTTGCGTCGGACGCGCGCCCCGGGCGAGAGCTTCGCGCCGGCGGACGCGGTCCTGTGGGCGCACGCGGGCGACTGGAAGAAGCCGATGGCGGACTACGCCGCCTGGGCGCATCGCGTCTGGAAGTTCCGGCCGTACCCCTCGCGCCTCGGGCCGATCGTGCACATGATCGCGGCCGGCTGGGATGGCGACATGCTCTACAAGGACGGCGCCTACCGCACCGACTTCATCAAGCCGAACACCGACTGCATCGAGCTGATGAGCTGGTGGGACTGGTTCCCCTTCGGGCCATGGGGCACCCCGATCGACAAGGTCAAGGAAGTCATGGGCGAGGGCGCCTGGAAGCT
>VGFC01000445.1 GCA_016869045.1 Armatimonadota bacterium
AGTGTCCGGGTCTCCGGTCTCGACGCCAGACCGGAGACCCGGACGGTCTTCGCCGGTCTTCGTGCCTTCTTCGTGCTCTTCGTGTTTCAGGCCGTCAGCCTTTGCCGTTACGGCCGAGGTAGCGGCCGCGCTCGACGAAGTAGCGCATCGTCTCGTACTCGATCTCCGGCGGCTCGGAGTGATCCGAGTGCAGCACGTAGCCGCCGCCGCCCGTGACGACGGGGAGGATCTTCTTGTCCATCTCCTCGTCGATGCGCCGGCGGTCGTTGGAGATGAGACAGCGGACATCGACGCCGCCGTAGAAGCTGAGGCGGTCGCCGAAGTCGCGGAAGAGGGTCGGCAGGTCCATGCCCGCCTTGACCTCCATCGCCTGCAGGCAGTCCATGCCCGCCTCAACGAGGCCCGGCACGAGCGGCGCGACATGTCCGCAGGAGTGGATGATGACCTTGCAGCCGATGGAGTGGGAGTACTCGAACAGCCGCGCGTGGCCCGGCTGCATGATCTCGCGGTACACCGCGGGCGACATGAAGGGCTGCGTCTTGAAGCCCATGTCCTCGTAGAAGAACATGCCGTCCGGCGCGCCCTCCTCGGCGAAGAGGACTTCCAGGTGGTTGAGCGTGAGGTCGGTGTAGGTCTGCACCATGTCCTTGACCCACTCGGGGTCATCCGCCATCCCCAGCAGCATGTACTCGTGCCCGGAGAGCGGATGGAGCTGTTCGAAGGGCGCGACTCCGCCCCAGCAGAAGAAGCGCTGCTTCTCGGCGGCATACCTCTTCGCATCCCGGTAGCCCTCGAAGGGAATCCGCCGGCGGTCGAACTGCGTGAGCAGCGGCTTCGCCCAGGCCTCCCACTCCGTCCGGTCCTTCACGCGGAAGTCTACGTGCTCCGGCGTGCTGTCGTGGAGCTTGTGGCGCCGCAAGACCGCGCCGTTGCCGTCGCGCTGCAGGATCGTCTCGTCGGTCTCCTCGATGGTCTCGGCCTGGGCATCCAGATCCACCACCGAGTTCAGCCAGCCCCCGCTGCGGATGTCCTGGTCGAAGTGCTCGGCGATGTCCTCGTCTGCTCCTATGTGGCCCTGCTCCCGCCACTTCGCCACGGTCGCACCCCACGGGCTGACCGCAATCGGTGTGCGGTCCACGGGCCTCCTCGCAAGCGTGTTCTGCATTCGTTCGATGCTGGTCATCGTCATGTCTGCGGCTCCTCATCTCCGGCGTGTGGGCAGGCCCAGCGGGCGCCCGCTGCTACTTCAGGATTCGCACGTGCCCATCGGCCGTGCTCACCACCACTTCCGCCAACCCATCCCCCTCGACGTCAGCCAGGATGGGGTTGGCGACCGCCGCGTCGAGTTCCCTCTCCCAGACGATTCGCCCTTGTCCCAGACACACCAGCCTTCCGTCGGGCAGACCGGTGAGGAACTCGTCCTGGCCGTCGCCGTCCACATCTCCCGCGACCACCGAGGTCTGGCTCGGCGGCGTGCCCAGGTCCACGCTCCACAACGGCTCGCCGTTCGCGGTGTCCAGGCACTCGAACCGCCCATCCTCACTCACGATCCCCAGCGCCAACCGGCCGTCGCCGGCGACATCCCCGACGGCGGGCACGCTCTGGTAGTAGCGCCAGACGGGGGCCCCCCGGAACCAGAGCACCTGCGCACCGGCATCGAGCAGCGCCATCCCATTGATGCCTGCCGAGCGCAATACGCACGTCTTGCGGTCCGGTCCGAAGGGCCCGACGATCGGCAGGTTGTACGCCGGAGGCCACCCCGGGTGTGTGGCCGTGACCTTGCCCGCGGCGTTATACACGCGGTAGACGCCGTGGTCGTCGGCCGCGACCTCCTCGCGTCCGTCGCCATCCAGGTCGCCGGCCGCCGCCGCGTTGGGATACGCGCCGCTGCCGCGATCCTCCCACAGCAGGCTCCCGCCCGAATCGTAGGTCGCGAGCACGAACGTGTGCACTCCCGTCTGCAGATTCGCGAGCAGGCGGTACTCGGCCCCGTACGGAAGCAGTGCGGCCCGGGCGTACAGGGGCTGCGCCAACGGCACGCGCAGAGGTTCGGCGCTCGGCCCGAGGGGCGCGGTGTAGATGAGCGCGGTCGGCTGGTCCGGGTTCGACAGGTCGGCCGCCGCGAGCCGGCCCACGCCCTGCGCGTCCAAGTGCAGGGCCGGGTAGCTCCCCGGCACCCGCCACATCCCCTGAAGCGCCCCCGCCTCGGGCCGTCCGCCGGCTACTTCCCCGCCAGCCATGTCCACCACCAGCTCCCTCCGTCCCCCCACTTCCCACACCAACGGCTGGCAGACCCTCCCGTTGGTCGTCAGCCGGCGCCCGACCGGCCTCAGCCGCCCATCGAACCTCTGCACTCCCCCGCGCGCGTCGCTGAAGAGCAGCTCACCGCCGTGCAGGTGGACGCGTGCAAGACCCGGCCCGGCGACGCGGTGCAACGCGACCCCTCGCCCCGGCGCGCCGCCCCACAGGAACACTCCCGCCGCTTCCTCCTCGTCGAGCTTCCGCACCAGTATCCCGACCGTGCCATCTGCCGTTTCGACCGGCACGGGGTTGCGCCTCAAGGCCATGAAGTACGTGTTCGGCGGTGTCTCGGAATCCGGTGAGTCGAGAATCGCGGCCGAATCGAGCGTCGCCACCGGCTGGAGTGTTGGGCCGTCCAGCGCGACGAGGGTCGTGCTGCGGGACGGCCGCCGTCTCGCCTCATGGCTGACGATCACCTCGGGCCGGCCGTCGCCCGTGAGGTCATGGCAGCCCCAGAAGTACAGCCCCTCCAACGCCGCCCGTTGCGCCTCGAAGCCCTGTAGGGGGTCGATGACCAGCGTGCGCCACTGACCGGCTTCGAACACGCCCACCACGAGTTCCGGCCGACCGTTGTCACGCAGGTCGGCCACCGAGGTCACTTGGGGCCGTAGCTCCTTCTCGTCGGTCGGCCAGTCCTTCTCGATGAACCTCCCCCACAGCTTCTCCAGCCGCTTCCCTTCCACGTTGCGCACGACGCAGAGGTACTCCTCGACCTGGCAGCACACCATCACCACATCCGGGAGTCCGTCCGCGTCGAGGTCCGTCACGTGTAACAGCCCGTACGGACGGCCCCAGCCATCCAGCTCATGGTGGGCCTCCATCTTCACCGCGCCCGTGTCGGCATCGAGCACGAGCTGCGACACGCTCGGCCCCTTGCCGCTCACGACGAGGTCCGTCTTCCCGTCGCGGTCCATGTCGGCCAGCACGACGTTCGGCCCGAAGCCCGCGTCATACTTGCCGGCGTAGGTCTGCTGCCACAGCAGCTTCGGCTCGCGTGCGCCTCCGCCGAAGTCGAAGCAGAACCCGTCGAGGGAGTAGCTTGGGAAACAGTAGAACCGCCAACCCCCGGGCATCTGCAGGAAGGCGTGGCCGATGATCTGGGTCGAGGGCGCCGACTGCCACGACCAGAGCACTTCCCCGCTCGCCACGTCGATCAGGACGATGGTGCGCACATCCGTCCGCACGAGGGCCTCCGCTCGACCATCGCCGTTGAGGTCCTCGACCCGAAGCACGAGCCCTGCGCCGAGTTTGGGCCGCTGCCAGAGGCGCTCGCCGCGCCACGTGGATAGCTCCAGCATCGAGCCGACTTGCAGGAAGCCGCAGGGCTTACCGTTCACGCGGACGTCTTGCGCATACAGGACCTCGCCCCCGGTCGGCATCCGCCACACTTCCCGGGGGGCCGCGGTCATCGCCGCACGCACATCCGCCCGCGCCTGGTTCGTCGGGTCCTTGCGCGGCGTCAGCCAGAGCCCTCGCGGTTGGCTGGTCGCCGCCGATGACAGGGCAAACATGAGCACCCAGGCAGGTCGCATGGGCGCGCGTTTCCCCACGGGTGAGAGGGTCCTCCTCCTTGGGAGGCGGCGCACGCCGCGCCGGCGAAGGGCGCGTCGCGCCTCGCGCGCCAGCCGATTGAGGGGAGGCCTCGAGCCATGAGACTCACCGCCATCCTGGGCAGCCCACACGGGATGAAGGGGACCACGGGGCAGGTGCTAGCCGGCCTGCTGGATGGAGCGAGGGAGGCCGGCGCCGAGGTGACTGTGTACTCCCTGAGCGAGAAGCAAGTCGCGCCGTGCCGGGCCTGCGACGCGTGCCACAAGACCGGCAAGTGCTCGATCCAGGACGACTTCCCGGAGATCCTCCTGGCGATGCTCAATGCGGACGCCATTGTGCTCGCCAGCCCGAACTACATCTTCAGCGTCTCCGCGCAGATGAAGGCCGTGCTCGACCGCTGCTGCGGGCCGCTGCACCTGCAGATCATGGAGGGCAAGCACGCGGCGGCCGTCGTCACGTCCGGCGGTAGCGGGAGCGAGGAGGTCGAGGCCTACATGCTGCGCTTCCTGCGCACGCTGGGCTGCTGGACCGTCGGCAGCGTGGGCGCCGAGGGGCGCCAGCTCTTTGACGAGGACTCGCGCACGAAGCTGCTGGTATCCGCAGCCTCCCTCGGCGCGAAGCTCGTCGCCGCGGCCGAAGCGCAGCAGACCTTTCCCGACCAGCAGGCCGAACGCGCGGCCTTCCACGAGCGCATGAAGCAGCTCGTCGCCTTCCGCCGCGAGGAATGGCCGTACGAGTATGAGTACTGGAGGTCAGCGGGGCGCCTCTGAGAGGGTGAATGAGAAGCACGGCATTGGGCGTGATGAACCACGCCCCTACACGTGGGCGCGATGAATCGCGCCCCTACATGCGGGCGTGAGGAACCACGCCCCTAGACATGGGCGTGATGAAGATTGTGTTGATAAAGGCATTGTCGGGATTGGTATCCCGACCTACGAGCCACGTAGAGCGCGTAGGAGAGGGTTCTTCCCTTGACGGGGCCCTTTCTCAACACAATCTGCACCGCGCCCCTACATGACGGCGGCACATGGGTATCTGCCGTGTAGGGGCGCGATTCATCGCGCCCGCATGTAGGGGCGCCATTCATGGCGCCCGCCCCCGCTTCTCACACACGCTCTGAGAGATCGCCCTCTGACGGCGCGGGCTCTCTGCGGAGGTGCTTCCTGATCCGACTCCACACGTACGCGGCGGCGCAGCCGTAGAGGAGACCGTCCCCCAGGTCGGGGATGTAGTGATAGTGTCGCGCGATCAGAAGGTAGCCCAGGACGGGCCAGACCGTGATCGCCTTCCAGAGCACGCCCAGCACGAGCAGGCGAGGTCGGAACAGCCCGGTGAACGCCCACTGCGCGAGCGCGATGAGGTCGGCGAGGACGACGCGCCACGGCCAAGGCGTCAGGAAGGCGATGGCGGACACCGACCGGTAGAAGAACCGGTCGCGATAGACCGGAAGCACTACGTCCAGGAACACGCCCAGCCTGGACTGGGCGGGGAACTGCCGAACGGGGGGCCGGAGGTCAAGAGGCGACATGTGTAGGGCGGCGCTGCGCAGGAGCCAGCATCCGGCGAGCACTGCGATGACCACGCCGGACAGGACGGCCGCCCGGCGCAGCGGCGCACGCACGCTCCACAGAACCAGGGGCAGGAGGAAGGCGAGCAGGACGCCCGTTTCCTTGGAGCACCCGGACAGCGCCGCCATCAGGGCCGCGCCGAGGAGATCGCGGCGGCGACCGGTCCGCAGCCATCGCAGGCTGAAGATCAGGGCGGCCAGGAGGAAGAGGGCGCACATCACATCGGTGCGGGGCGAGACGTGCCCGACGATCCTCCCGGCCACCGGTCCGCTCGTAGCGAACAGCCCGGCGACCAGCCCCGCCACGCGGCTCTCGGTCAGCAGGCGCACGAAGGTCGCCAGCAGGCACGACACGAC
>VGFC01000446.1 GCA_016869045.1 Armatimonadota bacterium
ACCGCCAACCCTCACCGACGGCGGCTGCCGCTTCTGTGTTGTTGGCTACGGAGGCTTGCCCTTCACACGAGTACCTCCGGCGGGACTCTAACCCGCTGGATGAATGCGCCGCGAGGCGCACGAGCGCCGGCACCCTTGCCGGCTGTGGTGGCCGCCTTTGCCGTTCCCTGGGACCGCCGGCGTCTCGCCGGCCGGGGTGGCAGCCTCTGCCGTTCCCTGGGACCGCGCGCTCCCAGCGCGCACGCCGTCGCCTCTGCCGTTCCCCCTTGGTGTCTTGTCGAGTAGCTCAGCCATTCGGCTTCGCCCTGATAGATCCGAGCGTGCGGCTTCGCCGGACTCGGCTCTTCTGGAGGGTCACCCGAGACTGTCGGTCTTCGGGAGCCGGGAGTGCGTGATGTGCGCCCGGAGCAAGCGGAAATGCTCCAGCAGCGTGCCAAGACGAGCCCAGTTCGGTCGGCGGCGCCCGTCTCGACGACGCAGCACGTCGTACCAGAGGCGTCGCACATCGTAGCAGAGGCGGGCCAGCCACGGGAAGTCACGCGTTACGCCATAATCGGCGTAGTGCACCCGCGAGCCCAACGCGGCCAGGTTGGCGTCCAGTTCCGTGGTGTGATGGGCCACCGTCCGCCCATCGACGCCCGCACTCGCCTCACGCCGCAGACGATCAAACGACCGGCGCAGACTCGCCACGTCCACGTGGTGCAGCAGCGCCGTGAACCGGGTCCGGTGGTCCCGACAATCGCCTTGCGCCCGTGAAACGGTCTCAGAGCGTGTATGAGAAGGGTGGCCGGGCGGCATGAATGGCGCCCCTACACGATTGGGCGCGATGAATCGCGCCCCTACGTCACAAACGACCGTATATCGCCGTTATCCAGTCGCACAGTTCACATTATGTTGAGAAAGGGCCCCGTCAAAGGAAGAACCCTCTCCTACGCGCTCTACGTGGCTCGTAGATCGGGATACCAATCCCGACAATGCCTTTGTCAACACAATCTTCATCGTGCCCCCGTGTAGGGGCGTGATTCATCACGCCCGATGCCGTGCTTCTCATACACCCTCTCAGACTCCGGTGGAGCGATCCCGCCTCGCATATCGGCGGGACACATGCTGCCTTCGCGGACACGAAACCGCTCGGCCTCCGCGACCTTCGGGTTTCAGGCGCTACCTACTGAGCCTTTGGCAGGTACGGAAACAGTGGGGCGGGCATTCCTGCCCGCCACGCCCCGCTGGCGGGCAGGAATGCCCGCCCCACTGTTTCCGTGTTTCCGCAAGGCTTGAGTAGTTGTTCCCCAACGCGCCCCCTGTCTACGCTTCGGACCCGGCGTTACCGCCGCGCCCGCAAGACTCGGTTCCGGCCTGCGCGCTACCGCTTTGGCCGGGCGGGACTCTCACCCGCAAGCCACTGCCGGTTTGCCCAGCGCACTCGTGCGTCTCTCTGCGGTCTCCACGGATATGGGTGGCCGCACGTTCGCAGGTGAGTGGCGCTGGCAGGAATGGGGCAGTCCTGGCGACTAACGACGTAGCGTCGCTGCCGCCGCACCGTGCTTCGGCAGCACGAGTTGCTTCCACTCCGCCTTCGCCAGGTCCCTCGTCTCCAGCTTGACGGTGTCCGGCTGTTCGAAGGTGTTGATCGAGTCGTAGGAGGGGCCGGCCATGGTGGTGAGGGTGCCGGAGGTTGGCGTGAAGCCGTCGAGGGTCAGGCTGCACGGGATGTCGTCGGTTGGGTGGCGGTTGATGAGGATGAGGTGGAGCGTGTCCTTGGTCTCGGAGAGCATGGCGACGGCATCGACGAGGGGCAGGTCGCCGTCGGCGCCGGGGAGCGCGAGCTTCGGCGTGTCGACTTTGAGGGGCACGCGCCAGGGCCCGCCGTGCTCGGTGTGGAGTTGGAAGGCGAGGGCGATGGGCGAGGCCACGGCCTGCGTCTTGTTCGTGCGGATGGCGCCCAGGACGTTGACGGTCTGGGCGAGGTGCGCACCGGGGACCTTGTCGCCGAGGCGGACGAGCGCGTTCAGCACGCCGACCGCGTAGAGCCCGTCGCGAAGCTGGTAGAAGTCCTCGTAGCCCTGCTGGTTTGCGAGGTTCGTCCAGACGTTCCACTCGTCGAACATGAGCGGCATGTGCACCTCGTCGTAGGTGCGGTTGAGCATCCCCTCGAGGTAGAGCGGCATCGAGACGATGCGGCCGTAGTTGTCGAGCGGCGAGCGCTGCGGGTCGTCGCTCGTGTAGTGGTGGACCGAGAGGTAGTCTACGGCCTGGCCGGCGACCTCGGCCATGCGCGCGTTCCACGGGTTCGGCCCCTCGACGCCGTTGACGATCAGCTCGATGTCGGAATCGACCGCGCGCATGGCGCTCGCGAACTCAACCGTGCGGATGGCGTACTTCGTCGCATCGACGTGGCCGAGTTGCCAGTTGCCGTACATCTCGTTGCCGATGCTCCAGAGAGGGCAGCGGAACGGCTCCGGATGCCCGTTCGCGGCGCGGCGCTTGCCCTGCGGCGTGTCGGCGGCGCCGTTCACGTACTCGACCCACGCCGCGGCCTCGGTCGGCGTGCCCTCGCCGGCGTTCACGGTGATGTACGGCTCGCAGCCGAGCAGCTCGCACAGGCGGAAGTACTCGTGGGTGCCTATGTCATTCCACTCCCACTCGCTCCACGCGCGATCCCAGCGCGGCGGGCGTCGGTCGCGAGGGCCGATGCCATCCTCCCAGTGATAGCCGGACACGAAGTTGCCGCCGGGGTAGCGGAGGCTGGGGATGTGCATCCTCCGGCACAGCTCGATCACGTCCGCGCGGAAGCCGTCGAGGTTGTCCGCGGGCATCAGCGAGGCGCAACCGATCCACAGCTTGCCCTTGGCCTCGGTCGCGATGGCGAAGCTGTCGAACCCAGGAAGGGGCGGCTCGAACCGGAACTCGTAGGTCTTCCAGTCGGCGCCCACCTCGAAGCGCTTCTCGGCCAGCATCTTGTCCTGCGCTCTGACGGAGACGCTGACCGGGCCGCTGAGCCCTTCGCCACGCAGCACCACGCGCCCGACCAGGCCGACGCCGCTGCGCAACTCAAGCCCGCCCTGCCGGATGCCGTGCTCCCTGCCATCGCCGGGGCACTCGATGCGCTGCGCTTGTGCGGCCGCGTAGTAGACGCTGTTGTCGCGCGAGAAGACCGCGCCCTCCCCCGCGCCGACGGGCTGCCAGCCTTCGATGACACCCTCCGGCGAGACCTCGCCCGTGAACTTGCGGTTCTGGAGCATCTCCGCCCAGAAGCCCCCGTAGAAGCAGCGGTGCATGAGCTCCACGAACTGCCCGTTGCGGCGGGGGTTGAGCCGCGCGAGGTCGCCGCCCGCGTTCACTCGCACCGTGGCGGGCCCCGGCTTCGGAGTGGCCTGAGTCGGAACCGTGCTGACGCGCACGTAGTCCACGTCGAGCACGACCGCCTGCCCGCTGCCGAAGGTCTTGCCGAGGATGCCGATCCCCTGAGGGGTATCGGCGCTGCTGCAGTCGCCGACGGGCTGCCACTGCGCGTCGGCGGCGCGCTTGAGGAAGCTCTCATACCGCCAGCCGCGCTTGCGGAACTGCACCCAGATGTCGTCCGCCGGCGCGCCCGCCTTGCGGAAGGCTCCGCGCCCCGTGGGCTCCAGCCAGACCTCAGGCTCCGGCGCCCCGAACTGCGGCGCGCGGAACGGGCCGAGCGTCAACAGGCGCTCCGGCGTGAACACCACTGCGAAGCCGACGTGGAAGGTGCTATCCGGCCCGCGCTCGCTGAGCTGCAGATGGGCTTCTGCGTCCCAGTCCCCGCCGGGAACGGGCGCACTCAGCAGCGGCGCCTCGTAGAGGCCGACCCAGTGGTTGAAGCCGGTCGCCGTCTGAGGGATGCGAATCCGCAGCCAGCCCGGACGCTCCGCGAGCGAGGTCGTCGGTCCTGCAACCGGCACCGACCAGGTCCAGCGATTGGAGAGGTTCGGCCCGTCGAGCCCCTCATCGAAGGCCTCCTGACTCCACGCTGCGCCGGGGACGGACAAGACGGTCAGCAGGCCGATCCCGAGCTTCCACATGAGCGCCGCTCCTTGGGGCGTGTGGAGAAGCGTGGGTGGGCGCCATGAATGGCGCCCCTACACGAGCGGGCGCGATGAATGGCGCCCCTACACCACAAACGACCGCAGATCGCCGTCATGTAGGGGCACGATTCATCGCCGTCATGTAGGGGCGTGATTCATCACGCCCCACGCCGTGTCTCCCATACACCCTCTTACGGTTTGATCGACATGATCCGCCCATCCCCCAGCCCGACCACCACAGCCTCCTTCACCCCCGCCATCGCCGTTACGCGGCTGCCGGCCTGCGTCACGGCAAGCCGTCTCATGTCGGGCGACAGGAAGTAGACCTCTCCCCCATCGCAGCCCGCAACCGCGATCTGCTTCCCATCCGCCTCCGCCGGCAGGAAGGCGAGACGCCGAACCGCCGGGCCGAGGAGCGCCTGGCTCACGACGTTGCCGCTGCCGTCAAGGACGTACACGTAGCCCGTCTCGGAGGCCGCGACCGCCCGCTGCGCTCCGTCGAGGTTCGCGATCTCCACGTCGTACGCCGCGTAGCCGTAGTTGCTGAACCGCCACAGCACGTCGCCCTGCGGCTTCGCGCAGCAGAACGCGCCGGTGGAGGACCCGTTCAGGATCTCGGGCGTCCCGTCGCCGTCGATGTCGCCGACCGCGAACTCCACGTCACCCAGTTCCGAGTACACGCCGCGCATCTCGCCCCCGTCGCCGGTGAAGACCTCGACCGCCCCGTACTTGTTCGCCACCAGGATCTCCTGCTCCCCGTCGGCGTTCAGGTCGGCGAGCTTGATCTCCCGCGTGCCGTGCTCGATCTCGTCGTGAATCCACTGCCTCTCCAGAGCCGCATTCAGCCGCGCGAGGTTGCCGTTGAGGGTGCCGACGATGATGCTCGGCTCTCCCTTGCCCTCCAGGTCCGCGACGAGCACGTTGCTGACCCGCGGCTGGCGGATGCTGCTGCGACCGACGCGTAGCGGGTAGTCGATGTGCAGCTCCTTCAGCTTCTCCCCCGCTGCGCTCAGGACGTAGAGGTTCTCATCGTCAGAGGCCGCCAGCACCTCGGGACCCGGCGCGTAGAGCGTCCTGTCCGGTCGGTCCAGGTCGGCCACCCAGACGTCGTTGACCGTTCCCTGGGCGGCGAACTCCCAAAGTACCTTGCCGCCTGTGTCCAGGCAGACGGCCTTCGGCCCGACCGCCGCCACGACGGCGCCCGGCTGGATCCCGTCGGCGTTGCGGATGAACCTCACTGCGCCCTCGGCCAGCGGCTTGGTCTCCCAGGAGATCTTGGCCTGGGGAATGGCTGGTTCGGCGGGCGGAGGGACGGGCCGGACCTCGGGCGGGGCCTGGGCCATCCGGTTGAGCACCTCGCCCACGGCCTGCCGCGCGGCGTCGTAGGCGGCGTCGGAGAGCTTCACCTCAGCCTGACTGCCTCGCGAGGGCCGAACGGTGCGTGCCTCCAGGTCGATCTCCACCGACACCGGCTGGTCCGTCTTGAGCCACGTGCCCCACTTCGTGCACTCCACGAGCCGCACCGCCGTCGGCGTCAGCATGAAGAGGCGAGCGTCGGTCTGCAAGTCATCAGGCCCTTCCAGGGCGCCGGCGCCGACTAGCCCGAAGTTCCCCGATCTGAGGGGGTGTTTGGCCTGTGATCTGGGGCTTTTGGGCTGATTGGCCTGCGATTTGGTACCCATGTAGAGTATAAGTTTATGCTTGACAGGGTTGAGATAGTATGC
>VGFC01000447.1 GCA_016869045.1 Armatimonadota bacterium
TTGCCGGTCTGCCAGGCGCTGTCATCGAAGCCGGGCTTCTCCCAGCCCTCGGGCGGGGCGGTCGTGGTGAAGCGCCAGTCCTGCGGCGCGTCCTTGGAAGTGGGAACGAGCGTGCGCCAGGTGAGCTGCTTGATGCGCGGCCCCTGGGTCTCGTAGGCGGCGGGGCGTTCGTTGATGGCCTTCACCAGCGCGGGGTCGTACTTCTGCTCGCGGTCGTAGAAGTAGATTCCGTTCTGCTCCTGCTCGATGTCGGTGAGCTGGGTATAGCAGAAGCCGAACATGTTCGGGTTGTCCAGCAGCACGTCGGTCAGGCCCTTGTAGCGCGCGAGGTACTCGTTGAGGTCCGCCTGGCCGTAGCCCCAGCCGGCGACGCCGGTGTCGCGGTCGGTCTTCAGGTAGATGCCGCCATACTCGCTGACGAAGTACGGTTGGCCGCGATAGGCGCTGCGGGGGTCGGAGGCGTTGTTGTTCCACGGGTCCGTGCCCGTGAGGCCGAACATCTCGAACCGCGCCTTGAAGCTCGCGGGGTTCTGGTCGTAGTCGTGGCAGTCGTACACGTCGGTGCCGGGGTACAAGTGCACGTAGCCGCTCGTATCGAGGAACGGGCGCGTGGGGTCCATCGTCTGGGTCGTGGAGAGGAGCGCTTGCATCGCGGCCGGGTGCTCGCCGCCGGCGGTCTCGTTCAGCGGGCACCAGCCGATGACGCTCGGGTGGTTGCGGTCGCGGAGGACGATCTCCTTCCACTCCTGCGCCGCGCAGCCGACCGCCTCCGCGTTGCCGAGGTTCAGGCCCCAGCTCGGGTACTCCCCCCAGACGAGGTAGCCGAGCTTGTCGGCCCAGTAGAGCAGCCGGGGCTCGAAGACCTTCTGGTGCAGCCGCGCGCCGTTGAAGCCCGCCGCCATAGACAGCTCGATGTCGTGCTTGAGCGCCTCATCCGTCGGCGCGGTGTAGATGCCGTCCGGGTAGAAGCCCTGGTCGAGGACCAGGCGCTGGAAGACGGGCTTTTCGTTGATGAGGAAGCGATTGCCCTGGATGCTGACCTTGCGCAGGCCGAAGTAGGTCTTCACCGAGTCGATCGGCTTGCCGTCGCGCAGAACCTCGATGGTGAAGTCGTAGAGGAAGGGCTTGCCCGGCGCCCACGGTTTCGGGTCCTTGAGCGTCACCTCCGCATTCGTGTGCCAGGCGGCGGCGACCGTCTGCTCGGCGACCGGCTTGCCTGCGGCGGAGGCGGTCAGCTTCACCTTCGCGCCCTTGGTGTCGCCATCGAGCTTGCCGGAGAAGAGCACGCGCCCGGCGTCGAGGTCGGACACGAGGGAGAACTCCTTCAGGTAGGTCTGCCCGACGGCCTCCAGCCACACCGTCTGCCAGATGCCGGTCGTGCGCGTGTAGACGCAGCCCTCGCTGACGCCGTGGGTCTGCTTGCCGGTGGCCTGCATCCCGGAGCGCGTGTCGTCGCGGGCATGGAGCACGACCTCGTTGTCGCCATCCTTCACGAGGTCGGTGATCTCCAGCGCAAAGGGCGAGTACCCGCCGCGATGCTCGCCGGCGAACTTGCCGTTCACCCACACCCGCGCGTGCCAGTCCACGGCCTCGAAGTGCAGCAGCAGCCGCTTGCCCTGCATCGCGGCCGGGACGGTGAACTGCCGGCGGTACCACGTGTGGACCATGAAGTCCGTGTTGCCGATTCCCGAGAGCTTGCTCTCCGGGCAGAAGGGCACGAGAATCGTGCCGCTGAGGTCCTTGCCGGACGTGAGGCCGCGCGATTCCCCGTCGCCCTGCGCATCGATCTCGAACTGCCACGGGCCGTTGAGGTTCACCCACGTCGCGCGCTCGAAGTCCGGGCGAGGGTGCTCGGGACGAGGGATGTCGGCCTGTGCGTGGATGCTGCAGGACATCAGCGTCATCACTCCGATGCAGATGGGGATTACTGCGCGGTAGGGCATCGTGCGCCTCCGTTCGGAATGCGGGGACACGATCCCAATTCGATGCGACCGAATTGGGTCATGTCCCCGCATTCCTGTCACCACGTCACGACGTACCTTCCCGCCCCGGCCGTGCCGACCTCGAAGACGACGCGGCCCTTCTCGATCTGCGAGGGGACCGCACCCATGTCGGTCTGCGTGCCGGCGGCGAGGGCGTGGACCGTGATCTTGCCCAAGTCGATCTTCACTCGCGGCAGGATGCGCTGCGTGTCGAGGGCCACCTTGAACGCCTTGTCGCGCGGGTAGGGGAAGACGGTGAGGCTGTCTCCGCGCAGGTTGACCTTCACCGAACCGTCGGTCGCGACCTTGCCAAAGTCCACCCACGTGCCCGGCGGGTTGAGGTTCGCTGTGAAGTCCGCCCGCGAGGCCTGCTGCTTCGCCGCGTCGGCGCTGAGGTCGCCGAGGGTGATGTCGGTGATCTTGCCGTTCTCGCGCTTCAGCATCAGGCGCCCGATCAGGATGCGCGAGCCGCCGTCGTCGATGCCCTTCAGGCGTACGCGCGGGCCCTTGAACAGGCCGATGACAAGGTCGTACGTGTCGTAGTCCGGCGGCACGGTGATCTCGTACGGCCCATCGGTCAGCGTCTCGCCGGGCCTCCACTGGCTCGTGGGCTTGGGTGTCCCGTGGTCCTGCTGGAAGACGATGCCGCCGCGGCTGGAGTCCACCGACGGACTGGTGAAGTGCACGAAGCAGTTGTAGTCATCGTCGAGCGCGTCGTTGATGACCCACTGGTACGTCACCCGGATCTTGCCCTCGCCGAGGTAGGCGAAGTCCGCGAGCTTCGGCTCGATGGCCTTGGGGCTCTGCAGGTACGGCATGTTGAAGGACGTGCGGGCATCGGCGAAGAGGTACTCGGGGCACTCGGCGTAGTCCGCGAGCTTGCCGCCCACGAGCGAGGTCGTGACCTCCGTGTTAGGCCCCAACGCCAGGACGCCCCACTGCGGAAGCGTGCGGCCCTCGACCACCCACGGTTCCTTCGCCCAGTTCACCCAGAGCCGCAGGCCGCTGTCGTACGTGATCCGCTGCCGCCACTGCTCGCCAATCGCCAGCGCGATGCTCGCGGGGACGAACTGCCCGTCGATCTCGTAGGCGATCTCGGTGGGCTTGCCCGTGCCGTACAGCGCCTGCACGGGGTGCATCAGGTGGTGCTCCTTGGCAACCCACTGGACGTTGTCGGTCGAGACATGGCCGATGAAGCCCGCGTGCCCGTAGGCCATCTCCTGCGCGCGGTACTTGTCGATGTCCTCCACGGTGCCCACGGTCGTCCCGTACTGCGCGCTGTAGCCCTCATCGAACCAGCGCTCGTAGTAGCCCATCCCGTGGTTCACCATCTGCGGGTGGATCTTCAGCAGGTCGAGGTCCAGGAAGGGCACGTGGCTCTCGCCGCCGGAGACCTGCGCCTCCACGCCATCCACCTTGCCCGCCCAGTAGAAGTGGTTGGCGCCCTCCCCAAACAGCGGCCCGCCATGCGTGTCGCGCTCGAACTGGAACAGCTCCGTATCGTACTTCACCTTCGCCAGCGCCATCGCCGCCATCGGCTGATCGGCCTCGTGATCGAGCTGATGCCACGGCGGCACGCAGGTGTGCACGTCGAGGTAGGCGGCGGTCGTTCCATACCGCTCGTGGGCGATCGGCGAGTTCTGCTTCGCGAAGCCGAGCGCGCGGTTACACTTCAGCCCGAAGCTCTGCACGCCCGTCCCCGCGTTGAACCACGCCGGCGAGGGCTTGCCATCCGCGAACAGCACGCGGGCCGTCGGATCATACGAGGGCGCGTCGGGATAGAGGTCGATGTAGTTCTCGTGCAGCGACCAGACGTAGCCGCACTCGTTGGCCGCCTTGCCGAACTCGATCATCCCCTCCTCGCCGCCGTACGCCGGGTCCGCAGGCAGGTGGTCGGGCAGCTTCACGTCATACCCCCAGCGCTGCCAGACATGCTGGATGATCGCGACGTGGTCAACGCCGTTGTCCTTCAGCGCGCGCAGGTTCTCCGCGTCGCCTGCGTAGGTCCCTTCGTGATGGCCCCAGATGTCGAGCATGATCCGCGGGCCGAGCAAGCCCAGGTAGGGCGACGCCGGATTGGGGATGTTCGGCAGAACCTCGCCCACGTTCGGCGAGACCGCGACGTAGCCGCTCTCGACGAGGGGGTTGCGCGTGCCATCGGTCTTGGGCTCGTAGACCGACTCGCCCTGCGGGCAGCGCGAGGAGTGGGAGACGGTCCAGTCGAGGTAGCGGCAGACGAACGCGTTCTGCGCCGAGAGGTAACTCACGGAGCCGCGCGACCAGTCCGCAGGCATGTACGGAATCGCGATGGTCCGCCGCAGGGCGGCGCCGCCGACGCCGCCAAGGGAGAAGTTGGTGACGACCGGCTCGTCGCACTTCGCGGAGATGGTCAGGGCCTTGCCGAGGATGCCGAAGGTCCAGGTGACCGAGCAGGTCTGGCCTGCGAAGTAGTAGCCCCAGACGGCCTCGACGCTCTTGCCGTCCTTGGCGAGGGAGATGCGCGTTGCGCGCACCTTGCGTATCCCCCCGACGTCAACGACGGGTGTGGTCGCGGGCAGGATTGTGACGCCGCCGCCGACCGTAGGCTGGAAGGCGGGCGTGTCATCGACCTGCACGGTGAAGTCGTCGAGGGTGCCCGTTTTCGGCTCGTAGCGATAGACGATCCGGCAGTCCTCGCCCTGGTAGGTGAAGCGGTAGCCGTCACCGTCCTGCGCGATCGCGTTCTTGCAGGGCAGCAAGTTGCTCGGCGCGCAGCCCTGGTCGGAGCGATTGCTGAGGGCCACCAGCGACGCGCCCTTCGTCGCCTGGTAGGCTTTGGCGGACATCAAGCGCTTCAGCATCTCCTGGCGACCGCCGCCCCCCTCGCCCACAGTGATCTTCGCGCCGCCGAAGTACGAGTAATCCCAGCTCGGGCTGTTGGCCGGGCCGGGCTCGGTCTGCAAGCGCAGAGTGAGTTCCCGCCCGGCGCACTCGGACAGGTCGAAGCGGAAGTCCTTCCACTCCGCCTTGGCCCAGTGTTCGCGGATCAATTCGATCCCCTGACCGTCCGCGATCAGGTGGGCGCTGAAGGTGACGCCATCGCTCTTGTCGGGCGTCGCGACATCGGGGCGCATCGCGATCCCGAACGAGAGCCGGATCGGCTTCACGTCCGGCAGCCGTAGCGGGTAGTCCACCCACACCTTCCCCGGCGGCACGCGCCAGGGGGAATGGAGCAGAATCGCGCTGCGGCCGAGGACCTGCTCGCTGGGCAGGTACGAGATGCCGCTCGGATCGACGAAGTGGCCCGTCCACGACGGCGGCATCGTCACGACCTCGCCGCCGTAGGACTGGTAGGCAACCGTGTAGACGCCGATATCCGACAGCGGCGTCTCGCCGGGCGGCAACGGCACGGTGGTCTCCTGAGCGTAAGCGGCCATGGGCAGGATCAGCACCATCGTGTGCAGAAGAATCGGAAGAGAACGCATTGGGGGCCTCCCATTCCGTACACTGCTGGCGCGGTTGTTCGCAGCATCGGTGAGCGCCCCCTCCACCATATTGCAGACTGGAGGGCACCGCGCTGACTGCGCTCTTGACCCTCGTGATCCTTACTTCCGGCGCGTGCGGGCATGCAGACAGCCCGCCCTTGGCCTTCTGCGCGCTCGCCGAACAGAACCTCGCCGGCCTCGATCGCCTGCCCGACGACGATGCCGACGGCTATGGCGAGCTGGCGTGGGGCACGTCGTACGGGATGATGGCCCTGAACGTGTTGTACGAGGCGACGGGGGACACCAAGTACCTCGACACGC